>NZ_JAMYQI010000011.1:0-321934 GCF_040320805.1 Mesorhizobium sp. M0615 | reverse complement strand
CCCCTCTGGCCTGTCGGCCTGGCCGGCAGGCCAGAGGGGGGTAGAAGCGCTGAGGCAAGTAAAGAGAGAGCCATGCTAAAGGCATGCGTTTTTCGGCTTCGCTTTGTCAATCCTGCAGCACGCCGCCGGCTCCTTCCATTGCTTCACGGGTGTCGACATCGATCGACGCGCCGTCGCCGATCTCGACGTCGATGACATCCAGTCCCTCGGCCTCGACCAGATGGCGGGCGCCGGTGTCGCCCTCGAGGTGGGCGATGCCTCCAAACAGCGCGCGTGGCAACAGCACCGGATTGCCGCGGCGGCCGTCATGGGCGGCACGCACCACTGAGCGGCCGCCGTCCCTACGGAAGGCCTCGATCAGCCTGTCGAGATCGGTCGAGGAAATGCCCGGCATGTCGCCGAGGACGATCATGGCGCCGGCCGCCTCGGCTCCAACGCGGGCAATGCCGGCTTTTAGAGACGAGGACAGGCCGTCGGCAAAATCCGGGTTGTCGGCAAAGATCACGTCGAGGCCCGAGAGCACGGCGTGCACCCGCTCGCGCTGATGGCCGGTGACGACAACGGTGGCAGAAGCCTTGGAATCGAGCGCCCGTTCAGCGGTGCGGCGCACCAGCGGCTTGCCGTCGAACAGCGCCAGAAGCTTGTTCGGCCCGCCCATGCGGCTGGAGCGACCGGCGGCCAGAAGCACGATCTCGACCTTCAGCCCGGCTCTCGCCGGCAGCGGCTCGCGCGGCTGCGGCCGGGTCGGGATTTCCATCAAGAGGCCGCCAACGCCCATGCCGGCAATGTCCTTGGCTGTGACGTCGAGGCCGGCGATCAGCCTGTCGAGCACCCAATCGAAACCGTTCTCCTTGGGGCTGCGGGCGCAACCGGGCGCCCCGATGACGCGCTTGCCGTCGAGCGTGCCCAGCACCAGTAGATTGCCGGGATCGACGGGCATGCCCGCGCGGATCACCGTGCCACCTGCTGCCTCGATCGCCGCCGGAACGACATCGTTGAAATCGCTCATCGCCGAGGCGCCGAAGATCACCACCATGTCGTTGTCGCGCGCCAGCGCGGCGGCGGCCTCGGCGACGGGCGCAATTTCGTGCGGCGTGCGGCGCTCCGTCGTCAGCCGGCCGCCGGAGCGTGCCAGCCGCGCTTCGGTGACGCGCAGCGTTTTGTCGAGCACGCCGGCCTTGATGCCGGGCAGAACCGTCTGGATGACGCCGATGCGCACCGGCCGGTAAGCGTTGACGGCGAAGATCTCGCCGCCGGCGCAGATCTTCGTCACCTTGTCGACCAGAGCCGTGGCAACAGCGAACGGGATGATCTTGACCGTCGCCACCATTTGCCCCGTCTCGACAGGTGCGTGCTGCGCCAGCGTGGCGATGGTGATGGTCGGGTCGACGGCATTGATGGCGTCGATCATCGTGGCATCGACGGTGAAGACGCCGGCGGCCTTGGCGTGAAGGTTGACCCGGCCGGTCGCGGCAGGTTTTGCCTCGATGTTGCGGGGGGCCATGCTGGCAGCAATCTTTTCGGCCGCCGCATCCTCGCTGAGGTCATCGGCGGCAAGCACCGCCACGACGATCTCGGTAATGCCGGCCGCCTTCAGCACGGCCACGTCCTGCGTGCTTAGCCTGTGCGCCTTGCGGAAACGCCGCTCGCCGGCCGTCGTGGCATGCGCCAGCACCGCGCCTTGCGCCTGGTCGATTGGAACCGGACCGAATCTCACGCCGCAGCGCCTTTCGATTCCAGCCCGCGCGAGCGGAAGGCGTGGATCGTCTGCGCCAGGACGGCGACGGCGATCTCGGCCGGGCTCGCCGCGCCAATGTCGAGGCCGATCGGGGCGTGGATGCGAGAGATCTGGTCGGCGGTCGCGCCCAGCGCCAGCAAGCGCTCGACGCGCTTGGCGTGGGTTTTGCGGCTGCCGAGCGCGCCGACATAGAAACAGTTGGCGTCGAGTGCGGCCTTCAGCGCGAAATCGTCGATCTTCGGATCATGGGTGACGGCGGCCAGCGCCGTGTAGCTGTCGAGCGGCTGGCGCTTCACCACATCCTCCGGCCATTCGGCATGCAGGGCTACATCGGGAAAACGGTCCGGGGTGGCGAAGGCGGTGCGCGGATCGACGATCTCCAGGGGATAGCCGGCGATCCTGGCCATCGGCGCCAGCGCCTGACTGATATGGACGGCGCCGACTACCACCAGGCGCGGCTGCGGCAAATGCGCGTTGAGGAAGAAGGTGCGCCCTTCAGCCTCGACCGAACCGGAATTGCCGGTGCGAAATGCCTTGGCGATCGCTTGCCCGAGTTCCCCGGCAACCTGGTCGCCTTCGCGCACGATGCGGTCGCGGCCGTCGCCGAGATCGGTGACCAGGATCGCGGCGCGGCGGGCCCGGCGTTCGGCATTGAGCGTTTTGAGAGCGTAGGGATCCATGCCTAACCAAGCCGCTCCACATAGACCTTGATGCGGCCGCCGCAGGACAGGCCGACCTGCCAGGCGGTTTCGTCGGCAACGCCGAACTCCAGCATCTTCGCTTTTCCCGAGTCGATGACGTCCATCGCCTCGCTCACCACGGTACCCTCAACGCAGCCGCCCGAGACCGAGCCGTGAAAATTGCCTTCGGCGTCGATGACCAAGTGGCTGCCGGCCGGCCTCGGCGCCGAACCCCAGGTCTCGACCACAGTGGCGATGGCGACATCCTTGCCGTCCTTCATCCAGCCTTCCGCGATGATCAAGGGGTCGCGGGCCTCATCGAGATAGATGCTGTTGTCCATGATCGCTTGCCTCAAAGTCTGTTTTTCTCTGGGAGCCTGTTTTCGGAATCCAATATGGCTATGCGGCGCGCCTGACACCAGCGTCCAGCCAGCGACGCGGATCGACCGAAGCGGCGGATTTCTTGTCCAGCGAGGCGCAGAGGTCGGCCAGCGCATCGAGATTGTGTACCGAGCGGAACTCGTCGACATGAGGCAGCATCGCTCTGACGCCGCGGGCGCGGGCCTCGAAACCGTCGAAGCGCAATAGGGGATTCAGCCAGATCAGCCGCCGGCAGGATTTGTGCAGGCGATCCATCTCCTCCGACAGGCCGGCGACATCGTCGCGCTCCAGCCCGTCGGTGATCAGCAGCACCACCGCGCCCTGCCCGAGCACGCGGCGTGACCAGTGCTTGTTGAACTCCGCCAGCGTATCGCCGATGCGGGTGCCGCCCGACCAGTCCTTGACCGCCGCCGAGCAGTCGGCAAGGGCGGCATCGGGGTCGCGATGGCGCATCTGCCGCGTGAGATTGGTCAGCCGCGTGCCGAAGACGAAGGTGTGCACGCGCCGCCGTTTTTCGGTCAGCGCATGCAGAAAGTGCAGGAAGATGCGCGTGTACTGGCTCATCGAACCGGAGATATCGGCGAGAACCACCAGCGGCGGATGCACTTCGCGGGCTGAGCGGAATTTCGGCAGGATCAGTTCGCCGCCGGTGCGCGCGGCCGAGCGCATCATGGCGCGTGGATCGATACGGCGGCCATGCAGGTCTGCCTTGAAGCGTCGGGTACGGACCATGTCGAACGGCAGCCGCAGCCGGGCAATCGCCTTCTTGGCGTCTGCCATCTCGTCGGCATTCATCTGGGCAAAGTCCTTGCCGCGCAGCACTTCATTCCCGGAGAAGGTTAGCCGGGCGTCGACTTCGATCTCCGGGATTTCCCTGACCGGCCGATTCTTCTCGTGGCCTTCGAACATGGCCTGGCTGACGCGGTTTTCTGCCGCGCGCGGCTTTTGCTTCTCCCTGGTGTCGGGCGCCACAGGCGAGAACATCGCCAGAAGTTTCTCGATCAGCTCGCGCGATTTCCAGAACAGCCGGAAGGCTTCGTCGAAAACAGGGTGATCCTCGTGCCGCGACACCAGCACGGCATGCAGCGTCCAGTAGAAATCGTCGCGCGAACCGATGCCGGCTGCCAGCACCGCCTCGATCCCATCCTTGACCGAAGCCGGCCCGACCCGCATGCCGGATTTGCGCAAGGTGCGGGCGAAATAGACGATGTTGTCGGCGATGCGCCCGTCTTCCGTCGCCTCTCTGGGGTCGGTCTCTTTGGGGTAAGCACCCGGCGCCTTCACTGCCCTACTCCGCCGCCGCCAGTTCGGCCTTGACCTCATCGAGGATGCGCCGGCCCTCGCCCGCGCCGATGCGGGCAATGTCGTCCTGGTATTTCAACAAAACGCCGATCGTGTCGGAGACGGTTTCGGGATCGAGCGCCACCTTGTCGAGTTCGGTCAGCGCGCCGGCCCAGTCGATGGTTTCGGCGACACCCGGCGCCTTGAACAGCTCGACCCGGCGCAGCTTCTGGATGAACGACACCACTTCCGCGGAAAGTCGGCTGTTGGCCTGCGGCACCTTGCGGCGCACGATCTCCAGCTCGCGCTCGGCATTGGGATAGTCGACCCAGTGATAGAGGCAGCGCCGCTTCAGCGCGTCGTGGATTTCGCGGGTGCGGTTGGTGGTGATGATGACGATCGGCGGCTCCTCCGCCTTGATCGTGCCAAGCTCGGGCACCGTCACCTGGAAGTCGGACAGAATTTCGAGCAGGAATGCTTCGAAAGCCTCGTCGGTGCGGTCGAGCTCATCGATCAGGAACACCGGGGCCGCACCCGCCTTGCCGGTCAGAGCATCGAGCACCGGGCGGCGGATCAGGTATTTTTCGGAAAAGACATTGCGCTCCATGTCGGAGCGGTCGACCGAGCCTGCCGCCTCCTCCATGCGGATTTCGATCATCTGCGCAGCGTAGTTCCACTCGTAGACGGCGGACGAGACGTCGAGCCCTTCATAGCATTGCAGGCGGATCAGCCGGCGGCCGAGTGCCTGCGCCAGCACCTTGGCGATCTCGGTCTTGCCGACGCCGGCCTCCCCTTCAAGGAACAGCGGCCGCTGCATGCGCAGGGACAGGAACAGCACCGTTGCCAGCGAGCGGTCCGCGACGTAGTCCGCGCCGGTCAGGAGATCGAGCGTTTCGTCGATCGTCCGCGGCGCGGGGCGCGGTTTCAGCTCGGTCATTCTTTCTCCGTTGCCGCCTCTGCTCCGCTCTGCAGCACGTGGTAGTCGCGGGCGTGGTAGATCAGCGGCCGCAAATTATCGCCCATGCGCAGGCCTGTCACCTTGCCAAAAAGCACACGATGGGTGGCGAGATCCTTGGTGTCGATCAATTCGCAGTCGAAAACCGCAAGAGCGCCCTTCAGGGTAGGCGCGCCCGTCGATATGACATCCCACTCGCCAAGCCCGAAACGCTCATCGGCCGACAGCCCGGTCAGGCCTGAAAACGCCACCGATAGGGGCTGCTGGTGCGAAGCCAGCGTGTTCAGCGCAAACCGGCCGTTTTGCATGAACAGCTCGTTCTTGGCATTCTCGCGGTTGAGACAGACGAGAACCGTCGGCGGCGTGTCCGACACCGAACAGGCGGCAATCACCGTCGTGCCGCGTTTGCCGGCGGCCCCGTCGGTGGTGACCACATGGACGTGGCCGGCAAAATGCGCCATCGCGTCGCGATAGGCCTGAGGCCCTATGTCGTTCAACTTCAACACCGATGATTTTCCATAAGCGGGAACCCAAGCGTTATATATGGCGGCACACAATAGGCCACAAGCGAAGTGGTTGACGCCAATCCGGAAATTCCCGTGTTGCGCCTGGGGCGGGCAGCCTTTAGGTCTTGGCGGAAGAGACGCTGGAAGCATGCGACCGGCACGGAGGAATTCGTCGTCAGAATGCGACCCCCAACAGCTGTAATAGCGGCACTGCTCTGGCTGCTGCCGGCAAGCGCCGGCGCGCAGACGCTGCTTGTCGGCGTCGCCGCGCCCCTGTCCGGTCCGTCGGCGATCCTGGGCAAGCAGATCGAGGCGGGTGCTGCCCTGGCAGCAGAAGCCAACGGCGCCGAGATCAGGACGGTCGACGATGCCTGCACCGCCGATGGCGGGGCTGCCGCCGCCAGGGAATTCGCCGCTGCGAAGGTCGATATCGTCGTCGGCTTCCTCTGCACCGAGGCGATCCAGGCGGCGCTGCCGATCCTCAAGGACGCCAACATACCGGTCATCACCGTTGGCGTGCGCACCGAAAGCCTGACCGATCGCCGCGCCAAAACCGGCTGGCCGGTCTACCGGCTGGGGCCACGCGGCGACGACGAGCGCAATGCCGTGGCCGGCATCCTGACCCGGCTGTGGCAGAGCGAATTGTTCGCCATCGTCGACGACGGGACCATCTATGGCCGCGAAATTGCCGAGACGCTGCGCGCAGCGGCCGAACAGGCGGCGCTGAAGCCGGTCTTCACAGACACGTTCCGGCCCCAGCTCGACAACCAGATCGGGCTGATCGGCCGGCTGAAGAAATCAGGCGCGACGCATGTCTTTGCCGGTGGCGACGGCGACGACATCGCCATTATGGGCCGCGACGCCGGCCAGCTCGAGGCCGGCATCGTCTTTGCCGGCGGCGAGAATTTGCGCACGCCACCCGGCGATGTGCCTTACGCCATCGGCACGCTGATGATCGCGCCGCCGGAATGGGCCGATGTCGCCGATCCCAAGGTGCTGGCGGCGTTTACGGCCAAAAGCATCGCGCCGGATGGCTATGCCTTGCCGGCCTACGCGGCGGTGGAGATTGCCAAGGCGGCCTCGGCCGCGCCCGAGACCTCGGGCAAGGGGCTGGCCGACGCGCTAACCGGGCATGATTTCACCACCGCGATCGGCCCGCTGCGGTTCGACGACAAAGGCGATCTGAGCCAAAACCTCTATCGCGCCTTCCGCTTCGACGGGACGCGTTTCGTGCCGGCGGAGACGAACTGATGTTTCGCACCGGGCCGCGCAATCTGATCACCGATGTCGCCGGCCTGCGCGTCGGCAACGCGTCGGACGCCAAGCTGAAATCGGGCGTCACCACCGTATTGTGCGACGAACCGGCGGTCGGTGGCGTGCAGATCCTCGGCGGCGCGCCGGGCACGCGCGAGACCGACCTGCTCGAACCGCACAATTCCATCGAGGCGGTTCATGCCGTCGTGCTGTCGGGCGGCTCGGCCTTCGGCCTCGACGCCGCCTCCGGCGTTCAGGCAGCGCTGCGCGAAAAAGGCATTGGCGTCGATGTTGGCGGCTTTCGCGTGCCGATCGTGCCGGCGGCGATCCTGTTCGACCTGCGCAATGGCGGCGACAAGGATTGGGGCCGTTATCCTCCCTACCGCGACCTCGGCTACGAAGCCGCCCAGGCGGCAACAGTCGACTTTCCGCTCGGCACAATCGGCGCCGGCACCGGGGCGCTGAGTTCCGGGCTGAAGGGCGGCCTTGGCTCTGCCTCGACTGTGCTCGACAGCGGCGTCACCATCGGCGCACTGGCCGCCGCCAACCCGACCGGCTCGGTAACGATCGCGCGGACCCGCTATTTCTGGGCAGCACCCTTCGAGATCGGCGATGAATTCGGAGGCCTCGGCTATCCCTCGATGCCGGACGACGCCAGGCGGATCCTGTTGAAACACCGCGACAAGCGTGTCGGTGGACAAGCCGAGGCCGGTGGCAACACCACTATCGCCGTCATCGCCACCGACGCCGTGCTGACCAAGGCGGCAGCCAAGCGGCTGGCCATTTCAGCGCATGACGGTTTCGTGCGCGCCATCTGGCCCGTGCACACGCCGGCTGACGGCGATCTGGTGTTCGCGCTGGCGACGGGGAAGAGCGGCACAGAACTCAGCGCCGACGATGCCATCGATTTCTTTGCCGCCGCCGGCGCCACCATGGCGCGCGCCATCAGCCGCGGCATCCATGCCGCGACGCCGGCCGATGGCGATCTGTTTCCGGTGTGGTCGTCGCGCTGACTTTCAGTCAGGTCGGGTCGGACTCCTCTTCCTCGAAGCTGACCGCGACATCCGAATTCGCCGACAGCCAGACTTTCTGGCCCTCGACCTCGGCAAGCAGGCTCAAGGGAATGTAGTGGTGATGCCCCTGATGGGCGCCCTCGCCGCTGTCGGCCTTGGTCAACTTGATCCGCTCGCCATCGACCCTGTCGACGGTGCCGATGTGAACGCCGTCGGCGCCGACCACTTCCATATGCTCGCGAATCTTGCTGGCCTCAGTCATGGGGTGTTCTCCTTTTGAAAACGATCGACGATAACAAACAGAGGCGGAATTGGATGCATCGCCCTTCGAATAGCACGATGTTTTGACTGTCTCGTGATAGGGAACGATCGAACCACGGCAGGCGGAGCGGAACCCCGATGCGAAATCTCGTCCTGATTGGCGTTTGCCTGCTGGTCCATCTGGCATCCGCCATGGCCGCCCGAGCGGGCGATGTCGCCGAGCTTGAAATCCTCGGCTTCAGCAAGGATGGCGGCGTCTTCGCCTTCGAGGAATATGGTGTGGCAGACGGTTCGGGCTTTCCCTATGCCAACCGCTACTACATCAACACCGCCGACGACACGTTCCTGAAGGGCACGCCAATCCGGGTCCGGCTGGAGGATGAGACCGCCTCGCTCGACACGGCCCGTCAGCAAGCCAGGCAGAAGGGCGAAGCCGTCGTTGTGCAGGCCGAACTCACCGCAAACCGCGGCATCACCGCCGGCTTCAACCCGGTGACCGAATTGTCGGCCGACCCGTTCCGCATGGTGGTGAACCCACGGCCGATCTTTTCGCCGGTCGACCCGCCGCTGGAATTCCGGCTGGACGAGATCGGCATGAATGACACCGAAAGCTGCCAGAGCCAGGGCGAGGTCAACGGTTTTCGCCTGCTGCGGATCGAGGCCAGGGATGGCGGCCAGACCCATCTGCTGCATGAGGATAAATCGATCCCGAAAAGCCGTGGCTGCCCGAACGGCTACAGGATCGGCGCGGTGCAGACGTTCTCGATGGACAGCATCAGCGCCTATGCGGTGCTGATCGCAGTGCGCCAATACGGCTTCGAAGGACCGGATTTTCGCTGGATCGCCGTGACCGGACGCCTGTGACATCGCTCGATCAATCCAGTTGGCGCAAGCGCGCCGGAAATCGCGTCAGCCGCGCCATACCATCGACGGGCGCGGCGCTTGTCGGCGCCTTGCTGTGGGCGATGGCCATGGGCGCCAGCGCGCTGACCGGTCTTTGGCTCGACAATTGGGAGACCCCGGAAAAGATCCGCTTCGTCGCCCTGCTGTTTGCGACCGGCGCGGCATTGGCCTTTCCCGTCGGGTTGTTCGCGGCGCGGCTGGTCTCGCTCGACCGGCATTGGGAGGTGGCGTTCGCCGCCGCCTTCGTCTGCCTGCTTGCCACGACGCTCGCCTTCACCGGCGGGTTGTTTGCGCTGCAATACCGCTCCTATTATGCCGAATGGCACGCGGAGGCCTTCACCGCCCGGTGGGCGTTCGAACTGGTCTTCACCTCGCTGACGGCGCTCTACCAGTTCGTGGTGCTGGGTATCAGGCTCTATTTTCCGCTCGGATTCATCGCGCTTGCCGCCGCCAGCGTGTGGTTTGCACGCCAGCAGCGTTGAGCATTCGGTCCGCCTCTGATAGGAGGCGCACTTAACCACCGACATATCAGGACTGACGGATGATCCCTCGCTATTCCCGGCCGGAAATGGTCGCCATCTGGTCGCCGGAAACCCGCTTCCGCATCTGGTTCGAAATCGAGGCCCATGCCTGCGATGCGCTGGCCGAGCTCGGCGTCATCCCCAGAGAAGCCGCCAAGACCATCTGGGAAAAAGGCGGCGCCGCCCAATTCGACGTCGGCAAGATCGACGAGATCGAGGCCGTCACCAAGCACGACGTCATCGCCTTCCTCACCCATCTCGCCGAATTCGTCGGGCCGGATGCGCGTTTCATCCACCAGGGCATGACCTCATCGGATGTTCTCGACACCTGCCTTGCGGTGCAGCTCAGCCGCGCCAGCGATATTTTGCTGGCCGACCTCGACGGCCTGCTCGCCGCGCTGAAGCGCCGGGCCTTCGAGCACAAGGACACCGTCACCATCGGCCGCAGCCACGGCATTCATGCCGAGCCGACCACGTTCGGCGTCAAGCTGGCGCAGGCCTATGCCGAGTTCTCGCGCTGCCGCGAGCGGCTGGTGCACGCGCGAGAGGATATTGCCACCTGCGCTATCTCCGGCGCGATCGGCACCTTCGCCAACATCGATCCCTATGTCGAAGAGCATGTGGCGAAAAAGCTTGGGCTCAAGCCGGAGCCGGTGTCGACGCAGGTCATCCCTCGCGACCGCCATGCCATGTTCTTCGCCACGCTCGGCGTCATCGCCTCGTCGGTCGAGCGGCTGGCGACCGAGATCCGCCATCTGCAGCGCACCGAGGTGCTGGAAGCGGAAGAGTATTTTTCGCCGGGCCAGAAGGGCTCGTCGGCAATGCCGCACAAGCGCAACCCGGTGCTGACCGAAAACCTCACCGGCCTTGCCCGCATGGTGCGCTCCATGGCGCTGCCGGCGATGGAAAATGTGGCGCTCTGGCACGAGCGCGACATTTCGCATTCCTCGGTCGAGCGCGTGATCGGCCCGGACGCCACGGTAACACTCGATTTCGCGCTGTCGCGGTTGACCGGCGTCATCGACAAATTGCTGGTCTATCCCGACAACATGCTGAAGAACATGAACAAGTTCCGTGGCCTTGTGCATTCGCAGCGCGTGCTTTTGGCGCTGACGCAAGCCGGCGCCAGCCGCGAGGACGCCTACCGCCTGGTGCAGCGCAACGCCATGAAGGTATGGGAACATGGCGCTGATTTCCTTGGGGAATTGTTGGCCGACAAGGAAGTCACCGCAGCGCTGCCCGAAGCCGAGATCCGCGAGAAATTCGACCTGGGCTATCACACCAAGCATGTCGACACGATCTTCAAGCGGGTTTTCGGATAGGCCCGCTACGCCCTCGCTACGCGCAAGGACGGACAATGGTCGTTCAGCCATCACGTGGTCAATTATGACTGGACCGAGGCGTCCAGCCGCGCGACAGCCACCGGCTTCGACAGCTGGGCGCATGGGCTGCTGACGGGCTACGCCGCCAATTCCTTGTAAGAACCGAGCGGGCGCTCAGCCGGCGGCGCCCGGCACGGTGCGGATCACCGTGCCCCACGGATCTTCCCGCGTGGTTTCAGCGGTTGTCTTGTCCGAGCGCATCTCGACCCAGGCCAGCCCTGAGCGGGACGGATCGCGGCGCCCGGCGCCGGCGCTGTGCCACGAATTGCCACCGATATGATGGTGGTAGCCTCCCGACGACAGGAACACCGCCTGCCCTCCATACTTAGCGACCGTGTCGAAGCCAAATTCGTCGTGCCACCAGGCCTCGGCATCTTCCGGCCGGCCGACGCGCAGATGGACATGGCCGATAATGCTGTTTTGCGGCGCGCCCTGCCAGCCGGCGTCACCGGCCGGCACGCTGCCAACCACGGCGGCCAGATTCAGCCGCTCGGTCGCCATGGCGATCTTGTCGCCGTTCCACTTCCACTCCTGCGGCAGACGGTCCCTATAGATTTCAATGCCGTTGCCTTCGGGGTCGGTCAGGTAGAGAGCCTCGCTGACCAGATGGTCGGAGGCGCCCTCGATGCGGATTTTGTTGGCGGCGGCATGGTTTATCCAACGGCCGAGATCGGCGCGGCTGGGCAGAAGGAAAGCGGTGTGGAAAAGGCCGGCGCTGCGCGGATCGTCGGGCTTGGCCGCTGCGTCAGGCTCGATCACCAGCAGCGGGCGCTCGGCAGCGCCCAGCGTGATGGCGCCATCGGCGCGGCTCAATTCCTGCAGGCCGACAACAGCCCGGTAGTAATCGGCAAGTCCTTCGGCGTCTCGCGCCTTCAGGCCCACGCGTGACACGCTGACGGGGGTCGTCGCGGCAAAAGGCAGTTCGCTCATAAAACTCTCCGTTCAGCGCGTTATCCCCAGGCCGCGCCACCAGTCTATCTGTTGTCCATCTCTCGCGCCTCAAATCGTCGATCCTGATCGTTCACACAAGATGGAAAGAATCGAACAGGTTGTTCACAATCGTGATGCACCGCATACGTCAGCGCGGGTTGCACGAGACACGGCCGCTCGCTATCTCAGCGCCATGAAAGTCAAAGACGCAGATATTCTGATCGTGCCGGGCTACACCAATTCCGGCCCCGAACACTGGCAGACACGCTGGCAATCGAAACTGTCGACGGCGCGCCGGGTCGAGCAGGCGGAGTGGTCGAAGCCGGTGCGCGAGGACTGGACGACGAGCGTGGCGAACGCTGTCAACGAGGCCGAGCGACCGGTGGTGATCGTTGCCCATTCGCTGGGTGTGGCGGCCGCGGTGCAGGCCATTCCGCAGTTCAGGAAGCCGGTCGCCGGCGCGTTTTTTGTCGCGCCGCCCGACGTCGCCAACCCGGAGATAAGGCCGCGTCACCTGATGACCTTTGGTCCCTATGCGCGCGAACCGCTGCCCTTCCCGTCCATCGTCATCGCCAGCCGCAACGATCCGTTCTGCGCCTTCGAGGTTGCCGAGGACATTGCCGGCGCCTGGGGTTCGCTGTTCATCGATGCCGGCGAAACCGGTCACCTCAATGAGGATGCCGGCTTCGGCCCTTGGCCGGAAGGGTCGATGACCTTCGCCAAGTTCCTGACCGACCTCAAGGCCTGACCGGGCAAGGCACCACGCCTCAGCCCTTTATCGAATCGTTCATGCTTTTGATGAGTATCTTTGCGCCGAGCGAAATCAGCGCATGGTCCGAGCCCATCGCCAGCAGCCGGTAGCCCATCGCCACGACGCGGCCGGCAATCGCCGGCTCAACGACGTAGATCGCCGCATGCTTGCCCGCCTTGCGCGTCCGCTCGGCGATGGAGGCGACGGTTTCCATCATGCTTTCCAGCGTCGAATTGACGGTGGCACCATTCGACCAGGCGATGGAGAAATCCGATGGGCCGAGGAAGATGCCGTCAATGCCCGGCGTGTCGAGGATGCCGTCCAGCGCATCGAGTGCGGCGCGCGTTTCGACCATGGCAAAGGCCATGGTGCGTTGATTGGTGTCGCGCAGCCATTCGGCGTGGTCGCCTTTGCCATGGCGCGGAAAAGCATAGGTCGGGCCCCAGGAGCGCTCGCCCATCGGCGGATATTTCATCGCCGCGGCAAAGAGTTTTGCATCGGCCACCGAATTCACCATCGGTGCAATCACCGCCTCGGCACCGAAATCGAGGGCGCGGCTGGCCATGTCGAAGCGGCCGACCGGAATGCGCACCAGCGCCGGCTTGTTGGCGGCCAGCACCGGCACCAGGCCGCGCAAGACCGAGTCTTCGTGGTGTCCGCCATGCTGCATATCGAGGGTGACGGCGTCAAAACCCTGCTTGGCGATGATTTCGACCGTCAAAGCGTCCGGAACGCCGGACCAGGCGGTGAACAGCGTTTCATCCGCCGCCAGGCGTGACTTCAGGGACATGGGTGCTTTCCTCATTGGGTAGAGCCTTGTAACAGGCCTACGCACAGTTTCAGCCGGAAAAGGCTGAAAAGGCAAAGAAAAACCGCCCGGCTGGGCCGAGCGGTCGATTGGTCCAGTCATTCCAGGTTTGTCGCAGGTTCTGTCACAGATCGCAGAACGCTTTTGCGGAACCTGTTTCGGTCCGATCAGGTGTTCTTGATCTGCTCGATCGCCTGCGCCATCAGTTCGTCCATGGTGCGGCGGATCTGGTGATCCGACTGGTCGACGCCGGCGGCGTCGAAATCCTTGCGGATCTTGCGGAATACGTCGTGATCGCCGGCTTCCTCGATGTCGGAAACCACAACTTCCTTGGCATAGGCGTCGGCGTCAGTGCCGGACTTGCCCAGCTTTTCGGCTGCCCACAGGCCAAGCGCCTTGTTGCGGCGTGCCGAAGCCTTGAAGCGAAGTTCTTCGTCGAAGGCGAATTTGCGCTCAAAACCCTCTTCGCGGTCTTTCATGCTGCTCATGGCTTCCCTCCGATGAAATCGATTCGCGTTGGTGATGGATATGTGTGCTGCCGCAGCACAAACCAAAAGGGCGCGGGCCGGTCAATATGCTACATCGCTTGCTGCGCTGCGGCATTTCATTCCTGAAAGCGGTCGATGGAAAGGATTTGCCGATTGAGCAAACGCTGTGATTGGGATAGACCCGGCATTGAACCCCACCCGTCGCCGCACCAATTTAGGCAGACGGACAGGAACTGGTCGCTTGCCGCCTGCCCGCAAATCCAGAGAAAAATCAGATGAAAAATCGCCGCCGCATTTATGAAGGCAAGGCCAAGATCCTCTATGAGGGACCGGAACCGGGCACACTTATCCAGTTCTTCAAGGATGATGCGACCGCATTCAACAAGAAGAAACATGAGGTCATCGACGGCAAGGGTGTGCTCAACAACCGCATTTCCGAGTACATCTTCAACCATCTGAACCGCATGGGCATTCCGACCCACTTCATCCGCCGGCTCAACATGCGCGAGCAGCTGATCAAGGAAGTCGAGATCATTCCGCTCGAAGTGGTGGTGCGCAATGTCGCCGCCGGCTCGCTTTCCAAGCGTCTCGGTATCGAGGAAGGCACCGTTCTGCCGCGCTCGATCATCGAATTCTATTACAAGGCCGATGCGCTCGACGATCCGATGGTGTCGGAAGAGCACATCACCGCTTTCGGCTGGGCAAGCCCGCAGGAGATCGACGACGTCATGGCGCTGGCCATCCGCGTCAACGACTTCCTCTCCGGACTGTTCATGGGCGTCGGCATCCAGCTCGTGGATTTCAAGATCGAATGCGGCCGCCTGTTCGAGGGCGACATGATGCGCATCGTCGTTGCCGACGAGATCTCGCCGGATTCGTGCCGGCTGTGGGACGTGGCAACGCAGGACAAGCTCGACAAGGACCGTTTCCGCCGCGATATGGGCGGCCTCGTCGAAGCCTATCAGGAAGTTGCCCGCCGCCTTGGCATCATGAACGAGAACGAGCCGCCGCGCCCGACCGGCCCGGTGCTCGTCGCCTCGACCGATGGCCTCAAAGGCAAGCCGCACTAAGTCTTCATTTCTTGACGCAATTCCGGACGGAAAACCGCTTCACACTTTTCCTGGAATTGCTAAGTCTTCGAACAGGAACCTGTCCAGCATGATCAAGGCCCGCATCACCGTCACCCTCAAGAACGGCGTGCTCGACCCGCAGGGAAAAGCCATAGAGCACGCTTTGTCCGGACTGGGCTTCGGCGGCGTCGGCCAGGTGCGGCAGGGCAAGGTGTTCGACCTCGAGCTTGCCGAGACCGACAAAGCCAAGGCCGAGGCCGATCTCAAGGCCATGTGCGACAAGCTGCTGGCGAATACGGTGATTGAGAATTATAGTGTGACGCTTACCTGAGGTTGTATCCGGGGGCACTATGCCGGAAGTCACGATGAGCTGATGTACGAACTTCTCAAGAAAATCCATTCACGAATGGATCGGCTTAAGAATGGTCTGGGCGAAGTCAAGCAAGAGATCCTTGCGATCCGGCTGCAGGCGTTGAGCACGCAAACGGATGTCGGCAATATCTACGCGATAACTGGTCGTATCGATCAACGTCTTGAGCGGATTGAGCAGCGCCTTGAATTGCGGGGACTCGCCGAAAAGCCTCAAACACCTTACGACCCAAGGCCATGAGATTTCCGTTTTGGCTTCATCGAAATGACGGCCGATCGACCTTGGCAACCGGATTGCACGTGTTGGCATTGGTGCTGACCTTACCCGCAATGCTGTTTGCGGCTCTCATGCTTCACGACTGGATCCGGGTTTCAACTGACTGGCACGATCTGTTATTTGGACCGAAGAGCGGGCTAGGCTGGTTCGGCTTGATGATTCTAGGGTTCACGCTGCTTGCTTATGTCTGCCTCGCGCTGCTGGCGCGCAGGATCAAACCGTCCCCAACGACCAGGGTGCCAACACCATGAAATCCGCCGTTGTCCTTCTCCCTGGCCTCAACCGTGACCGCGACATGATCGCGGCGCTGACCAAGATTTCGGGACAGGCGCCTGCGACCGTCTGGCAGACCGACACCGAAATCCCCGATGTCGACCTGATTGCCATCCCCGGCGGCTTCTCGTTCGGCGACTATCTGCGCTGCGGCGCCATTGCCGCGCGCATGCCGGTGATGCGGGCGGTTGCGGAAAAGGCGGCCAAGGGCGTCATGGTGATCGGTGTCTGCAACGGGTTCCAGATCCTGGTCGAGGCCGGCTTGCTGCCCGGCGCGCTGATCCGCAATGCGTCGCTGAAATTCGTCTGCCGTGAGGTGAAGCTGCAGATCGCCAATGCCAACACAATGTTCACCCGCCGCTATCAGCCGGGCCAGATCATCCGCACGCCGGTTGCGCATCATGACGGCAACTATTTCGCAGATCCCGACACGCTTGCCCGCCTCGAGGGTGAGGGACAGGTGGTGTTTCGTTATGCCGAGGGCACCAATCCCAACGGCTCGATCAACGACATTGCCGGCATCATCAGCGAAAAGGGCAATGTGCTCGGCCTGATGCCGCATCCGGAGAACCTGATCGAGGCAGCGCATGGCGGCAGCGACGGCCGCGCACTGTTCGAAGGCGCGCTTGGCATCGCCGCCTGAAATCCTTTTTAGAAATTCCTTTCAAAGCGCGGGGGCGGCTGACCATGAGACTGACGATTGTTCGCCTGGGTCTTCTGGCTGCCGCCGGTTTTGCGCTGGCATCCTGCCAGTCGAGCCCGAAGAGCGTGCCCGTGCCGACGGGCAAAAGCGCTTCGCTGCTGGCCATGGAGCAGGTGGCGATATCGGCCCACAAATGCTGGATCGCCAGCAAGGATCCCGCCTTCAAATCGTATCAGATGGCCAATGAGCTGAACTCGTTCAGCGGCACGCCGCGCTTCCTGCTGGTGCCGGCCAAGCATTATGGCGGCAAGCCGCTGCTGGTCGTCCAGGCGCAAGGCAATTCCAGCCGCGTCGACGTGTTCGGTCCGCTGATGGACGATCCGCTCGGCGCGCGCATCGGCTCCGACATTGCGCGCTGGCAGACGGGCAACCCCTCCTGCAACGCGGCCGCCTGACGCCATGAGCCGCTTCCTGCAGATTGCGGGATTGGTCATCGGTCTGGCCGGGCTTGTCCTGCAAGCCTGCATTACCATCCCGGCTTCGATGGAAGCCGGCCGCAGCTTTTTCGGCTCCATCGTCTTCCTGTTCAGCTTCTTCACCATCCTGACCAACATCGGTGCGGTGCTGGTCCACACCTCGCTGCTGTCACCTTCGGGCTACGCCTGGCTGCCGGCCTTTGCCGGGCCGCGGATGCGCGCCGGCGTCGCCGTGTCCATCGCGCTGGTCTTCATCGTCTATGCGACGGTGCTGGCCCAGCTCTGGCAGCCGCAGGGCCTGTTCCTGCTCTGCGACGTGCTGCTGCACTATGTGACCCCGGTGCTGTTCGTGCTGTGGTGGCTTGTGGTGGGCGCCGACGGCAGGACGCGGTGGAGCGACATCTCCTGGTGGATGGTCTATCCGATCGCCTATCTCGCCTATGCGCTGGCCCGCGCCCCAATCGCAGGTGAAGTGCCCTACCCGTTCCTCGACGTTGCGAAGAACGGCGTGGCCAGCGTCGCGCTTGCAGCGCTGGCCGTCACCGGGGTTTTCCTGGTGCTGTGCATCCTCGTCGTGCTTGCCGACAAGGGCGTCTCACGCCTCAGGGCTCCGGGCACACGCCGCTGACCAGACTACGGGTCAGTCCCAGAACCGCCTGATGCCTTCGCGGTGAGCGTCGTCACGCGACACACCGATATCCCTGAGCTGCTCGTCGGTCATTTCCAGCAAGACCAGGCGGCCGCGACGGCGCTCGATCAACGCGTCGATCCATCGCGCCAGCGACCTGACCACATGCACGATCCGGCTGACAAAGCCTCGCCGGCTCGACGGGCGCGGCCCGACCAATTCAATGCCCGCGCAACGGATTGTCTCGATTGAATCCATTTTCTTTCTGCCAAGGTTGCAAATTGTACCCATTTCGGTACGCGACTGATATGTATTGACACCCAATCCGGTGCAATATACAAAATTGTCACCATGACAAATTGGCTCCCTGACCTCACCATCGGTTCCGGCCCGCTTTACCAGCGCCTTGCCGACAGCATCGAGTCGGACATCGACAAGGGCGTCATCGATGCCGGGGCAAAACTGCCGCCGCAGCGCGATCTCGCCTACGACATTGGCACGACGGTCGGCACGATCGGCCGGGCCTACCAGTTGTTGCGCGAACGCGGGCTGGTGAGCGGCGAAGTCGGGCGCGGGACCTATGTGCTGGCGCAGCAATCGGAAGCGGCGTCACCAGAATTCGCCGAGCCGGCCGTGCAAGGCACGCGCTATGTCGATGCACCGCCCGGCAAACTGCGCTTCGACAGCACTGCCGCGCCCGACATCGGCCAGGGCGCCATTGTCGCCGACATGTTGCTGCGCACCGTGCAGGATCATCCGCACGAGATTTCGAGCTACACCAGGGACTTTCCGGAGCGCTGGTTCGAGGCCGGCGCCCGCTGGCTGTCGCGCAATTCGTTCCGTCCGGCGGCCGACACCATCGTTCCCACGCTTGGCACACATGCCGCGGTGATGGCGGCGATTGCGGCACTGACCACACCGGGCGACTATGTCGCCTTCGAGCACCTCACCTATTCGCAGATCGCCCGCAGCGCCGGGCTGATCGGGCGGCGCATAGCACTGGTGGCATCGGACGAAGAAGGCCTCGATCCCGAGGATTTCGAACGCGTCTGCGCGCAAAAGCACCCGAAGATGATCTTCCTGATGCCGACGGTGCAGAACCCGACGCTGGCGATCCTGTCGGTTTCGCGCCGCGAGGCGATCGCCCGCGTCGCGCGCGCGTACAATGTCATCGTCATCGAGGACGATCTCTATGGCGGCCTGACCGAAGATCCGACGCCGCTCATCGCCGAATATGCACCCGAGCGCACCATTGTCGCCGGCGGTCTGTCGAAATCGGTCGCGGCAGGTGTTCGCGGCGGCTGGCTCTCCTGCCCGCCCGCCTATCGCCATCGCATCCGCGTCGCCCACAAGATGATGACCGGCGGGATGCCGTTCCTGCTGGCGGAGGTGAATGCGCGGCTGGTGCTGTCTGGGCAGGCTGGCGATATCCGCAAACGCAGCATTGCCGAAATTGCCGCCCGCATCGCCATCGTGCGCGAGACACTGGCGGGTTTCGCCTTCAAGTCACACGGCAGCGTGCCCTTCGTCTGGCTGACGCTGCCCGATCCCTGGCTGTCCGGCACGTTCAGGAGCGCATGCCTCGAAAATGGCGTGCTCCTCGACGACGAGGACGAGTTCAAGGCGGGGCGTTCCGAGCAGGTTTTTCACGGCGTGCGTTTCGGCGTCTCGCAGCCAAGGCGGCGCGAGGACATCACTGGCGGCGTCGCGGTGATCCGGCGGCTGCTGGAGGAAGGCCGCGCCGGCTACGACAGTTCGTCCTGAATCCTTGGCGCTAAGCCGTGCGCCTGTGTACCGATCTCAGGTTCAGCCCTCTGCCTTGAAGTTTTTGGCTTCCTTCGCGCCCTTGTCCTTGCCGTGCTTCTCGGCCAGGTCCTTGGCCTGCTTGGGCGAAACGTCGGTGGTCTCGGCAATATGCATGGCCTCCTTGTCGGAGAGGCGATTGTCTTTCTTGCCTTGCTTGGTGGCCATGTCGAAATCTCCTGATTGGTTTGAGGCCTAACGGCCGGGATGCCATAGCGTTCCCCAGCGGCTCCCCGCTACCATCGTCGCCCTGTGGTTTTCCGGCGTTTTTCGTCATCCAATGGGGTGTATCACGCTAAAGCTTGCGATATGAGGGGACTCAAATTCCCCTCTCCCATGGACATCAATCGCCGCCCATGACCATTTCCAATTCCGTGCCGATCACCCCGGAACTCATCGCCGCGCATGGGCTGAAGCCCGACGAATACCAGCGCATCCTCGACCTGGTCGGGCGCGAACCGAGCTTTACCGAACTCGGCATCTTCTCGGCGATGTGGAATGAGCACTGCTCCTATAAATCCTCGAAGAAATGGCTGCGCACGCTGCCGACCACCGGGCCGCAGGTCATCCAGGGTCCGGGCGAGAACGCCGGCGTGGTCGATATCGGCGACGGCGACTGCGTCGTCTTCAAGATGGAGAGCCACAACCATCCCTCCTACATCGAGCCCTACCAGGGTGCGGCGACCGGCGTCGGCGGCATATTGCGCGACGTCTTCACCATGGGCGCGCGGCCGATTGCGGCGATGAACGCTTTGCGCTTCGGCGCACCGGACCATCCCAAGACCAGGCACCTGGTCAGCGGCGTGGTTTCCGGCGTCGGAGGATACGGCAACGCCTTTGGCGTGCCGACCGTCGGCGGCGAGGTCAATTTCGACGCCCGCTACAACGGCAACATCCTGGTCAACGCCTTTGCCGCCGGCCTCGCCAAGACAGATGCGATCTTCCTGTCGGAAGCCAAGGGCGTCGGCCTGCCGGTCGTCTATCTCGGCGCCAAGACCGGCCGCGACGGCGTCGGCGGCGCCACGATGGCCTCGGCCGAGTTCGACGACAAGATCGACGAGAAGCGCCCGACCGTGCAGGTCGGCGATCCCTTCACCGAAAAATGCCTGCTCGAAGCCTGCCTTGAGCTGATGGCGTCCGGCGCCGTCATCGCCATCCAGGACATGGGTGCGGCCGGCCTCACCTGTTCGGCGGTCGAGATGGGCGCCAAGGGCGACCTCGGCATCGAGCTTCACCTCGACCAGGTGCCGGTGCGCGAAGAGCGCATGAGCGCCTATGAGATGATGCTGTCGGAGAGCCAGGAGCGCATGCTGATGGTGCTGCGCCCCGAGAAGGAAAAGGAAGCCGAGGCGATCTTCCACAAATGGGGCCTCGACTTCGCCATTGTCGGCAAGACCACCGACGATCTGCGCTTCCGCGTCATTCACCAGGGTGACGAGGTCGCCAACCTGCCGATCAAGGACCTTGGCGACAAGGCGCCGGAATATGACCGCCCCTGGGTCGAGCCGAAGAGGCCTGCGGCGCTCGCAGCCGGCGATGCGCCGAAGGCCGATGTCGCCGATGCGCTGTTGAAACTGCTCGGCGGGCCGAACCTGTCGTCGCGGCGCTGGGTGTGGGAGCAGTACGACACGCTGATCCAGGGCAATTCGCTGCAGCTTCCGGGCGGCGACGCCGGCGTGGTGCGCGTCGAAGGCCATCCGACCAAGGCGCTCGCCTTCTCCTCCGACGTGACGCCGCGCTATTGCGAGGCCGACCCGTATGAAGGCGGCAAGCAGGCGGTGGCCGAATGCTGGCGCAACCTTACCGCCACCGGCGCGCTGCCGCTGGCGGCGACGGACAACCTCAATTTCGGCAATCCGGAACGGCCCGAGATCATGGGCCAACTGGTCGGCGCGGTGAAAGGCATTGGCGATGCCTGCCGCGCGCTCGGCTTCCCGATCGTGTCGGGCAATGTCTCGCTCTACAATGAAACCAATGGCCAGGGCATCCTGCCGACGCCGACCATCGGCGGCGTCGGGCTGATTGCCGACTGGTCGAAGATGACCCGTATCGGCTTTGCCGCCGAGGGCCAGATGATCCTGCTGGTCGGCGCACCCGCAAGCTGGGGCAGCCATCTCGGCCAGTCCGCCTATTTCAGGGACATCCATGGCCGTACCGACGGGCCGCCGCCATCCGTCGACCTCGCCCATGAAAAGCGCGTCGGCGACCATGTGCGCGCGCTGATCGCGTCGGGCGTCGTCACCGCGGCGCATGACCTTTCCGATGGCGGCCTTGCGGTGGCCCTGGCCGAGATGGCGATGGCGTCCGGCATCGGCGCCTCAATTCCGGGGCTCGCCGGCACCGACCCGATCCCGGTCTGGTTCGGCGAAGACCAGGGCCGGTACCTCCTGACCCTGTCCGTCGATCCGCAGAGCAAGGAATGGGACGCCATCCGCGAGGAACAGAGCAAGCTCGGCATCTTTGCGCCATGGATCGGCTCGACCGGTGGAAACGAACTGAAGCTCGGCGATGCCAGGGCGATCCCGGTCAGCGAATTGACCGCCGCCCACGAAGGCTGGTTCCCGAACTTCATGGACAAGTCCATTTGACCAGCCTGGCAGCCCGGACGCTGATCGCAGTCGTCTTCTGGCCGTCGCTGTTCTTCTTCTGGTTCCTCGGGCCGTTCGTCTTTTTCCTGCTGTCGACGATCTCGAGCGAGGTCTGTCCGCTGCTGGAAAGGCGTGACCAGTTCCTTGAGGCGGCCAATGGCACACTGCCGATGCTGGCCTTGCAAAGCCTGATCTATGCGATCCCCATCGTCTGCCTGGTGCTGTGGAGCCGCCTTTTGCCGAACCCGGCGCGCGCAAGGCATGTCGCCATCTGCATCAAGCTATTTGCCATTGCGGTCATTACCGGCGCGCTGTGGGAATACGGGTCATCGCTGATCTGCGACGGCTATGGCCAACCATTCTTTTCGCCCTTGTGGCAGATGACCAGCTATCTCCCGATTATCACCCTGGCGCTCAACATCCCGCTCTATGTCCTGGTGTTCAGCCTTGGCCGGGGGTTCTCGACCCGCGACGACATTACCGAAGATGGTGTGGTTCACCCGCGGCAGGATGGCCCTTAGACACTGCGTCGCCGACAGAACGGCTTCAACCCGGACCAGAAAGGCTTTAGGCTGCCGTCCGAGTCACTCGTGCCTAGCCGCCCAGAACAGGATTTTGCCATGGCAATGGATGCCCACGACATCGAAAAACTGATCAAGGACGGCATTCCGGACGCCAAGGTGACGATCCGCGACCTCGCCGGCGACGGCGATCACTATGCAGCCGAAGTGGTGGCCGAAAGCTTCCGCGGAAAGAGCCGCGTCCAGCAGCACCAGATGGTCTATGATGCGCTGAAGGGCAATATGGGCGGCGTGCTGCACGCGCTGGCGTTGCAGACCAGTGTGCCGGACTGACGCCAGGCTGGCCTAGCGCGTCGGCGGCTGGCTTGCCAACACGGCAATGATCGGCCCTGCCGGATATCTTCCGCCGACAATCATCCTGTCGCCATCCGACAGCGCGGAGACCGCGCCGTCGAGGAACAGCGCGTTGCGGCATTGTAGCGCGTCGCGAAACAGCCGCGCAAAGCTGCCGAAACTTACCTCAGACCGCGAGATCGCCAGCAAAACGGTGTTTTCACCGCGCACGCCGACGCCGTTGCGGACGTAGCGCGAGGTTCCGTTCGGCTCGAAGCGTGGATGAATCTGGCCATCGATCACCAGCATCGGGCCCGACTGCGTGGCGAAGGCGACATCGGGTTTGGCGGCGGCATAGGCGTTGCTTTCCATGACAGCCGCCTTGCCGTCCTTGCCGACCAGAAAGACGCCGTTCGGCTTCAGGAAGAAATTGCCTTCGCCGTCGGCAAGATTGAGCCGTGACTTTTCGCTGCCGTCCTCGACCAGCAGGCCGACCGGCGACAAATCCTCGTGATACATGCCGCCATTCATGGCGAGCAGCACCGGCCTCCCCTCGCCCGCAACCGCCTTGTCGAAGGCTTCGAGCGAACCAAAAGGCTTGCCATCGGCGCCGGCGTGGAAAACACCGATGATGTCGGCGCGAAGATCGGTCTCGCAGACGACATAGGTCACCGCCTCGAAGGCGACATTCCGGCAAGGCGCGGGCAGGTCACCGCCAATGACCAGCGGCGGCGGCTCCGGGCGTCTCGGCCACCAGACAACGGCAATCGCGGCCAGCAGGATGGCGATCAGAAGGGCGGCGCCATATCGTCTTTTCATCATGTCCCGGAGGCTGCAATCGGCAGGGATGCTTGGCCCAAGACAGGCGATCCTTTGCGCCATTACCGCGACGGCGGCGCAAACATCTTGTTTCGGCCCATCTATGGGTTTATTTGATGGCTATGCTTCGAGCCTGACTCCCACAGGCGTGAAAGGATATCTCATGAGCGGCATCAACGACTACATCGACAGCGAAGTGAAGGGCAACGACGTCGTCCTTTTCATGAAGGGCACGCCCGGTTTTCCGCAGTGCGGCTTTTCCGGCCAGGTCGTCCAGATCCTCGATTACATCGGCGCCGACTACAAGGGCGTCGACGTGCTGACCTCGGCCGAACTGCGCCAGGGCATCAAGGAATATTCGAACTGGCCGACGATCCCGCAGCTTTACGTCAAGGGCGAATTCGTCGGCGGCTGCGACATCATCCGCGAAATGTTCCAGGCGGGCGAGCTGCAGACGTTGCTCGTCGACAAGGGCGTCAGCGTCAAAGCGACAGCCTGATTCTGAGTTGAGACGGGGCAGCCCCGCCCCGGCAAAATGTTACCTCCCCCTATCGGAGTGAGGACGAACTTATGCGCCGGTATGCCGGCGCATATTCGTTTTGAAGATCGGACCCGCCGTGGACCAGCCAGCAAAAGCGCCGCAACAGGCACGCAAATTGCCTATTCCGCGCTGGGAATTCATCGCGCTGTGCGCGGCGCTGATGGCGTTGAACTCGCTGGCCATCGACATCATGCTGCCGGCACTGCAGCAAATCGGCGCCACGCTTGGCGTTGAGAATGAAAACCACCGCCAGTATGTGATCACCGCCTATATATTGGGCTTCGGTGGCGGACAGCTTTTCTTCGGACCGATCTCGGACCGGTTCGGGCGCCGCGCGCCGCTCGTTGCCGGGCTGGCGATTTATGTCGTGGCGGCGGCAGCTGCCGCCATCGCCCCGTCATTCGCCGTCCTGCTGCTGTGCCGGCTGGTGCAAGGCATCGGTGCGGCGGCGACCCGCGTCATCGCCGTCTCGATCGTGCGCGACACGTTCGACGGTCGGCGCATGGCCGAGGTGATGTCTCTGATCTTCATGGTGTTCATGGCCATCCCGGTGATCGCGCCTGGGATCGGCCAGTTCATCATGCTGTTAGCAACATGGCACTGGATCTTCGTCACCATGGCCGTCGGAGCGCTGATCGTGTCGGCGTGGTCGCTGCTGCGGCTGCCGGAGACGCTGCATCCGGAGTACCGCCGGCCGCTGACAGTCTCATCCGTCGTCGGTGGTTTCCGCATCGTGCTCACCAACCGCATGGCGCTTTGCTACGCCTTTGCCAGCACCTTCATTTTCGCCGCCATGTTCGGCTTCATCGCCTCCGCACAGCAGATCTATGTCGACATTTTTCATGTCGGCGAATTGTTTCCTGTCATCTTCGCGGGTGTCGCCGGCGTTCTCGCTTTTTCGAACTACCTCAACTCGCGCCTGGTCGGCCGCATCGGCATGCGCCGCCTGTCGCAGAGCGCACTGCTGTTGTTCCTAGTGATCAGCCTTGCCTGGCTCACCGTTTCGCTTCAAATGAAGATGCCACTCTGGCTGTTCATCACCTTCTTCGCCAGCGCGATGCTCCCGTTCGGCGCGCTCGGCGCCAATTTCAACGCGCTCGCGATGGAGCCGCTCGGCCAACTGGCGGGCACCGCGTCGTCCATCCTGGGCTTCATGCAGACTTTTCTCGGCGGCATCCTCGGCACGCTGATCGGCCAGGCCTTCAACGGCACGGTGACGCCGCTTGCCGCCGGCTTCTGCAGCGTCTCGGTCGCGGCCCTGCTGATGATCCTGATCGCCGAGCGCGGCAAGATGTTCCAGCCGCACAACCCACCCATTTCAGGGCACGTCACCGACCTGCATTGAGCAACTGTTCTGCGCTACGAGTTTTATTTGTCTCAGACCGCAGCCACCTTCAAGCGACGCGTTTCAGGATGCGCCGCCAATCACTGCCGTGAAACGAGGGAACAGCGGGCGCCCTGCGAAGGCGCCACCCATGCTGTCCGAAAGAGGCATCGGCAGAGCCTTGTCGAGAGCTTCGAGCACGGATGACACAAAGACCCGGTTGAGCGAGGCATCATCTCCCATATGGGAGAAAGTGGCGCGCGGTTTGCCCATCAGCGTGCCGTTTTTGCGAATTGAGAAACTCAGCGTCAGGGTCATGCCAGCACTTCCAGGCGGCGGCTGCCAACAGGCAAAGATCGCGGAAAACATCTCGTCTATGGTATCGACGGGATCGCGACTGCCGCACGCGCGTTCCTGCGATCTTGCCTCAGTGGCGCCAGCGGCGGCCAAGGCAAGTGCAAGCGCCGTTGCAACAATTGCGGACCGATGTTTCATTTCGCAGCTTCCGACTTCGCGAGAGATTGGACACTATAACAGAGCCAATATACTTGACGAAAGCCTCTACCAGCAGTTGGGCCGATTATTGCGCCCAGAGTTCCCTGCGCAACTCCTGCCAGCTTTCCTTGTCCGGGGCGACAAGAATGCCGCCGTCGATATGCGAGGGCAGATAGGCGCTGCCGTCGATCCGCGCGGTGTAGCCGCCGGCCTCGGCGTGGATCAGCACACCGACCAGATGGTCCCACGGCATCAGTTTGTTGTAGACGACGAAATGGGCATGGCCGCTGGCCAGAAGACGGTATTCATGTGCCGCGCAGCGATAGCCGAACTGCGACAGGGCCTTGGTCTGGTTGCGCGCCAGGAGCGAGCGTTGCGGTTCCGCCAGATATTGCCAGGAGACGGAGCCGGTCATCTGCGAGATCGGCACGGCATCGGCGACGTGCACCGTCTCCAGCGCGCCATGCGCATGGCGGATATGGCTGCCGGCGCCCTTGGCGCCGATCAGCCAGTCCCGGCCTACGGGGTCATGGATGATACCGGCGACGGTTACGCCCTTGACGACGACGCTCAGCATGACGCCGAAGAGCGGCACGCCGGAGGCGAAGTTGAAGGTGCCGTCGACCGGGTCGACGACGAAGGCGAGGTCGGCATCGCCGAGCCCCTGAAGCAGCGCCGGATTGTCGGAACAGGCTTCCTCGCCGACGATCATCGCCGTGGGATAGCGCTCGCGCAGCCTGGCCGTGATCAGCCGCTCGGCGTTGATGTCGGCCTCGGTCACCAGGTCGGCAGCCGAGGTCTTCTGTCTGATGTCGCCCTCGCCCAGCCGGCGAAAGCGTGGCATGATTTCGGCCTTGGCTGCATCGGCGAGAAGCTCGGCCAGCCAGTCGATCGCTTGGTCGTCAAATATCATCGGAAATGTCTTGTCCTGTGCTGAGGCTGCCATTGAGGGCGGCAAAGTCGAACAGCTTTCTGTCGAGCAGATGCGACGGCCTGGTGTTGGACAGCGCGCGCAGCATCGTATCCTTGCGGCCCGGCATGCGCTTTTCCATATCGTCCAGCATCGCCTTCATGGCGTTGCGCTGCAGGCCTTCCTGGCTGCCGCAGAGATCGCAGGGAATGATCGGGAATTTCATCGCGGCGGCGAATTTTTCCAGATCGACCTCGGCGCAGTAGCTCAGCGGCCGCAGCACCATGACGTCGCCGTCGTCGTTGAGCAGCTTTGGCGGCATGGCGGCAAGGCGGCCGCCATGGATTAGATTCATGAAGAAGGTTTCGAGAATGTCCTCGCGGTGGTGGCCGAGCACCAGCGCCGAACAGCCCTCCTCGCGCGCGATGCGATAGAGATGGCCGCGCCGCAGCCGCGAGCACAGCGAACAATAGGTGCTGCCCTGAGGCAGCTTGTCGGTGACCACCGAATAGGTGTCCTGATACTCGATGCGATGGGCAATGCCATGCGCATCGAGGTAGTCGGGCAAAATGTGCTTCGGAAAGTTCGGCTGGCCCTGGTCGAGATTGCAGGCCAGCAGCTCGACCGGCAGCAGCCCGCGCCATTTGAGATCGAGCAGCACGGCCAGCAGCCCGTAGGAATCCTTGCCGCCGGACAAGGCCACCAGCCAGCGGTCGCCGGGCCTCGCCATGGCGAAATCATCGACCGCCTGACGGGTCAACCGCAACAGCCGCTTGCGCAGTTTGTTGAACTCGACGGAAGACGGCACGTCGGCAAACAGCGGATGGAAGCCGCCTTCAGCAATCGGTTCAACTGTTTCGATGTCTGCCAGCATGTTCATGGCTTGTCGCTTTCCATAGCCGAGAGTGCCGGATTAGCGGACATGGCCGACAAAGAAAAGGCCGCCTCGACGGGCGGCCCTTTCCGGTATCGCAGAAAAGCGATCGATCAGCGCGAATAGAATTCGACGACCAGGTTCGGCTCCATCTGCACGGCGAACGGTACGTCGGCCAGGCCGGGGATGCGCGAGAAGGTCGCGACCATCTTGTTGTGATCGACTTCGATATAGTCCGGCACGTCGCGCTCGGCGAGGCCGACCGCTTCCAGCACGATGACCAGCTGCTTCGACTTTTCGCGCACTTCGACGACGTCGCCCGGCTTGCAACGGTACGAGCCGATGTTGACGCGCTTGCCGTTGACGTTGACGTGGCCGTGGTTGACGAACTGGCGAGCCGCGAAAATGGTCGGCACGAACTTGGAGCGGTAGACGACCGCGTCGAGACGCGACTCGAGCAGGCCGATCAGGTTCTCGGAGGTGTCGCCCTTGCGGCGATCAGCCTCTTCATAGACCTTGCGGAACTGCTTTTCGGAGACATCACCATAGTGACCCTTCAGCTTCTGCTTGGCGCGCAGCTGCAGGCCGAAATCGGAAAGCTTGCCCTTGCGGCGTTGGCCGTGCTGGCCGGGGCCGTATTCACGCTTGTTGACCGGGGACTTCGGGCGGCCCCAGATGTTTTCGCCGAGACGGCGGTCGATCTTGTACTTCGCGGATTCGCGCTTGCTCATCGCATTCCCTTTCAAAACAAACCACCCGGAGCCTCATGGTCCGGGTGAAGGAAACGCGCCCTCCTCTGGCCTCCGTTTTCGAGGCCTGACAGGGTTTTCCCACGCAACGCGGCGGAAAACCCACGGGACACGTCAGTCTAGACAAAACCCAGGAAACGATAAACCTGCTTTCCCGGGCTTGCCATGCAAAAGAAACAACCGGGCATTGCGGCCCGGTGTTGGTGCGCTCGTTAAACGGAGATTTGAGCAGAGTCAAGCGCGTCGCTGGCGCTGGGCCCGGCAACCATATCACGTCTTTGGCGTTGAGTGCCGTGCCGGATGCGGCGGGAGGTTGTTGCGCCGACGGCATTTAGGAAGGGACTGGAGCCAAAGGAGCCCGAAGTCGCATGAAGAAGTTTTTCCTCTCGTTGGTCGGTGCAGCCGTCCTGGCCGGGACGATGTCGATCGCCGTGCCCGAGCCAGCGATGGCCAAGCATTGGCAGGGCCACAAGCATCGTCAGACCTGCCATGTCGTGGTGAAGAAGAAGGTCATCTGGCGGCATGGCCACAAGAAGGTCATCCGCTACAAGGTGAAGCGCTGCTGGTGACGTCAGGGGTTTCGGGCTTGGCCTGAACCGAAGAAGCCCGTGGTTTCGGCCACGGGCTTTGTTTATCGACTCGGTTCAAGGTTTCAGTCTGCCGATTTCTTCTCCGGCAGGCCTTTGCGCTTGGTCTCTGCGAATTCCTCGAGCTGTTTTTCGCTCATCGAATTGTACATCGACTTCGACGCGCCTTGAAGTTCGCTCTTCCTGGTCTCGCCGCGCTTGGCCGACAGGGCTGCGCCAGCGGCCTTTTGCTGTGCTTTTGAGGTTGCAGGCATATCGGCTCCTCCTTTGCTGCCAGAGGAAGAAACGTTGCGCTCCGGCGACGGTTCCAGCGCTGGCGGTCAACTTCCGTTCCGCGCTCATGCCTGCCCATGGTCGGCCGGCACTGCCGGCAAAACCACCTTCCCGTGCCCGCAACGCCGGTGTAGGACGGCGCCATGAAATCGTTGAACGATCCCTCGCAGGCACTCGCCACCGGCCTCGCGAAAATCCGCACCGAGTTCCATGTGCCGGAGGGATTTCCCCCTGATGTAATGGCCATGGCACAGACGGCGGCCAGGCGCGTGCCCGACCAGCATGCCGACCGCACGGCGATGCCCTTCGTGACGCTCGATCCCGCGACTTCCACCGATCTTGACCAAGCGTTTTCGATCGAAGCGAGCGGTAGCGACCTTCTGTTGCACTATGCCATTGCCGACGTAGCCTGGTTCGTCGCGGACGGCGACGCGGTGGATCGCGAAGCCTGGGCGCGGGGCGAAACCCTGTATTTGCCGGACGGCAAGGCCGGGCTCTATCCCCGGGTCATTGCCGAGGGCGCCGCGAGCTTGCTGCCCGGCGGTCCGCGTCCGGCTGTCATCTTCACGGTCCGGATCGCCGACGACGGAGCGGTAAGGCTGGATGGCGCGGAGCGGGCAATCATTCAAAGCCGCGCCAAGCTCGCCTATGACAGCGTGCAGGCCGCCGACGTCCCAGTCGGCTTCGCCGAAATCGCGCGACGCATGGCGGCGGCCGAAGACCGTCGCGGCGCTTCGCGCGTCGACCCGCCCGAGCAGGAGGTGGAACAGCTTGCCGATGGCACATTCCAGCTTGCGTTCAGACCGCTGCTCCAATCCGAGCAAGACAACGCAGCACTTTCGCTGGCCGCCAACATGGCGATTGCCGACGCCATGCTGGCACACCGGACCGGCTTGTTCCGGGTGATGGCGCCGCCCGATGCTTCCAAAGTACAAAGACTGCGCAGCGCGGCACGGGCCTTAGGCCTGTCCTGGCCTCCTTCGACCAGCCTGTCCGACTATCAGCGAACCCTCGATCCGACCAACATGCAACAGGCAGCGCTGATGCTGGAAATCCGCCGCGCCGGCTCCGGTGCGTCCTACCAACCCTATGAAGAAGGCGTTGTCCCCTGGCACGAGGCGATGGCCGCGACCTATGCCCACGCCACCGCGCCCCTGAGGCGGCTGGCCGATCGCTACGTCGTGCGCTGCGTGCTGGCCATCGCCAACGGCCAGCCGGTGCCGCAAGCCGTTACCGAGGCGTTTTCCAGACTGCCGAAGGTGATGGGCCGCGCAGGCGCCCGCGCCTCGCAGATCAACCACGCGGCCATCGACCTTGCCGAGGCGGTGATGCTGAGGGGGCGCATGGGTGAAACATTCAAGGCCGTCGTCACCGACGTCGGTGATCAGCGTGTGCGCGTTCAGCTCTCGGACATGCCTGTCGTTGCGAATGTGAAGGCCTCAGGGTTCAGGCAGGGCGATGGCCTGACGCTAAGGCTTGTTTCGGCCGATCCGGATCGGCGCGTCATTGTCTTCGAACCTGTCTAAAGCGCGTCGGCGACGCGCTTTAGTTTTTTTGTTTTTATGCATGTCGTTGTCCCAAAACCGCTGCGCACTTTTGGGCGACATGCATTAGCGTGCGCTCAATCCAAAACCCTGCATCAGCCGGCTGATTGCGAAGTCCGCCTTTCCCGAGGTAAAGACGGCGATGTCGGGCTCGCTTTGCGGCAATGGCCCGTCGACAGCCGGAAGCAGCGACAGAGCGCGCCGCGCAATCGCTTCGGCCGGGTCGATCCAGTCGACCGGCCAGGGCGCGGTCTTGCGCATGCGATTGGCCAGGAACGGATAGTGCGTGCAGGCGAGCACGACGATGTCCGTGCGCAAATCGTCATGCTGGACAAAACACGGTGCGATCTCGGCACGCACGGCCTCCTCGTCGACAAAGCCCTCGCGCATGTAGGCCTCGGCCAGTCCGGCGAGATTGTTGCTGCCGACCAGCCGGACATGGCATTTCTGCGCCCATTTGCCGATCAGGTCGCGCGTGTACTGGCGCTTCACCGTGCCCGGCGTCGCCAGCACCGAGACCAGCCCGGACCGGGTGCGCTCGGCAGCCGGCTTGATTGCCGGCACCGTGCCGACAAAGGGATGGCCAGGGAATTTTTCCCGCAACGCATCGATCACCAGCGTCGAAGCGGTATTGCAGGCGACGACCGAAATTTCCGGATCAAAACGGTCGAGCAGCTTGGCGAAGAGCTCGACTATATGGGCCTGCAGCGCCGGCTCTTCCCACGCGCCGTAGGGAAAGGCCTTGTCATCGGCGACGTAGACGAAGCGCCGGTCGGGCATCAGCACGCGCGCTTCGCGCAGCACGGTCAATCCGCCAACGCCGGAATCAAACATCAGGATCGGACGGTGGCTCATTGATATCGGACCATGAAAGAGGCTGGATCAGAAGGCTTGGCGGTCATTGGCCAATGCCGTTCTATCTGCAACCATCATGGCCTTGAAGTGGCGAATGTTAGCAACATCCATGCAAAGCCGGCGAAGACGACCTTGCCTCGGTTGCTCTAGAGCCCGCGCTTGCCGAAGCCGGCGGGCCGCGGACGGCCCAGAGGCTGGGCGGACGGCACCGAGCGCGTGGCCGGTGTGGCGTTGCGCATGGAAGACTGTGCCGTGCTGCTGGCCGTCCGGCCGGATGCCGCAGGCATGGGCGTATCGCCATCGAAATCGAAAACCGATGTCAGTTCGTCGATATTGATGCCCGCCACCGGCTTAGCCATCAGAATCGTGCACCAAAGGCCAAAGATCGACAGCGCAAGCAGGTTCAAACCGCTGGACGTGCTTTCCGGATTGTTGAAATCGATGACCAGCAGCGTGCCTGCCTGCAGAAAGGCGTAGATGGCGCAGAACACGATGTAGGACCACAGGATCCAGGCTTTGCCGTTGGCGTCGCGGCTGCGTCGCCAGGCGATGTTGGCACGCATGACCACGGCCAGGAGGGAAACGACCAGAACCGCGCCTGCCATCCCTTGCCGCGATGGACCGGGCGCCGAGTTGACCAGCCCCTCAAAGCCGACCGTGCCAACGATGCACAGCACAGCAAGAACGGCCTCGAGCAGGGCTACGCCGAGCGAATAGAAGAAGAAGCGCATACGGCCGATTTTGGACGTGAACATCTGCCACCCCACCGTTTTGACAACAATGGATGAGAAGCAAATAAAGTTTGGTTACTTCAGCCGTTCGAAGCTTAGCGATTTCTAATCTTCTTTGTCTGCCTGGCGTTTTCGCGCAGCGGCCGGCAAACGCCTTGGATCGTCTCCCGGCGAGCCGTCACCGCGCGGCATGGCCGGCGAAAACCGGTCGAGCGACGAGATGATGCCGCGCAGCACTTTCAGTTCCGGCTCGGCGAAACCGGCGCGCGTCAAGACGGCGCGCAGATTGTCGACCATCTTGGGTTTCTTGGGCGCCGGGCGGAAATAACCGCGCGCTTCGAGCGCGCCTTCGAGATAGGCAAACAGGCCGTGCAACTCTTCCTTGCTTGCCGGCTTCATTTCAGGACTGGAGAAATTAGTCGCCGTCTCGTCCTCCAGGCCGGATTTCATCCATTCATAGGACATCAACAGCACGGCCTGGGCGATGTTGAGCGACGAAAAGCCGGGATCGACCGGAAAGGTGACGATCTCGTCGGCCAGCCCGACCTCGTCATTGTAGAGCCCAAAACGCTCGCGGCCGAACAAGATGCCGGTGCGCAGGCCGGCCATCTGACGCGCCCTCAGCGCCCTGCCCGCCTCGACCGGACCACGCACGGGTTTGAAGCCGTCGCGCTCGCGCGCCGTGGTGGCGAAGACGAAGTTGAGGTCGGCGACGGCGGACGCCAGGTCGCCGAACACTGTTACGGCATCGATGACATGGTCGGCGCGGCTGGCGGCGGCGCGCGCCTTCTCGCTCGGCCAGCCGTCACGCGGATTGACGAGACGCAACTCGGCAAGACCGAAATTGGCCATGGCGCGCGCAACCATACCGATATTCTCGCCGAGCTGCGGCTCGACCAGGATGATCGCCGGGGCGGCGGCGGATGCGTCTTCAGGATGATCGACGGCGGACATGATCTCAGTGAACTGCTGTTTGCGGCATGTTCATCGTTCCCTGCCACATCCGCTCGGCAAAATGAAGCTTTTGCGAAAAACCGCCGCAGCACAGACGACCCATTCTGCACGGATCGTCGTTTGCGCGGCCAAATAGGCTTTGATATACGCTCCGCATACCCGGCCGAAGCCATGCGGGCGAGGCCGTTTTGTTCCCCAAAAGCGAGGCATTCTTTTCATGGCGAAGATCAAGGTGGCGAACCCGGTCGTCGAGCTCGACGGCGACGAGATGACCCGCATCATCTGGCAGTTCATCAAGGACAAGCTGATCCACCCTTATCTCGACCTGAAGCTCGAATATTACGACCTCGGCGTCGAGCACCGCGACGCCACCAACGACCAGGTGACCATCGATTCGGCCAATGCCATCAAGAAATGGGGCGTCGGCGTGAAATGCGCGACGATCACGCCCGACGAGCAGCGCGTCGAGGAATTCAAGCTGAAGAAGATGTGGAAGTCGCCGAACGGCACCATCCGTAACATTCTCGGCGGCACCATTTTCCGCGAACCGATCATCATGAAGAACGTGCCGCGTCTGGTGCCGGGATGGACCAAGCCCATCATCGTCGGCCGTCATGCTTTCGGCGACCAGTATCGCGCCACCGACTTCCGCTTCCCCGGCAAGGGCAAGCTGACCATCAAGTTCGTCGGCGAGGACGGCAAGGTGATCGAGCATGACGTATACGACGCACCCGGCGCCGGTGTTGCCATGGCGATGTACAATCTCGACGATTCCATCCGCGAATTCGCCCGCGCCTCGCTGAATTACGGCCTGCTGCGCAATTATCCGGTTTATCTCTCGACCAAGAACACCATCCTCAAAGCCTATGACGGCCGCTTCAAGGACATTTTCCAGGAGGTCTACGAGGCTGAATTCGAGGCCGAGTTCAAGGCGAAGAAGCTGTGGTACGAGCACCGGCTGATCGACGACATGGTGGCCTCCGCCCTGAAATGGTCTGGCGGCTATGTCTGGGCCTGCAAGAATTATGACGGCGACGTCCAGTCCGACACGGTGGCGCAAGGTTTTGGCTCGCTCGGCCTGATGACCTCGGTGCTGATGACGCCGGACGGCAAGACGGTGGAAGCGGAGGCCGCGCACGGCACCGTGACGCGCCACTACCGCCAACATCAGAAGGGCGAGGAAACCTCGACCAATTCGATCGCCTCGATCTTCGCCTGGACGCGCGGCCTCGCCCACCGCGCCAAGCTCGACGACAATGCCGAGTTGAAGCGGTTTGCCGACACGCTGGAGAAGGTCTGCATCCAGACGGTTGAGAGCGGCTTCATGACCAAGGACCTGTCGCTCTTGATCGGTCCCGACCAACCATGGCTGTCGACCACCGGCTTCCTCGACAAGATCGACGAGAATTTGCAGAAGGCGATGGCATAAGCCGGCAGCCATGGCCAAGCCGGTCGTCTACGGGGCGGACTACAGCGTCTATGTGCGCATCGTCCGCCTCGTGCTGGCGGAAAAAGGCATCGACTACGACCTTGTGCCGGTCGATGTCTTTGCCGCCGAGGGCACTCCCGCCTGGTACTTCGAGCATCACCCTTTCGGCCGCATTCCGGCCTTCGAGCATGACGGGTTTCGCCTGTTCGAAACCAGCGCAATCGCTCGCTATGTCGACGAGGCGTTCGACGGCCCGGCACTGCAGCCAAAAGACGCCCGCACCCGCGCAACGATGAACCAGATCATCGGCATGCTCGACGCCTATGCCTACAGATCGATGGTCTGGGACGTCGCCGTCGAGCGGCTTGAGAAGGAAGCGCCAGACGAGGCACTGGTCGCCAACGGGCTGCGCCAGGCGGAAACGGTGCTGCGGGTGCTCACCGCACTCAAGCCTCCCGGGCCGTGGCTGCTCGGGGACCATCTGACGCTGGCCGACCTGCATGCGGCATCCATCATCGCCTATTTCGTCAAGGTCGCCGACGGGCAAAAGCTGCTTGCGGCGTTCGCCGACATCCAGGCCTGGTGGGAGGGCATCGCAAAACGTCCGAGCCTGGTGGCGGGCTGATATGGGTTCGGGCCATGGCTGACCCATCTCGCCAGGACGCGCTCACCGTCGCCAGAATTGTCAGGGTCAACCACGCCGGTGAGTTCGGTGCGATCAGGATCTATTCGGCGCAGATTCTTGTCGCCAGGCGCTTATGGCCGGATTGCGTGCCATCCTTGTCGGAGATGCTTGGGCACGAGCGCACGCATTGGGCGGCGTTCCGCGCCGCCATGCCGGCGCGGCGGTCGCGACCGTGCCGGGTAATGCAGTTCTGGAGCTGGGGTGGCTGGGTGCTGGGTTTTGTCACCGCCCTGCTCGGTCCGCAAGGCATCTGGGCCTGCACGGCGGCGGTTGAAGCGGCGGTGCATCGCCATCTGGACGATCAGCTGTTTTTCCTCGCCAATCGCGACCACGACTTGCACGGCATCATCCTGGCGATCCGCGAGGAAGAGCTCGCCCATCTCCATCACGCCGAAGAGCAGCTGAAATCGCCCGGCCCGGCGCTGAACTTTTTACGGTCGCTGATTTCGATCGCCACGGACGTGCTGATCTGGCTGTCCACCTGGGGCGATTCCAGCAGAATGACGCGCGCCCTGAAAGCGGCGAAAAAGAACTAGCTAGACGGACCGTCTAAGAGCTGATTGCAGGCTTGCCACTATCAGCCACAGAATGGCAAGCACGGCGGCGAAGGCCGGAAAGCCGCACACGAACCAGATACGACATAGGGTGGCTTTCAGGCTGCCTCCAGCGCCGCCCTCACCGCAGCGATCGCATCATTGGCCTTCGAGGCGTCCGGGCCGCCGGCTTGCGCCATGTCGGGCCGTCCGCCACCGCCCTGCCCGCCCAATGCGGCCGAGGCAACGCGCACAAGATCGACGGCGCTGAAGCGGCCGACGAGATCGTCCGTCACTGCGACCACGACGCTTGCCTTGTTGTCTTCGCCCGCACCGACGAAGACGACGACGCCTGAGCCGAGCGAAGTCTTGCCGGCATCGGCCAGCGGCTTCAAATCCTTCGGCGACACGCCGGAAACCGCTTTGCCGAGGAAGCCGATACCGGCGACGGTTTCGGTGGTGGCCGGAGCATCGGCCGCGGCACCACCGCCCAGCGCGAGTTTCTTGCGGGCTTCGCTCAGTTCCTTCTCGAGCTTCTTGCGTTCCTCGAGCAGCGCCTCGACACGCGCCGGCACGTCGGCCGGCGAAATCTTCAACACAGCCGCCGTCGCCTTCAGGCGCCTGTCCTGCTCGTCGAGATATTTTCGTGCGGCTTCGCCGGTCAGCGCCTCGATGCGGCGCACGCCGGCGGCGACCGCGCTGTCGGAGACAACGCGAACCAGACCAATATCGCCGGTCGCCCGGACATGGGTGCCACCGCAGAGCTCGACCGAATAGGGCCGGTTGGCCTTGGCGCCATGCACGCCGGTGCCCATCGAAACGACACGCACCTCGTCACCATATTTCTCGCCGAACAGCGCCATGGCGCCTTCGGCGATGGCGTCGTCGACCGACATCAGCCGCGTCGTCACCGGGCTGTTCTGGACGACGATTTCGTTGGCCATGCGCTCGACCTCTTCGAGGTCTTCGGCCGAGATCGGCTTGTTGTGCGAGATGTCGAAGCGCAGGCGCTCGGGCGCGACCAGCGAACCTTTCTGCGCGACATGGGTGCCCAGCACCTCGCGCAGCGCCTCGTGGATCAGATGCGTTGCCGAATGATTGGCGCGCAGCCGGGTGCGGCGCGCATGGTCAACCTTCAGCTCGACGGCTGCCCCTGGCTTGACCGTGCCGTTCGTCACCTTGCCCAGATGCACGAACAGGCCGTCGGCCTTTTTCTGCGTGTCGGAAACCTCGATCGAGAAACCTTCGCCGGAGATGATACCGGTGTCGCCCATCTGGCCGCCGGACTCGCCATAGAACGGTGTCTGGTTGACGACCACCGCCACCATGTCGCCCTTGCCGGCGCTATCGACGGTCTTGCCGTCCTTGACCAGTGCCTGGATGAGGCCTTCCGCCTGTTCGGTCTCGTAGCCGAGGAATTCGGTGGCGCCGGCCTTCTCGCGTACAGAAAACCAGATGGTCTCGGTGGCCGCGTCGCCGGAGCCAGCCCAATGCTTGCGCGCTTCGGCCTTCTGCTGCTCCATCGCATGGGTGAATCCGGCAAGGTCGACCGAGATGTTGCGCTGGCGCAGTGCGTCCTGCGTCAGATCGAGCGGGAAGCCGTACGTGTCATAGAGCTTGAACGCCGTCTCTCCATCCAGCATATCGCCGGCGTGCAGCGTATCCGTCGCCTCCGAGAGCAGGCCGAGGCCGCGCAGCAGCGTCTTGCGGAAGCGTGTCTCCTCGAGCTTCAGCGTCTCGGTAATCAGCTGTTCGCCGCGCAGCAGTTCGGGATAGGCCTGGCCCATCTCACGCACCAGCGCCGGCACCAGCTTCCACATCAACGGCTCCTTGGCGCCGAGCAACTGCGCATGGCGCATGGCGCGGCGCATGATGCGGCGCAGCACATAGCCGCGGCCTTCGTTCGACGGCAGCACGCCATCGGCCACCAGGAAGGAGGACGAGCGCAGATGGTCGGCAATGACGCGGAAGGAGGCGACCGTCTCCTTGTCCGGGCCCTGCCCGAGCGCTGAGGAGGCCGCATCGATCAGATGACGGAACAGGTCGGTCTCGAAGACGCTCTCCACCCCTTGCAGGATGGAGGCCATGCGCTCCAGGCCCATGCCGGTGTCGATCGACGGCCGCGGCAGGTCGATGCGCTCATCCTTGGTGACCTGCTCATATTGCATGAACACCAGGTTCCAGAATTCAAGGAAGCGGTCGCCGTCCTCCTCCGGGCTGCCGGGAGGGCCGCCCCAGATGTGCTCGCCACGGTCGATGAAGATTTCCGAGCACGGCCCGCACGGTCCGGTGTCGCCCATAGCCCAGAAATTGTCGGAGGTCGGGATGCGGATGATGCGGTCATCGGAGAAACCGGCGATCTTCTTCCAGAAGCCGGCCGCCTCGTCATCGGTGTGATAGACGGTGACCAGCAGCTTGTCCTTGTTCAGCCCGAACTCCTTGGTGATCAGGTTCCAGGCCAGTTCGATGGCGCGCTCCTTGAAATAGTCGCCGAAGGAGAAATTGCCGAGCATTTCGAAGAAGGTCAGATGGCGCGCGGTGTAGCCGACATTGTCGAGGTCGTTGTGCTTGCCGCCGGCGCGCACGCTTTTCTGCGCGGTGGTGGCGCGCGAATAGGACCGCTTCTCCAGGCCGGTGAAGACGTTCTTGAACTGCACCATGCCGGCATTGGTGAACATCAGCGTCGGGTCGTTGCGCGGCACCAGCGGGCTCGAGGCCACGACCTCGTGGCCCTCCTTGCGGAAATAGTCGAGGAATGTCGACCGGATCTCGTTCACGCCACTCATGAGTGCTGCCTTTTCGCGAAAACCGCCGGCACGGCCGGCGGACACTGGTCTCTGGTTTTTAGAAAATCGCCTTGGCCTTTTAGCGGGCACGCCCTACCCTGTCCAGAAACACGGAATTGGGCCAATCCGGCAACTGCCAAGCCGGCTTCACGCTGCCCAAAAACGAAAACCGCCGGCGCGAAGGCCGGCGGTTTGAAACGCAATACTAAAGAACTCGGTTACTTAAGCATCGGGTAATAGACCGGATTTATGGCCGAACTCTGGCCGTACCCTACATGGCGCCGGATTCTTCCTCGAAGCCGTCGTCGCTTTCGCCGCGCTCGGGGCCGCCATTTTCAAGAAACTTCTCGGCGATCAGCCCGGCATTCTGCCGCAGCGCAAGTTCGATCTCACGCGCCGTGTCGGGATTGTCGCGCAGGAACAGTTTGGCGTTTTCGCGACCTTGGCCGAGACGCTGCGAATTGTAGGAGAACCAGGCGCCGGACTTCTCGACCACGCCGGCCTTGACGCCGAGATCGACCAGTTCGCCGGTCTTGGAGACGCCCTCGCCATACATGATGTCGAACTCGACCACCTTGAAGGGCGGCGCCAGCTTGTTCTTGACCACTTTGACGCGGGTCTGGTTGCCGACGACCTCGTCGCGGTCCTTGACCGAGCCGATGCGGCGGATGTCGAGGCGCACCGAAGCGTAGAATTTCAGCGCGTTGCCGCCGGTCGTGGTCTCGGGCGAACCGAACATCACGCCGATCTTCATGCGGATCTGGTTGATGAAGATGACCATGGTGTTGGAGCGCGAGATCGAGGCGGTCAGCTTGCGCAGCGCCTGGCTCATCAGACGCGCCTGGAGACCGGGCAGCGAATCGCCCATCTCGCCTTCGATTTCGGCGCGCGGCGTCAGCGCCGCCACCGAATCGACGACCAGCACGTCGATGGCGCCTGAACGCACCAGCGTGTCGCATATTTCCAGCGCCTGCTCGCCGGTGTCCGGCTGCGAGATCAAGAGGTTTTCCAGATCGACGCCGAGCTTGCGGGCATAGACCGGATCGAGTGCGTGCTCGGCATCGACGAAGGCGCAGATACCGCCTTTCTTCTGGGCTTCGGCAACTGTGTGCAGCGCCAGTGTCGTCTTGCCCGAGCTTTCCGGCCCGTAGATCTCGACGATGCGGCCGCGCGGCAGGCCGCCGACGCCAAGCGCGATGTCGAGGCCCAGCGATCCGGTCGGCACGGTTTCGATCTCGACGACCTGCTCGTTGGCGCCAAGCCGCATGATCGAGCCCTTGCCGAAGGCGCGCTCGATTTGCGACAGCGCCGCGTCCAGAGCCTTTGATTTGTCCACCGCTTTGTCCTCTACAAGCCGCAAAGAATTCTGAGCCATGATACATCACCCCTTGGTCGTCAATGAAGGCCGGACAATCCGTAATCCCTGCCCATTTTGTACTACTTTTGTTCTCGTTTGGCAAGAGGGGTCAAATATCTGAAAAGCAATCTTTATCCGGATCTGTTCTTTTTTTGTCTCATGGTTTCGTTTCCGGATGTATCACCATTGGGCCAGACGCGCCGGCTGTTTCGATCGGCCGAATCGCCGGCTTGCCTGCGAAGCTCCGCCGCACAGCGTAGCGCTTGTGCGGCTCGAATAACAAAGGTCATATCGCCGGCATGGTGAAATCAGCAAAGATACTGGCGGTGGGCGGCGCCCATATCGATCGCCGCGGCCAGGTGTCGGGCACGTACGTGCCCGCGGCGTCCAACCCCGGCACGATGCGCGAGGATGTCGGCGGCGGCGTCTTCAACGCGCTGCGCAGCCTGGTGCGGCGCGGCGTCTCGGCCTCGCTTTTGTCGGTGCGCGGCGGCGATGCCTCGGCCGAGACGGTTGCGCGCGCCATCGCCGACTCCGGCATTGCCGACCTGTCGGCGGTTTTCCTCGACCGCACGACGCCGAGCTACACGGCGCTGATCGATCGCGACGGCGAGCTGATCACCGGCTTTGCCGATATGGCGCTCTACGATTTGGCGTTCCCCAAGCAGATCCGCCGCTCCAAGGTGCGCGAGGTGGTCGCCGAGGCCGATGCGGTGCTCTGCGACGCCAATCTGCCATCAACGGCGCTGGAGCGGCTGGTGGGGCTCGCCGCCGGCAAGCCGGTGTTCGCCATTGCCATTTCGCCGGCCAAGGTGGTGCGGCTGATACCGGTGCTGAAGGAACTCGCGCAGGTCTTCATGAACCGGCGCGAGGCCATGGTGCTGGCCGGCGTCGATGCCAATGCCGCGGAGCGCGAGATCGTCGACGGACTGCGCTGCAGCGGCCTCACCAGTGGCGTGGTGACGGCGGGCGATGGCCCGGTGCTGGGATTCGACGAAGCCGGCGCCTTCTCTATCCTGCCGCCGGCGCCGAGAAAAGTCGCCGACGTCACCGGCGCCGGCGACGCGCTGGCCGGCGCCACCATCGCTGCCCTGCTGCGCGGCCTGCCCCTGCGCCAGGCATTGCGCGAGGGCGTTGCCGCCGCCACGCTGGCCATTGAAAGCGCCGACGCGGTTCCGGCCTTCACGATTGCGACCTTCACTGAGGCACTGGCTCTTGTGCCCGACGCGCAGGAAATGGCATGAGGGCGGCCAATTGCCACTGCCGGAGCGCGACGTCCAAGCGGACGCGCGGATCTCCGGATTGGAGACCATCATGACACCGCAAAGCGCCCGACCCTTCATCGACATCCACGCGCCCGTGGCCGAGGCGCTCGCGGCTGGCCGCCCCGTCGTGGCGCTGGAAAGCACCATCATCACCCATGGCATGCCTTACCCCGACAATGGCGCCATGGCCGCCAATGTCGAAAAGATCATCCTGGACAATGGCGCGGTGCCGGCGACGATCGCCGTGGTCGCCGGCCGCATCAAGATCGGGCTGTCCGACGGCGAGCGCGAGTCGCTAGCGATGACCGGCGACGCCATGAAGCTGTCGCGCGCCGATCTCGGCTTTGCGGTGGCGCAAGGCCGCACCGGCGGCACCACGGTCGCCGCCACCATGATCGCGGCCGACATGGTCGGGATCAAGGTGTTCGCCACCGGCGGCATTGGCGGCGTCCACAAGGGCGCGGAAAAGAGCTTCGACATCTCGGCCGATCTCGACGAGTTGGCGCGCACGCCGGTCATCGTCGTCTCGGCCGGCGCCAAGGCGATCCTCGACATCGAAAAGACGCTGGAAGTGCTGGAGACGCGCGGCGTGCCGGTGATTGGCCATGGCTGCGAGACGATGCCGGCCTTCTGGTCGCGGCATTCGCCGTTCCGCGCGCCGCTGACCCTGCACAGACCGGAAGAGATCGCGCATTTCTACAAGACCAGGGCGGCACTTGGCCTGGTCGGCGGCATGCTGATCGCCAACCCGGTGCCGCAGGACGATGAAATCCCGGCCGACGAGATGGCCGGCTATATCGAGGCCGTGCAGAAGGCGGCGGTAGTGCAGAATGTGACCGGAAAGGCGGTGACGCCGTTCCTGTTGGGCAAAATCCTCGAACTGACCGGCGGCCGGAGCTTGAAGACCAACATCGCGCTGGTCGAGAACAATGCGCGGCTGGCGGCGAGGATTGCGACGGCGCTGTAGGATCGCCTACGTCGGCGGGACAGCACCCCCCTCTGGCCTGCCGGCCATCTCCCCCGCAAGGAGGGAGATTAACAGCTTAGCCGCAGGCTCCCATTTTCAACGTTGGTGATTGGCGAAGGCCAATGTGACAACTGATCTCCCCCCTTGCGGGGGAGATGTCCGGCAGGACAGAGGGGGGTGGGAAGAAACGCGGCGGTCCCGGTTCACTTCCCCGCCCTTCGTCCCGCCTCATAAGCCCGGCGCGCCCACACCCTCATCTCGTCAGGATCATCAAACGCGCTGTCGGGAATGCTCCAGTACGGCATCGCGACCAGCTTGCCGTGGCGGGTGCCGGTATAGGTCCATTGCTTGCAGCCGGCGGCTTCGAAGTCGGGCGCGCTTTGCTCGTCAGCCTTGAGCAGCAATTCGCCGCGCAGCACGATGGCGACGATGACGCCGTCGAAATAGATACCCTTGCCGCCGAACAGTTTTCGGATACTGACCGGGCCGAGGCCTTCGAACAGTTCTTCGATGCGTTCATTGTCCATGCCGCAATCATGTCACCGGGCTTGCCATGGCTGCAACCAAAAACCATGCTGGCAAGTTGAGAGCCATCCGTCGGAGTTCTGTCATGCCGCTGCTGCTCAAGGGATCCTGCCGCTGCGATGCCGTCCATTTCGAGGTGGAGAGCAACACGCCGGTGCCGTTCATGCTGTGCTACTGCTCGATCTGCCGCAAGCAGCAGGGCGGCGGCGGCTTCGCCATCAATCTCGGCGCCGATTACAAGACGCTGAAAATCAAGGGCAAGCGCAATCTCGGCGTCTACCAGGCCGAGATCGCGGACGACGAGCATCCAAAGTGCGAGATTTCGACGGGCGAGCGCAATTTCTGCAAGAAGTGCGGTTCGGCGCTCTGGCTCTACGATCCGACATGGCCGGACCTGGTCCACCCCTTCGCCTCGGCAATCGACAGCGAGTTGCCGAAACCGCCGGAGAAGGTGCATCTGATGTTGAAATACAAGGCGAGTTGGGTCGAGCCGGTGATCGGCAAAAAGGACAAGGTCTTCGACGTCTATCCCGAGGAATCGATCGCCGACTGGCACAAGCGGACGAAGATGTGGGTGAAGTAAGCAGGGAGGCGCGGAGCGCGACTTCCGATGGTCAGCGCTGCCCCTCATCCGGCCCTTCGGGCCGTTCGTCATTCGAAAAGCCAAGCAATTGGCTTTTCGCCCGCTGCGCGGACCATTCCTCACCTCCCCGTGAACGGGGAGAAGGAAGATCAGGCCGAAGCGCGCGCCTCAGCCAGCGCCTTCAGGTCGGCGGGCTTCAGTTCGACGGATTCGCCGCAGCCGCAGGCCGAACTCTGGTTCGGGTTGTGGAAGGTGAAGCCGGTGCGCAGCGTGGTCTGCTCGAAATCCATCTCGGTGCCGAACAGGAAAAGGGCAGCCTCGGGCGCGACATAGACATGCGCGCCGTCGCGTTCGATATGGTCGTCCTTGGTATTGGGCTCGGTCACCAGGTCGACCGTGTATTCCATGCCGGCGCAGCCGCCCTTCTTGATGCCGAGGCGAATGCCATGCGCATTGTCGCGCGTGGCGACGATCTCGCGCACCCGGTCGGCGGCCTTTTCGGTCATCGTGATGACGGCGAAGCGTCCCATTCTTTTTCCTCTTCCATTCCATGCAGGTTCAAGGCCTGCCGAATGATTCCTCACCTAAAATGGTGAAGTTTTACCACTGGTGCAAGTGCACCAACCTCAGTCAACCTAGTACCAGCCCACCGCCACCTGCGCCTCTTCCGACATGCGGTCGGGCGACCAGGGCGGGTCGAAGGTCATGTTGACCTCGACGCCGGAGACGCCTTCGACGGCGCCGACGGCGTTTTCCACCCAGCCGGGCATTTCGCCGGCCACCGGACAGCCGGGCGCGGTCAGCGTCATGTCGATCTTGACCGCGCGGTTGTCCTCGATGTCGATCTTGTAGATGAGGCCGAGCTCATAGATGTCGGCCGGTATTTCCGGGTCATAGACCGTCTTCAGCGCCGAGACGATGTCGTCGGTCAGCCGCGCCAGCTCGTCGGCGGGAATGGCCGAGGCGGAAACCAGCGGATTGACGGCCGCTTCCGGCGCGGTGGTGTGGCTCGCATCATCCATGGTCGTCATCCAAAGAACCTGTCACCCGAAGAACTTGCGCGCTTTTTCCAGCGCATCGGCCAAAGCGTCGACTTCGGCCCTGGTATTATACATGCCGAACGATGCCCTGCATGTGGAGGTTACGCCAAAGCGTTTCAACAGCGGCTGGGCGCAATGGGTGCCCGCGCGGACGGCAACACCTTGCCTGTCTATCACCATCGACACGTCATGGGCATGAATGCCCTGCAATTCGAAGGAAATGATGGCGCCCTTGTCCGGCGCGTCGCCGAAGATGCGCAGCGAGTTGATGGCGCGCAGCCGCTCGTGCGCGTAGGTCTTGAGGTCGGCCTCGTGCGCGGCGATGCGCTCGCGGCCGATCTTTTCCATGTATTCCAATGCTGCACCCAGCCCGATCGCCTGGACGATCGGCGGCGTGCCGGCCTCGAAGCGGTGCGGCGGCTCGTTGTAGGTGACGACGTCTTCCGTCACTTCCTCGATCATCTCGCCGCCGCCCATGAAAGGGCGCATGGCCGAGAGAATATCCTTCTTGCCGTAGAGCACGCCGATGCCGGAGGGCCCGTAGACCTTGTGGCCGGTGAAGACGAAGAAATCGCAATCGAGGTCCTGGACGTCGATCGGCATGTGCACGGCGCTCTGGCTGCCGTCGACAAGTACGGGAATTCCACGCGAATGCGCGATGCGCACGATCTCCTTGATCGGCGTCACCGTGCCCAGCGCGTTCGACATATGCGTGATGGCGACGAGCTTGGTCTTGTCGGTCAGGCGCTTTTCGAATTCCTCGATGCCGAAGATGCCGAGATCGTCGACCGGCACCCAGACCAGCTTGGCGCCCTGCCGCTCCCGGATGAAATGCCACGGCACGATGTTGGAGTGGTGCTCCATGATCGACAGAACGATCTCGTCGCCCGCGCCGATATTGGGCATGCCATAGCCGTAAGCGACGGTGTTGATCGCCGCGGTCGTGTTCGAGGTGAATACGATGTTGTCGGTGCTTGGCGCGTTGAGGAAGCGGCGCACCGTCTCGCGCGCCTTCTCGTAGGCGTCGGTCGCGGCATTGGACAGGAAATGCAGGCCGCGATGGACGTTGGCGTATTCCTGGGAATAGGCGTGCTGGATCGTATCCAGCACCACCTGCGGCTTCTGTGCCGAGGCGCCATTGTCGAGATAGACCAGCGGTTTGCCGTAGACTTCGCGCGACAGGATCGGGAAGTCGCGGCGGATCGCCTCGACGTCGTAGGGGGTGGTTTCGAGTTTCTGGTCCATTACAAGCTCTCTTGAGGCACCGCCTCACTTCGTCACGCACCCCTCATCCGACCGAGCTTCGCTCGGCCATCGCCCGGGGCGAGTCACTTGCCTCGCCCGTCCTTCGGACCCCACAAGGGGAGAAGGGAAAGAGGCGCTTACCCGTGCGCCACAAACCAGTCGTCGAGCCTTGTTTCCAGGGCCTCGACGATGGTTTCGTCGTCCAGTTCCTCGATCACTTCGGCGACGAACGCCTTGACCAGCAGGCCGCGGGCGCTCTTCTCGTCGATGCCGCGCGCCATCAGATAGAACAGATGGTTGTGGTCGATCTCGGTGACGGTCGCGCCATGGCCACAGATGACGTCATCGGCGAAGATTTCGAGCTCCGGCTTGGTCGAGAACTCGCCATCATCCGACAGAAGCAGCGTGTTGCAGGCCATCTTGGCGTTGGTCTTCTGCGCGTATTGGTGGACGTTGATGCGGCCCTGGAAGACGCCGCGCGCCTTGCCGGTCACGACATTGCGGATTACTTCCGTCGACGTCGTATGCGGCACGGCATGGTCGAGCACCATGGTCACGTCGGTATGGGTGTCGCCGGCGAGCAGGTTGATGCCGCGCAATTTGAAGTCGGCGCCTTCGCCCGTGGTCTTCACCACGATCTCCTGGCGCACAAGCTTGCCGCCGGCATTCATGAAAAACAGTGTCAGTTTCGAATTCTTGCCGAGATGCGCCTTGAACTGCGCCAGATGGGTGGCCGTCTCCGGCTGTTCCTGAATGATCAGCCAGGTCACCTCGGCGCCTTCGTCCAGCACCAGCTGGCTGACGGAGCTGGCCAGAGCCGCGCCCTCGCCCGCCTGACGCTCGACGATCGCAGCCTTGGCGCCGGCGCCGACACGCACGGGAAAGCGCACATGGGTCTGTCCGCCGGCTTGCAGGTTCTGCAATTCGATCGGCTTCTCCAGTGCTGCGCCATCGGCGACGTCGACGAAATAGCCGTCGGCGACGAAAGCAGTGTTCAGCGCGCCGATGGCGTCATCGCTGCCATAGGGGTCGAGGCCGGGCGCAATCGAGCCATCGGTCAGCTTTTCCGACAGGCGCTGGACGGTCACGCCTTCGATGGCAGGGAATTTCGCAATCGAGACGCCGTTCAGAACTGCCAGCACGGCGGAACCTTCGACGATGGGCGCCAGCCCCTTGGCGGCGGCCGTCGGATCGAACGCCGGCACCGCAGTCAACAGCCGGCGCAGGTCAGTGTAATGCCAGGATTCGATGCGCCGCGTCGGCAGCCCGTGCTTGATCGCCTCAATGGCGTCGTCGCGCTTCAGCATCACCGCGCCGTCGCCCGGCAGCAGCGACAGCCGCTCGCCGAAAGCGTCGATCAACGCCGTTTCGGCCTGTGTGCGCTGGGGTTGTGTATGCATATTCATCAGTTTTGCCCCGCCTTTCAGCATAAAATGGCCTTCTGGCATCTCACGCGGCTTCGCCGATCACGCCGGCATAGCCATTGGCTTCGAGATCGAGCGCCAGCGACTTGTCGCCGGACTTGATCACCTGGCCCTTGTACAGGACGTGCACGCTGTCGGGCACGATGTGCTCGAGCAGGCGCTGGTAGTGGGTGATGACTATGATGGCACGGTCGGGCGAACGCAGCGCGTTGACGCCGTCCGAGACGATCTTCAGCGCGTCGATGTCGAGGCCGGAATCGGTCTCGTCGAGCACGCAGAGCTTCGGTTCCAACAGCTTCATCTGCAGGATCTCGGCCCGCTTCTTCTCGCCGCCGGAGAAGCCGACATTGAGCGGCCGCTTCAGCATCGCCATGTCCATCGAGAGCGAGGCTGCCGCCTCTTTCACCCGCTTCAAAAATTCCGGAATTTTTAGCGGCTCCTCGCCGCGCGCCTTGCGCTGCTCGTTCATCGCCACCTTCAGGAATTCCATGGTCGCGACACCAGGTATCTCCATCGGATACTGGAAGGCGAGGAAGATGCCCGCGGTGGCGCGCTCGGCCGGGTCCATTTCGAGAATCGACTGGCCATTATAGAGGATATCGCCTTCGGTGACCTCATAGTCCTCGCGGCCGGCGAGGATGTAGGACAGCGTCGATTTGCCCGAGCCGTTCGGGCCCATGATGGCGGCGACCTCGCCGTTTTTCACCGTCAGGTTCAGGCCGCGGATGATCTCGGTGCCGTCATCGACGATGCGGGCATGCAGATTCTTGATCTCAAGCATTTTTTCTTTCCTGGATATATATTGTCCGGTCAGCCGACCGAGCCCTCGAGGCTGATGCCGATAAGCTTCTGCGCTTCGACCGCGAACTCCATCGGCAGCTGCTGGATGACATCCTTGACGAAGCCGTTGACGATCAGCGCGATCGCCTCTTCCTCGGGAATGCCGCGCTGCATGACGTAGAATTTCTGGTCCTCGGAAATCTTCGACGTCGTCGCTTCGTGCTCGAACTGCGCCGTCGAATTCTTGGCTTCCATGTAGGGCACGGTGTGCGCGCCGCACTGGTCGCCGATCAGGAGACTATCGCAATTGGTGAAGTTGCGGGCGTTGGTCGCCTTGCGGTGCGCCGAAACCTGGCCGCGATAGGTGTTCTGCGAGAAGCCGGCGGCGATGCCCTTGGAGATGATGCGGCTCGACGTGTTCTTGCCGAGATGGATCATCTTGGTGCCGCTGTCGACCTGCTGGTAGCCGTTCGACACGGCGATCGAATAGAACTCGCCGGAGGAATCGTCGCCGCGCAGGATGCAGCTCGGATATTTCCAGGTGATCGCCGAACCGGTCTCGACCTGTGTCCACGAGATCTTCGAACGGTGGCCGCGGCAGTCGCCGCGCTTGGTGACGAAATTGTAGATGCCGCCCTTGCCCTCGGCATCGCCGGGGTACCAGTTCTGCACCGTCGAATATTTGATCTCGGCATCGTCGAGCGCCACCAGTTCGACGACGGCGGCATGCAGCTGGTTCTCGTCGCGCTGCGGCGCCGTGCAGCCTTCGAGATAGGAGACGTAAGCCCCCTCCTCGGCGATGATCAGCGTGCGCTCGAACTGGCCGGTGTTCTTCTCGTTCATGCGGAAATAGGTCGACAGCTCCATCGGGCAGCGCACGCCCTTGGGCACGAAGACGAACGAGCCGTCGGTGAAGACAGCCGAATTCAGCGTGGCGTAGAAATTGTCGGATGTCGGCACGACCGAGCCGAGATATTTCTGCACCAGCTCCGGATGCTCGCGGATGGCTTCCGAGATCGAGCAGAAGATGACGCCGGCCTGCGCCAGTTCCTTCTTGAACGTGGTGACGACGGAAACGGAATCAAACACCGCGTCGACGGCGACACGGCCCGATTTGTAGACGTTGTCGCTGGGCTCCTCGAGATCGGAGACGTCGGTTTTCTGCACGCCGGCGAGGATTTCTTGTTCCCGCAGCGGAATGCCGAGCTTCTCGTAGACCTTCAACAGCTCGGGATCGACGTCGCTCAGCGAGGTCGGGCCGGGCGTGCTCTTGGGCGCCGCGTAGTAATAGAGGTCCTGAAAATCGATCTTCGGATAATGGACGCGCGCCCAGGTCGGCTCTTCCAGCGTCAGCCAGCGCCGATAGGCTTCCAGACGCCATTCCAGCATCCAGGACGGTTCATCCTTCTTGGCCGAGATGAAGCGAATAATGTCTTCGCTCAGGCCCTTGGGGGCCTTGTCCATCGCGATCTCTGTCTGGAATCCGTATTTGTACTGGTCGACGTCGATCTTTCGGACCCGATCGATCGTGTCCTGCACAGCAGGCATAAGCGTTCTCCATCCACGCCGGGGTCAAGGCCCGACAGTTTTCAAACTATGGCATCGCCGAGGGCTGCCCATGAGGCGCCGAAGGCGGCGTAAGTTTCATATAGTGCGTCTCGGCCGGGAATTCACCCGGCCACTTGCAAACGCACGGCTCTACCAGGCCGCGAGGCCTGAATTCTTTGTCGCCGCCTCAGGCGGCTTGTTCCCTGCCCGCCCGGCGCTGGGCAATACCGGCCAGCGCAGCACGGAACAGTTCGATATCCCCGGCACTCGTTGCGTGGCCGATGGACACGCGCAAAGCGCCCAGGCTGTCGCCGTAACCCATGGCTTTCAGCACATGGCTCGGCCCGACCTTGCCCGACGAACAGGCCGATCCCGCCGACAGCGCAACGCCAGCCAGATCGAAAGCGATCTGCGCCGTCTCGGCCTTGATGCCGGGAATAGCGAAGAATGTCGTATTGGCAAGCCTTGGCGCGCCGGTTCCGAAGATTTCTGCGTCCGGCACCAGTGTTTTGAGTGTTTTCTCGACCTCGCCGCGGCGTTGCGCGATCGCTTCGACGTCTTTCAGTCCAGCCAAAGCCTGCCGCGCCGCGGCGCCAAAGCCGGCGATGGCCGCCAGGTTTTCGGTGCCGCCGCGATGGCCCTTTTCCTGGCCGCCGCCATTGATCAGCGGCTTCGGCATCATCAGATCGGCTGCCGCAACGACGGCGCCGACACCCTTGGGGCCGCCGATCTTGTGCGAAGACAGAATCAAATAGTCGGCGTAAGCCGCTGACATATCGATGGGAACACGGCCCGCAGCCTGCACCGCGTCGACCACCAGAACGCCGCCCGCCGCCTTGACGATCGCGGCGATGCGATCAATCGGCTGGATGACGCCGGTCTCGTTGTTGGCCGCATGGATCGCGACCAACGGCAGGCCTTCGGCCTTGTCATGCGCGGCCAGAGCGGCTGTCAGCTGAGCGAGGTCAGCGATGCCATCGGCGTCGACGCCGATCCGCGAAACCTGTGTTGCCGGGAAGCGGCCGCCGTTCAACAGGCAAGGGTGGTCGGCCTCGCAGACATAGAGCTGGCTCATGCGCACCGTGCCACGGCCCATCCGCCAATCCGGTGTCAGCAGCGTCGATGCGGCTTCCGTCGCGCCGGAGGTGAAGACGACATGCTCGGCCTTGGCGCCGACAAGTGCCGCCACATCGCGCCGGGCAGTGTCGATCAGGCGCCGCGCCGCGCGCCCCTCGGCATGCACCGACGACGGATTGGCGACGAGATCGAGCGCGGCAATCATCGCCTCGCGCGCCTCGGCAATGAGCGGCGCGCTGGCATTGTAGTCGAGATAGGCGCGTGCTGCGGCCATTTTCACCCAATCGATCCCGTCAAGACCCTTTCCGCAAGGATAGCGCGTTATTTCCTTGAAATTGCAAGGCAAGACGTCCTATTTACGCGGCTTGCGGCGAGGATGGCCGGGCCGTCACGGCTGGCTATCCAGTTTTGAACAATTCTAAACTAGCTTCTAAGAAGACGCTTGCCCTGCGTCAAGGCCCGGAAGGGCTGGGGCTGGAGTAAGAATTGTTCCGGGCGCCGCGCATTCGTATGCCATTTGGAGTATTTCATGCCTGAGGTCATTTTCACCGGTCCGGCCGGCCGCCTGGAGGGCCGCTACCAGCCTTCCAAGGAGAAGAGCGCGCCGATTGCCATCGTGTTGCATCCGCATCCGCAATTCGGCGGCACGATGAACAACAAGATCGTCTATGACCTCTTCTACATGTTCCAGAAGCGCGATTTCACCACGCTTCGCTTCAACTTCCGCGGCATCGGCCGCAGCCAGGGCGAATTCGACCACGGTACCGGCGAATTGTCGGATGCCGCCGCAGCGCTCGACTGGGTGCAGTCGCTGCATCCGGATTCCAAGAGCTGCTGGGTGGCCGGTTATTCCTTCGGCTCCTGGATCGGCATGCAGCTTCTGATGCGCCGGCCCGAGATCGAGGGCTTCATCTCGATCGCGCCGCAGCCCAACACCTATGATTTCTCGTTCCTGGCGCCCTGCCCGTCATCGGGTCTGATCATCCATGGCGATGCCGACAAGGTGGCGCCGCCCAAGGATGTGCAGGGCCTGGTCGACAAGCTGCACACGCAAAAGGGCATCACCATCACGCAGAAGACCTTGCCAGGCGCCAACCACTTCTTCGCCAACGACGCCGATCTGCTGCTCGAGGAATGCGCCGACTATCTCGACCGACGGCTGGCCGGCGAATTGTCCGATCCGCGGCCGAAGCGGCTGCGCTAAGAGCAATTCCAGGAAAAGTGTAAACGGGTTTTCCGTCCGGAATTGCGTCAAAACAAAAACTCCCGGTCCGATGCCGTCAGAGTCGTGCCCATCATGGGCGCGACAATGCCATTTCGGGTGATCCAAACGGTGAAGCCAGCCTGACATGTGGCGCGGCTCGGCTGAACGGTGCACAATGCCGGTTCAGCCAGCGCAAGAAGGCATGACCGATCATGTACCAGCCTCCCCATTTCCAGGAAACGCGGCCGGACGTCCTGCACGGGCTGATCCGGACGCATCCGCTGGGGTTGCTGATCTCCAACGGCACCGATGGCCCGGTCGCCAATGCCATTCCCTTCCTGCTTGATGCAGAGGTTGGGCCGAATGGCCGGCTGCGCGCCCATCTGGCCAGGGCCAACCCGCAATGGCGTCAGCTGGCCGACAATCCGACATCGCCGGTGCTGGTCGTCTTCCAGGGCGCCGACGCCTATGTGACGCCGTCCTGGTACGAGACCAAGCGCGAGACCGGCAAGGTCGTGCCGACCTGGAACTACGCCATTGTCCAGGTGCGAGGAACCGTCAGAGTGATCGAGGATTCCGCCTGGATCGCACAGCAGATCACCGAGCTGACGCTGTCGCAGGAAGGCGCCCGCGAGGCACCCTGGGCGGTGACCGATGCGCCGCCGACCTTCATCCAGTCGCAAATCAAGGGCATTGTCGGGCTTGAGATCGAGATCGCCGAAATCAGCGGCAAGTGGAAAGTCAGCCAGAACCGGCCTGTCGCCGACCGCGTCGGTGTCGCCGAAGGGCTGGAGAAGGACGCCGCCGGCGCGCCCGACATGGCTCGGCTGGTGCGGAGCTGGGGTGGCATCGACAGCTAGCTGGGGTGGTCTTAGATGGTTCCAAAGGCGTCAGCAATTCAGTTGCCTGCCGGCGCTGCTCCAATGCGGAAATTCGTCTGTCTCGGCGCATCGTTTTGGTTTGGTTTGCGAGCCCGACGGAATAGGCGGAACGTAGTTTTTGCCACCGGCAACCCCGACGCCGTGTAGCGGAAGATACATCCCAGCCGGCCAAGCACCATCGCGCAGACGATGGCAACAGCACAGCCAAGGCCGAATCCGGCGACAGTGTCGCTCGGATAGTGCGCGCCGATAAAGATTCGGGTCGATGCGACCGACAAGGTTGCAGCCAGCAGCACCCATCTGCGCTGGGGCAACAACAGCAGCGCAATGCCGAAAATGACACCCATGGTCGTGGCATGGCCGGATGGGAAGCTGGCAAAGCGCGCCTCCATGGAAAAAGGATGCAGCGACAGATCGCCGAGCTTGTCGAAATTCATTGGCCTGGCTCTGCCCACGCCATATTTCAGCACGTTGACGACCATGGCCGAGAGTGCGATCGAACCCAGCACCATGAAAGCAAAGCAGGTCCAGTTGTAGAAGGTCATCCGCGCGCGCCGGGAAAGGCTGCGCCAATCCGTCAGATTCGCAGCAATCAGCACCAGTACCGACGGGACAAGATACCAGCCGCCTAGGCCGAAGAAGGTAAAAAACTCGGCGATGCGGAAGACATTGGTCGAGCCTGAAGCCCACTGCCTCGCCATGGTGCCCGCAAGATGGTCGAACCGGAGCGACACCGCGATCGTCAGCAAAAGCCAGGCCACGACCCAGACCGACCACAGGATTTTCGGGTAGCGCGCCGGGCGCGTCGCCAGGCGATGCCGTACAATCCCGAAAGTATCGCGGATATTATCGACAGACTGCCGGAGCATGGCAGGCATAGCGGCACGCGCCGGTGATGGCGACTTCGTCAACATGCGGAGCTCGAAGCGATCATCGAAGAGATATCAGTTCGCCACACGGTACAGGCCGAGCGACAATTTATCACCTGACGAATAGTTGATGCCGTCGATTTCAGCGACGCGGCTGGCCTTCTTGCCTTGCCCTGCCAGCAGGTCATCCAGCCGTTTTTCATCGCCGACCGGCGCCAGGCCCAAAGCGCAGGCCGGATCGCCAAGCAGATGTTGCGCAACCCCATCGACATCGGTCAGTACCGTCTTTGTGCCCACCAGAAATACCAGGCTCGGTTCGTGATATTGCGCGGAGGCGAGCACGCTCATCTCACAGGGACGATCGGCGCGAACCGCAGCCTCGATTTCCCGGCTCATCCAAATCGGTTTCAGTGACGGCACGATGACACCGAACAGCAGGGCGTAGGTTATACCGGCGCAAACCGCAGCCCCGCCGATGCGGACCAGCGGCACCAGCTTCTGGCGCGAAACAGCGAGGTAGCCGGCGCCCAATGCTGCCGCGGCGGCCGGAACGCTCCACCATAAAAATGTCTTCATGAGATAGATCGGCGCACCGACGCAAAGCACGGCGAGACCGACTGTCACCAGGACGGTGCCGAATGCGGTCGCCCACCACAGCCATGTCTGCCAGCGCCTGAGCGGCGCATTTGCCTCTTGCGGTGTCAGCGTCACAAGCCAGCCGATGAGCAGGGCCATGCCGGGATAGGCCGGCAGCACATAATGCGGCAGTTTCGTCGGGATCAATTCGAAGACCAGCCAGAACGGAATGTACCAGGCGAGGCAGAAACGCAGGCGCGGATCGTCGCGCAATCGGTTGAGCGCCTGCAGTCCGGCGCCGAGCGCCACAAGGCCGAACGGCCACATGAACAGGCAATAGGTCAGCACGTAGAAGCCCGGCGGAACGCCGTGCGACTCCTCGCCTTGCGCGACCTTGCCGAGCATATCCTTGCCGACGGCCTGCTGCAGGAAGGCGCCGTTGCTCTTCCAGGTGATAAGGGCGAGCCAGGGCAGCACGATGAGCAGAACCAGAGCCAGCCCTCGCGCCGCTTTCAGCTTTGCCAGCCAGCACCAATCGCGCTCGAAGGCAACCAGCGTGAGCACCGTCAGCGCCGACAGCAGCGGTGCAATCGGCCCCTTGATGAGGATAGCCGCGCCCTGCGCAGCCCAGAAAATCCACGGCAGATGGCCGGCGACAGGCTCGCTGCGGCGCGATGCCAGATAAATCTGCGCCAGCGCGCCTTGCGCCAGAACGCAGCAGGCAAGCAGCATCGCGTCGGTCTTGGCGTCGCGGCCTTCGAAGGCGGTGGCGAAAATCGCCGCCACGACCAGGCCGGCGGCAAGACCGGCATTGGCGCCGAACAGATTGGCCCCGGTCCAGGCGATTGCGACGACGGCGATGGCGATGCCCAGCGCCGAGACCAGCCGGTAGATCCAGATCGGCGCCTGTGCCCCCTCGCCGCTCAGCGTCACCGCGGCCGATTGCAGCCAGTAGATGCCGATCGGCTTCTGGTAGCGCGACGCGTCCTGGAAGCGGATGTCGACATAGTCGCCGGTCTCCGTCATCTGCTTGGTCGCCTGGACGAAGCGCGGCTCGTCGCGGTCGAGCGGCGGCATAGAGGCCAGTCCCGACGCCGTCATCATCAGGCTGAACAGGAAGAGAAAGATGTAGTTCCTGCTCATTTCGACACCGGACAGACTGGATTTGGCGGGACTGGTGGCTCAGTCGACCTTGGTCATCGCCGCCTTGCGCTCATTGGCGATGAGCCATAAATTTCTGACGTAGATCACCATGCCCATGGCCTGGCCGGCGATGAACACCGGATCCTCACGCTGGATGGCGTAGACCAGCAGCAGCCCGCCGCCGAACAGCGAGAAGAACCAGAAAGCGATCGGCACGACGCTGCGCTTGGCCTTTTCCGAAGCGATCCACTGCACCAGGAAGCGCATGGTGAAGAAGAACTGGGCAACGAAGCCGAGCAGAACCCAGGCGTCGAACTGCTTGACGAAAACCTGGTGCAGCCAGGTCGCCAATTCCTGAAACACGTTAGCCATGCGTGATTTCCTCTACCTTTGGCATTCTGCGGCGCCGGCGCCGAAGCCACCAGACGCCGGCGAGATCGAGCGCGCCCTGCAGGCCGCGATCGAAGATGCCGTAATTCGACTTGCCGTGGCGGCGCGAGCGGTCGACGACGTCGCAATGGACGACGCGGTAGCCTTCCTGGATGACCAGGGCCGGAACGAAACGATGCGTGCCGTCGAAGAAGGGCAGTTTGCGCAGGATGTCGGTGTGGATGGCCTTCAGGCCGCAGCCGGTGTCGCGGGTGTCGTCATGCAGGATCGCGCCGCGCAGCCAGTTGGCGAAACGCGATGCCAATTGCTTGATCTTGCTGTCGCGGCGCTTCAACCGCTGCCCCTGCGCGGCGCCGAAATCGGGCCCTGCCCGACGCAGCGCATCGACCAGCACGGGGATATATTGCGGGTCGTTCTGGCCGTCGCCGTCGATGGTGGCGACGATCGAGCCGCGCGCCGCCCAACCGCCCGAGCGCACCGAAAGCGACTGGCCGGCGGATTTTTCGTGCCGAAGCTGGCGAAGCGGAAACGGACGTTTGGCGGCTTCAGCGGCAAGCACCGAAGCGGTGTCGTCAGTCGAACCGTCATTGACGACGATGATTTCGAAGTCGCGCCCGGTCATCGCCGCCTCGATCTCGTCGATCAGCAGCGGCAGGTTCGCCGCCTCGTTGCGGCAGGGAATGACGATGGATATCAATGCGTCCGGCATATCGCGTCGGGCTCTGTCACAAGATATGGCATTCGGTGGATGCCGTGCGGTGCCGTTCCAGCGGATCGAACCCGTTGGCGCGGCGCCTCATTACGCCAGCCGACAGGATGAAGCAAGCATGCGCGGCAGTGCAGAATAGGCTGTCCATGCCGGCGCAAAATCGGAAACCACTTTTGCTTGACGCGCTTGGATGCTAAACGCCCGCGTTCAGGCCATGCCGGGCCGTTTAGACCCGGCGCTTTCAGGAAGAAACAATGCCCGCCTTCAAGTCCGATTTCCTGCGCGTTATGAGCGAGCGCGGCTTCATCCACCAGATTTCGGATGAGACCGGGCTGGATCAACTTTTCGCGACGGAAACGGTGACCGCCTATGTCGGCTACGACGCCACGGCGACCAGCCTGCACATCGGCAATCTGATATCGGCGACCATGCTCTACTGGATGCAGGAGACCGGACACCGCCCGATCGCACTGATGGGCGGCGGCACCTCGATGATCGGCGACCCGTCCTTCCGCGACGACCAGCGCAGCCTTTTGACGCCCGGGGCGATCGCCACCAACATCGAAGGCATCAAGCGCATTTTTGGCCGCATCCTGCGCTTCGGCGACACTGGCAATGACGCCATCATGGTCAACAATGCCGACTGGCTGATGAAGCTCAACTATGTCGAGTTCCTGCGCGATGTCGGCCGCCACTTTTCGGTCAACCGGATGCTGACCTTCGACAGCGTCAGGCTGCGGCTCGAGCGCGAACAGTCGCTGTCCTTCCTCGAATTCAACTACATGATCCTGCAAGGCTATGATTTCGTCGAGCTCAGCCGCCGCCACGACTGCCGGCTGCAGATGGGCGGTTCGGACCAGTGGGGCAACATCATCAACGGCGTCGATCTCGGCCACCGCATGGGCACGCCGCAGCTTTATGCGCTGACCACGCCGCTGCTGACGACATCGTCGGGCGCCAAGATGGGCAAATCGGCCAAGGGCGCGGTGTGGCTGAACGGCGACCTCTTCTCGCCCTATGATTTCTGGCAGTACTGGCGCAACACCGAGGATGCCGACGTCGAGCGCTTCCTGAAGATCTTCACCCGGCTGCCGCTGTCGGAGATCGCGCGGCTGGCCGCCCTTGGCGGCTCGGAGATCAACGAGGCCAAGAAGGTGCTGGCCACCGAAACCACGGCCATCGTGCACGGCCGCGAGGCGGCGCTCGCGGCCGAGGAAACTGCGCGCAAGACATTCGAGGAAGGCGTGACGGCCGAAACGCTGCCGACCGTGGAAGTGGACGACGCCGCGCTGGAAGCCGGCATCGGCATCCTGTCGCTGCTGGTCAGCGCGGGCCTTGCCGGGTCAAACGGCGAGGCAAGGCGTCACATACAGGGTGGCGCCGTGCGCCTCAACGACCAGCCGGTGGCGGACGACCGGCGGATGGTGACGCCTCTTGATTTGAGTCCGGAAAACGTCGCAAAGCTTTCAGTGGGCAAGAAAAAACACGTTCTGGTGCGGCCGGTCTGACCCGTCTTCTGGGATCCTCAGCGATATTCGAAGATCGAGCGGAAAATGCCCGGCGCGATTACCGATAGCGGGTTGATGTCCAGCACCGGCTTGTTGGCGTTGCCCTTAAGCCGGTAGGTGACGCCGATCAGCCCGCGGTCGCGGCCATTGCCGAGCAGCGCGCCGACCAGCGGCAGTTCGCCAAAGATGCGGTTGAGGCCATAGGCCGGCATGAAGGTTCCGGTCATGTCCATATTGTTGTTCTGGTCGTAGAGCGTGCCTTGGAAGGTGGTGCCGATGCGCGGGCCGCGCAGCACGCCATTCGCCAATTTCAAATAGCCCGACCCCTTGTCGATCTCGGTAAAGCCGCGCTCGAACTTTACCCGCGAAGTGTCGATCTTGCCCTTGACCGCTTCGTTCAGGCTGCGGCTGTCGCCGGTTGGCGTGGTCGAGACGATCGAGGCGAGCTTGGGTTCATTGACGATGAAGAAGTTGCTCGAATCGACCTGTCCACGCATCGGGCCGTCGGCTGTGCCGCTCAGCGCCAGCGTGATCGATCCGCCTTCCATATGCTCGTAGATGTTGAGGAAGCGCAATATGGCGCCTGCGTCGGCCGACTTCATGGTGAGCGCGCGAGCACCATTGCCTGCCGTATTGCTGATGGTGATGGCGGCGCCGGAACTTGCCGCGGCGCTGACCTTGAGCCTGTTCACCCTGGAGCCGGCGGCACTGTAGTCGAGCTTCAAATTGGACAGGACCTCGTCATGGAACCCGGTTAGCGAATTGACGTCGGCGCTGACCGAAACCGCGTCCGTGCCGGTGGTTTTGGTGGCGGTATCGACATCGGAGGTGAACTGCTTGATCAGCGAGCGGGCATCGAGCGCGTTGCCGCTGACATCGACTGCGAAGCCCTTGCCCGACCGCTTCACCGTCACGGCGACATCGTCGCCCCGGTTCAAGGCGACCTTGCTGAAGCGGGCCGACGACAGCGCGCCCTTGACCAGGACGACATTGCCTTCGACCGAAAAGCTCTTTCCGTCGAGGTCGAAGTCGGACAGCGTCGTGGTATCGCCGGACTTGGTCATGGTAAAAGTGGCATTGGCGGCAATGCCCGGCCCCTTGCTCCAGCCTGCCCAGGGAATGTCCAGCCTGGCGCTCGTCAGGTCGACGTCGACGTTCTGGCTGCCGCCTTCGCCGCTCTTGTCGATTGCCACCTTGATGGTGCCGGAAATCAGCGGCGACAGGCCAGGCATGGCCATGGCGCGCGTCTTTTCGTCGAGCACAAGCGCCACCTTGCGGCTGCGCGGCGGCCCGTCATCCCTGAGCGGCTCGACCAGATCGAGCTCGGCTGGAATGCCGTTCAGCCGCGCCTTGGCAGAGATCACCGCCTTGTCGGGCCCGACTTCGATCGAGCCGTCGGCATCGGTCACCATCTGGCCTTCGAACGGCTTGGCGAGCGACAGGTCCTTGTAGTCGAGCGATACCAGCCAATCGAGCTTCGACGTGTCGACGCCGGATTGCAACGGAATGTCGGCCTTGACGTGGCCGGTCACCGTGCCCGACAGGTCGTCCGGCAAGATGCCGACATGGCGCATGGCGTTGATCGGTTCGTAGGAGGCAAGTTCGGCGATGGCCGGCGCCTCACCGGCGACGTCGATGTCGAGCGCGCCGATCACCGGCGGGTGGTTTGCCGCCTTTACCGACAGTGTGCCATTGCTTGCCGCCACGGTGCGGCCGCTCGGCATATAGACGCTGCCCGAGGACAGCGCGACGTCGACATCGTTGCCGTGGAAGGAAACGACGCCGACGGCATCGCGTATCGGCGGGATGCGGCCGGCGGTGTCGAAACGCGAGCCCTCGACCTGGAAGCGGCCGAACACCTCGTCGGCCGAAAGCGGCACGCCGTTGCCGAGACGCCCCGGCACGACCTGGAACTGCAGGCTGGCATCGACGACGCGGCCGCCAAACAGGTTCTGCAGCACCCACAGCCGCGCGTTCTTGGCCGAGAACCAGGGCCACAATTGCTTGACGTGCGAGACCGCCATGTCGTGGACGTTGAGCGACACCGAGATACCCGGCGATCCGTTGTCGATGAAGGAAACCGCAGCGGTTCCCAGCACTTCGCTCCCCGATCCCGACCTGATGCCGATCTGGTCGGCGACAAGCTTGCGGCTCTTGACCTGATAGACGCCGGCGATGCGGGCGAAGAAATTCAGCGCCGGCTCGGGCGATTCCGAAGGCGCCAGCGTCGAGCCGTCGCTGGTCAGGTCGTAACGATAGGAAGGCTCCTCGCCGGCCGCGCCGGTCGACGGCTTTGGCCCGATCGAGCCGGCGAAATTGAACGCCGAGCGCCCGGTCTTTAGAACCAGCCTGCCGACATCGATCTTGTTGGAGCCGGAGACGAGGGCGGCGTCGACATCGACATCGGCCGGCAACAGCCCGCGTGTGCCGAGGTCGAGCACCGAGCCGGTTAGCGACAGCGAGCCCGTCAGCCGCGAATCGGTCTCGCCCGAGCCTTCGGATCCGGTGAGCTTCAAAGCAATCGCGCCGGTTTTCCCGCCGGCCCCCGGCGTTGTCTCCGCGACATCCGCCATGTCGATGACGGCGTTCAAGGCGGTGACGCGCATCGAGCTCGTATCGCGGGTGGCGGTGGCGGTGACGGTGAGCGCGCGGCCATCGACATCCGCCTCGGACGAGAACTCCATGCTGCCGGGGCCCGACTGCAGCACCGTGGCGTTGGCGATCGTGACCAGCTTGACCGATCCGGCCTCGGGCAGCTCGAACGCGACATTTCTAAGATCGATGCGGCGCATCGAATCCTCGCGCACGGCATCGAGTGCACGATTGACGTCACTGAAGACGGCGGCGGCCAGTTTTTCCGGATCGATGAGACCGTCTTGATTGCGCAGGCGCGCTGTCCAGTCACCACCCGACGGCATCGCCGCGGTGACGATATGAGCGTCGGAAATCCTGGCGCTGGTCAGCCGAACCTCGCCCGAAAGCAGCGGGACCAGCCGGATGCCGAAGCGGACGCGCCCGGCATCGGCCATCGGCTTTCCGTCGGCGGTCTCCACGCTGACATCCTTGACCTGCAGCGCAATGAAGCTCGATCCGTCAAGTGTCAGGCTGGCAGGACCGACGGCGACTTTGACGTCGAAACCGGCCAGTTTCTCGATCGCCGTTTCGGCTTCCAACCGCAGCCGTTCACTGCCGATGCCGGTGGCGCCGATGACGTAGACGGCGGCGGCGGCCAGCAGCACCAGGGCCGCAACGCCGGCAAACAGCCGCGCAAGGATGCGAAAGCCGCGGCCGATCCGTGCCTTGCCGAGCGGCGGCACGCGGCAAGCAGACGGGAAAGCCCCCAGGTCGGTGATCTCGTCACGCCTGAACCGGATTTTCTCGTGCTGCGGTTCTTCCTGATCCACGCAATTTTCCGTTGTGCGAATTCGATCGTGGACGAATCCCCGCCCGACACTATAACGACGCAGGCTAGAGCATGATGCCGAAAAGTGTGAGGCGGTTTTCTGGGACAAACGGTTTCCGTTTGTCCAGGCATCATGCTCTATCTCTTTGACTTAGGGCCGCGTAACCTCAAACAAGGGCATCGATATGGCTGATCTCGACGTTGGCGACGTTGCGCCGCAATTCGATCTTCCGCGCGACGGCGGCGGCTCACTCAGCCTTGCCTCGATGCGGGGGAAGCCCGTTGTACTTTATTTCTATCCGCAGGACGACACCACAAGTTGTACCAATGAGGCGATCAGCTTTTCGCAGCTGAAGCCGGAGTTCGAAAAGGCCGGCGCCGTGGTGATCGGCCTGTCGCCGGACAGCGTGAAGAAGCACGACAAGTTCAAAACCAAATACGATCTCACCGTCGACCTGGTTGCCGACGAGGAGCGCAAGGTGATCGAGGCCTACAATCTGTGGGTCGAGAAGACGATGTATGGCCGCAACTATATGGGCGTCGAGCGGGCGACGTTCCTGATCGGCAAGGACGGGCGGATCGCCGGGATCTGGCGCAAGGTCCGGGTGAAAGGCCATGCCGAAGCAGTGCTGGAGGCGGTGCGCGCGCTTTGAGGCGCCACCGATCTGGCCAACGCCGCGCAGTGCATTGGGGCATAAGACATATGCGGGTGGCTGACACCGTTGGTCACTAGCGCGCCCGCGACGGCAAAACTTTGTTAACCCTAATAATGTGTAATCGGGCTTCGTTGGTGTCGTAACGAAAGCTTGGTCCCGTGAACCTAACCGGTCAGTCAGCGGTCTTCGGCAGGCGCAAGGAGCCGCATACGGTCATCATTGCGCGGGGCAATGAAATACGACATTTCACCATCCGGCCGTGGCTCGTCGCCTTTCTCGGCTCGGCACTGGCGGCGATCGCCATCGGCTATCTCTTGGCGACCTCCTATCTCGTGCTGCGCGACGATCTGATCGGCGCCACCGCGGCCCGGCAGGCGCGCATGCAGCAGGCCTATGAGGATCGCATCTCGGCGCTTCGCGCGCAGGTCGACCGCATCACCAGCCGCCAGCTTCTCGACCAGAAACTGATGGAGACCAAGGTCAGCGAATTGATCGAGCGGCAGAGCCAGCTCAGCCAGCGCCATGGCCGCCTCGGCCCGATCCTCGAACGGGCGGAAAACGAGGTCGGCACGCCGGCCGCCGCGGATGTGGCGGCAAAACCCGACGAACATGCCGAACTGACTGGCGGCGAGCCACTCGCCTATTCGGTCGCCAGCCTTGGTTCGGGCGACACCAGGCCATTCTCGCTGTGGTCGACACGTTCCGATCCGCTGCCCAGCGAAACGGCTGCGGACCGCGCCGACAAATTGTTCGTCTCGATCAATGATTCACTGAAGGCTATCGAGAGCCAGCAACTCACCCGCATCGAAACCCTGGCCGACAACGCCTACAAGAACGCCGATGCCATCACCCAGGCGCTGGAAGCGGCCGGTCTGCCGGTCGACAGTGATTTCGGCAAAAACGAAAGCGATGTCGGCGGACCGCTGATCCCGCTTGACAGCTCGATGATGTTCGACAGCAAGGTCAAGGAACTGGACGAGGCGCTGGATACGCTCGACCAGTTGAAGAAAGAGGCGCGGCGGCTGCCGCTCGCCAACCCGGCGCCGGGCCACTCCGTCACCAGCCCGTTCGGCGTGCGCACTGACCCCATCCTCGGCACCGCTGCCCTGCACTCGGGCATGGATTTCCGCGCGCCGGTCGGCATGGCAGCCAAGGTCACGGCGGCCGGAATCGTTACCAAGGCCGGCTGGAACGGCGGCTATGGCCGCATGGTCGAGGTCGATCACGGCAACGGCTTTGCCACGCGCTACGGCCATCTGAGCGAGATCGACGTTGCCGTCGGCCAAAAACTCGCAGCCGGCGACATCATTGGCAAAACCGGCAGCAGCGGCCGTTCGACCGGCCCGCACCTGCACTACGAAGTCCGCCACAATGGCGAGGCCATCGACCCGCTGCGCTTCCTGACCGTCGGCAAGAAGGTCGAGCAGTATCTGTAGGGTCAAGCCAGGCGGCTGGTTGCACGCCCCCGCCTCCTTCACCCGTTGTACCATCCTGTTGTTTGGCAATCCGACATCGCGTGCTCCGGCGTCACGTTCTGGAGCCTGCGGCTGCCGCGCGCTTTGCCGATGCTGTTCTCATCGCTGAGGATTGCCTCGGCCACCGCCGTGATCGGCGCCATTGTCGGCGAATGGATCGGCTCCGACCAAGGACTTGGCGCGCTGATCATCCAGGCGTCCTTCAACTACCAGTCGGACCGCCTCTACGCGGCGATCGTGCTGTCATCGGGCCTGTCGATCGTCCTGTTTTGTCTTGTGGTGCTGATCGAGCGCCGGACGATCCAATATTGAGCAGATGCGTCAGGCGGGTCGCGGTGGCGTCCGTCGTGGCTGACCGGTCAGGATTTGACATGGATGTCTCGCGGGAATTTGGTCAGCGTCTCATGGCCGGTCTCGGTCACCAGAATGGTCTCGCTGATCTCGATGCCCCAGCCATCCATCCACATGCCAAGAATGGAGTGCAGGACGTTGCCGGGTTGCAGCGCGGTCTTGTCGCCGGGCCGCAGGCTGATCGTGTGCTCGCCCCAATCCGGGGGATAGGCGACGCCAATGGAGTAGCCGATGCGCGATTCCTTCTTCAGCCCGGAGCGCTGGATAACCTTGCGCCATGCGGCCTCGACCGCTTCGGCTGTGGTCCCCGGCCTGACCGCGTCGAGCACCGCATCCATGCCTTCGATCACCGCCTTTGCGGTGTCGGCGACACGGGCCGGCGTGTTGCCGAGCTGCATCGTTCGGGCGAGGCCTGCGGCATAGCGGCGGCAGACACCGGCAAGTTCGAGCGCGATCGTCTCGTCCTTGCCGAAGCGCCGATCGCTCCACATGATGTGCGGAGCCGATGCATTCTCGCCACCGAGGATTGTCGGCGGAAGCGCCGTGATGTCGCCGGCGAAGTCCGGACTGCCGGCAATCTGCGCCGCCTGGATCGCGGCAATCGCATCGCATTCGCGCACGCCTGGCGCGATGACTTCGAAGGCCCGCGCGACAGCTGCTTCAGCCAAGGTCGACGCCTTGCGCAGGTAGGCGATTTCCGGCGCGGATTTCACGGCGCGGATCCAGTTCACCAGGAGATCGGCGTCGTGCCATTTCGCATTGGGCAGGCCGGCGACCAGCCGGGCATGCGCCTTCGGCGAGAAATAATAGGCTTCGAGCTCGACGCCGATATGTCTCGCGCCCCAGCCCTTGGCGACGATCCAGGCCGCTATCCAGTCCATCGGATGGCGATCGGCGCGCTGGACATGGTCCTCGGGAAAACCAACCACATTCTCCGGCTTCATCCAGGCCGTCAGCAAGCCGCCTGCCGCATCCATGGCGCGGCCGATCCAGACCGGCTCGGCCTCGTCTTCGATCGGGACCAGCACGACCTGCGGCGTGTAGAACGACCAGCCGTCATAGCCGGTGATGTAATGCTGGTTGGCGACATCGTTGACGACCAGCAGTTCGAGCCCACGCGCCGCCATCTCGGCGCGGATCTTCTGGAGCCGCCGCTGGTACTCATCGCGCGCAAAAGGCAATTCGATCATCGGTTTTCCTGCTGGATTGTTGGCCGGCGAGCCCCGCGCCCGCCTGACGTCATTCACCATTGCGGTGGTTTCAGCCCGGCTGCAATCGGCCAGCGCGACGAATGGGACAGGTCCTGCACCGCGTTCGGAACCGTCACGAATTATTTTTGAATTCCATTTGACTGAATAAATTGCCTGTGCAAGTCTTGGCCTTCCTAAGGGGCGCGGACATGGCACTGCGGGGGACCAATCAGGAGTTCGGGCGGCCTTACAACCGGCGCATCGTGCTGGAGTCCATCCGCCTTCACGGTCCCATCGCTCGCGGCGACATTGCCGGCCGGGTCGGCCTCACCGTCCAGACCGTATCGACCATCGTTCGCGAACTCGAAGAGCATGGCTATGTGCTGTCGCTGCGCGAGGAGCCGCGCGGACGCGGGTTGCCGCCGGCGACGCTCAGGATCAACCCCGAGGGCGGCTATGCCGTGGGCGTCCACCTCACCCCGCTGGGGATCGACGCGGCGCTCATCAATCTCAGCGGCGATGTGATCGAGAGCATGCATCGCGAGGCGCCGCATGCGACGCCCGACCATGCCTTCGAGCTGATCGGCGCGATGGTGCCCGAGCTGACCGCGCTGCGGCCCGGCGGGCGCGTGCTCGGCATCGGCATGGCGCTGCCTGGACCCTTCGGCGTGGAGTCGATGAGCTTCGTCGGCCCGACGACCATGGCCGGCTGGAAGGATGTTGCGCTGCCGGAACGGCTGGCGGCGTCGACCGGGCTGCCGGCCTTCTTCGAAACCGACATGGCGGCGGCGGCCATGGGCGAACGGCTTTACGGTCTCGGCTCCGGTTATTCCGAATACTACTACCTCTATTTCGGCGTCGGCCTCGGCGGCGTCATCGTGCATGACGGCGCGGTGATGCGCGGCGCCTGGGGCAATGCCGGCGAAATCGGACACATCCCTGCCGTTCCCGGTGGCGAACCTTGCCCATGCGGTAACAGCGGCTGCCTCGAACGGTATCTCTCGCTCGAAGCACGTCGCCGCCGCAACATCAGCGACGCCGCCTGGGTGGCCGAGATCGCGCCGATCTTCCGCAACGCCATAGTCACCATCGAGAATGTGTTCGACCCGGAAACCGTCATCCTCGGCGGGCTTGCGCCCACCGACCTGCTCGAAACGCTCGTCGGCGCGGCGGGACAGCTTCCCAATTCGGTCTCGGCGCGGCGCGACCGCAAGACACCGCGCGTGACGGTGGCGACCGGCGGCAAGCATTCGGTGCTGCGCGGCGCTGCCGCATTGGCCGTTTCGGGCGTGCTGTCGCCGCGCTTCGGCCAGATGTTCATTGCCGAGCGCGAGCGCCGGTCCGACCTCATGCACAGCAAGGGAGTGGCGGCATGACCGAACCGCTGCTGGTACTCGAAAACGTCACCAAGAATTACGGCGCCATTCATGCGCTGAGGGGCATCAGCTTCTCGATCGGCAAGGGCGAAGTCGTGGCGCTGCTCGGCGATAACGGCGCCGGCAAGTCGACACTGGTCAAGATCATCGCCGGCGGCCTCGAACCGAGTTCCGGCCGCATGCTGTTCGAGGGCAAGGAGTTTCTGGCGAAGACGCCGGCCGAGGCCAAGGCTGCCGGCATCGAGACCGTCTACCAGGACCTGTCGCTCTGCACCAATGTCGACGTCGTCGCCAATTTCTTCATGGGCCGCGAAATCACCCGCAAGGTTCTCGGTGTCCCCATCCTCGACGAGCGCGCCATGGAGGCCGTCGTCGGCAAGGCGCTGGCAAGTGCGGGCACCCGCATCCCGTCGCTGCGCACCAATGTCGAGCATCTCTCGGGCGGCCAACGTCAGGCCATCGAGCTCAACCGCTTCGTGCACTGGGGCGGCAAGCTGGTGCTGCTTGACGAGCCGTTCGCCGCCCTCGGTGTCGAGCAGACGCGGCGCGGTCTCGAGATGATCCGCCAGGTGGCCAACCAGGGCATCGGCGTCGTCATCATCACCCACATCATGCAACAGGCTTTTCAGGTCGCCGACCGGATCGTGGTGATCCGGCAAGGCGTCGTGGCCGGCGATGTCGCACGCAACAAAACAAGTCCCGATGCGGTGATCAACATGATCACCGGTGAGACGCTTGCCGGTGCCGGACCGGCAGGTTGAGGGACAAAAGAGGGGTCCGGTATAAAAGAGGAGCGAACGACATGAAGCGAATACTGGTTCTTGTCTTCGGTATCCTGGCACTGGCTCTTGCCTCGCTCACGCCGGCAATGTCCCAGACCAAGGGCACCGTCTATTATATGGTCCCGACCCTGCTCGATGAATTCCAGACCGGCTCGGTGAGCGCGCTGGAGCTGTTCCTCAAGCAGGTCGGCTATGAGGTGAAAACACTCAACGCCGACAACAAGACCGACGCGCAGCAATCGCAGATGAACGACGTCATTGCGCTGAAGCCGGCGGCGATCATCCTGGCCGCCGTCGATTTCAACGCGCTGAAGCCGTCCATCGAAGCGGCGCGTGCGGCCGGCATTCCGGTGGTCGAGTTCGACCGCCAGATCACCTCGACCCCGTCCGATTTCACCTCGGTGGCGGGCACGGTCGAGATCGGCTACGTCGCCGCCGAGCAGGCGCAAAAGCTTCTGACCGCCAAGAACGGCTCGGTGAAGGGCAAGATCCTGCAGGTGCTGGGCGATCCCGGCGATCCCTACACGCTCGACATCCAGAAGGGTTTCGAGGAGAAGTTGAAGGCGTTCCCGGACGTCAAGATCATCTCGCTGCCGGCCATGCAATGGGAAGCCAGCAATGCCGGCACCATCGTTGCCGACCAGATGCTCGCCAACCCCGACATCGACCTGATCTTCAGCCATGCCGCGCACCTGTCGGTCGCAGCCGTCGCCTCGCTCGAGGCCGCCGGCAAGAAGCCGGGCGACGTCATGCTGATGAGCTCGAACGGCGCTCCGGTCGGTCTCGACCTGATCCGCAAGGGCTGGCTCAACGTCGAAGTCGAACAGCCGCTCTATGCGCAGGCCGCAGCCGTGGCGATGTTCATGGACAAGATCGCCGGCAAGCAGGAAATCAAGCCTGGCGAGTATGACGTGCTCGGCTTGAAGTCGACCGTGACCAAGGAGAGCTGGGGCCCCAACATCAAGATCCCGGGCGCCGCCATCACCAAGGAAAACGTCGACAATCCGGCCTTCTGGGGCAACCAGAAGCCGCCGACGGACACGATCAAGTCTGTCGAATAGTCGCCTAGCGAAGCGCTCCGGGCCATTGCGGCCCGGAGCCTGCCCATTCACGACGCCGCGTCCCAGGACACCGTGGCGAACCTAAACCCGCGCCTGAACCCGACGAAATCGAGTTGATTTCTCAGCCTGATTTTCTCGGGGGCGCCAACCGGATCAGCCCATGAACCCGCGCAGCCGCAAAGCCCTGGAGTTCGTCCTCGACAACCTCGTCTGGTTCATGCTGATCTTTGTGCTGGTTGTCTTTTCCGTCTTCGTCCCCAACTACTTCCAGCTCGGCATCTTCGCCAACATCATCGAGGCCTCGAGCGTTCTCGGCGTGATGTCGATCGGCCTGTCGCTGGTCATCATTGCCGGCCATATGGACCTGTCGGTGGAATCGGTGGCCGCACTCAGCGCCATGGCGGTCGGCATCCTGTTCTGCTCATCGGGCATCGGCATGGGCATACAGCTCAATCCGCAATGGCTGATGGTTCCCGTTTCGCTGCTGGTTGCGCTGGCCGTCGGCGGCCTCATCGGCGCCTTCAACGGCTATCTCGTGGTCAAGGTGAAGATGAGCGCCTTTATCATTACGCTGGCGTCCTACATCTGGGTGCGCGGCCTGGTGCTGGTGATTTCCGGCGGCCGCTCGGCACAGGATCTGGCGCCGGCCATCCGCTGGTTCGGCATCCAGCTAATGGCCGGCCTGCCGCTGACCGCCTGGATCGCCGTCGCCTTTTTCGTCCTGTTCTCGCTGATCATGGCCAAGACGCCGTTCGGCCGCCACCTCGTGATGATCGGCGGCAACGAGACCGCGACCTTCCGCGCCGGCATCCGCGTCAACCGCAATCTGATCATCGCCTTCGTACTTGCCGGCGCCATTGCCGGCCTCGCCGGCTGGCTGCTCGCCATCCGCACCTCGGGCGCCACCGCCAATCTCGGCACCGGGCTGTTGTTCAACGCCTTTGCCGCGGTCGTCATCGGCGGCGTCAGCCTGAAAGGCGGTGTCGGCACCTTGCCCGGCGTCTATGCCGGCGTGCTGCTGCTCTCCTCCATCAACACGGCGATCAATCTGATGGGCCTGCCGGCGAATTTCACCCAGGTGATCCACGGCCTTTTGGTGCTCGCCGCCGTGCTGCTCGACGCCTTCAAGCAAACCATTCGCCAAAGACTGGCATAGGAGACGGCTGGCATGACAGGACGGCTCGAAAGCAAGGTCGCGCTGATCGTCGGCAGCGCGCGCGGCATCGGCAAGGGCATCGCCCAGCGCTTTGCCGAAGAAGGCGCAAGGCTGGTCCTGGCCGACAGCGAGGCCGAAGCCGGCCAGGCGACCGCGGACGAGCTCGGCGCGGATTTCATTCGCACCGACATCTCGCAAATGGCCGATGCAGAAGCTGCGGTGGCGCTGGCGCTGAGCCGCCATGGCCGCCTCGACATCATCGTGCAGAATGCCGGCATCTATCCCTGGCAGCTGATCGAAAACACCAGCCCGGACGACTGGGACCGGGTGATGGCGGTCAATCTGCGCGGCCCGTTCAACGCCACGCTGGCGGCGCTGGCGCCGATGAAGGCGCAAGGTTACGGGCGCATGCTCTACACCTCGTCGATCACCGGTCCGCACGTCACCAGCCCCGGCCACGGCCACTATGCCGCCAGCAAGGCCGGCATCAACGGCTTCATCCGCTCGGCGGCGCTGGAATTTTCGGGCTACGGCATCACCGTCAACGGCGTCGAGCCCGGCAACATCCTGACCGAAGCGATCGAGCTGCATCGCGGCGCCGCCTACATCAAGAACATGGAGGATTCGATCCCGCTCGGACGCCTCGGCAGTCCGCGCGACGTCGCCAACGCCTTCCTGTTCCTCGCCTCCGACGATGCCAGCTACATCACCGGCACCACCATCGTCGTCGACGGCGGCCAGTTGCTGCCCGAAGGCAAGGATTTCCGGCTGCTGCCGCCGTGATCAGCCGGATTTCTTGTACAGCAGCAACTCAGGCCGGTACTCGAAGTGCATGGTGTCGTAGTGATACCAGCGCCCGCCCCAGATGAAGCCGTTTTTCTCGAAAAATTCCACGATTTCCAGCGGAATCCGGTTCTTGAAGGGAATGTGGGCCTTCGGGTTGGTTTTGTTCCTGTTGTTGTACCAATAGTCGGAGAAGCCGACATTGATATCGAAGGCCGCTCCGAACGAGTGAACGCTCAACCGGTCGGTGCCGGCGATCGGCCGCCAGACAAAGCCGCCGCCGGGCTTGAGCCCGTAACGGCTCAGCTCCGCGGGCATCGCCTCAAGCGCAGCGGAGACCTTGCCCAGCCGGTCGTTGATGCCGAAAATCCTGGTGACCTGCACGGTCTTCTTGCCGAGCTTCGGCAACCATTTGACGTTGGCGATGTGCTTGCCCACCTCGGCGGCACTTGCCCCGTAGAGCTTCTCGAAGAAAGGTTCGTTGCGGATGCGGCCGGGATCGAAATCCTCGGCCGGGACCAGCGCGCCCTCCGCTGCTCCGGGATAGACGTAGCGAAACATGTCTTCGATGTCAGGGCTCTCCAGCAGCGCGTCGGCGTCGCGCGCCTTGCCGTCGTCCCACACCATCGTGGTGCCGTCGGTCCAGGTCAGTACATTGCCCGAAATGGTGAAAAGTCCGGGATAGGCCTTGAGCAAGGCGGCCTTGGCCGCCGGCTGGTCGACGCCGTCGCCCGCATTCCCTGCATAGGCGAAGCGTCCAGTGCCGACGATTGCCAATGCGAACAGCAACCGCAGCATCAGGCGCCCTGGATGATCCATCATTGTCCTGCCTTCCCGGAGGGCTTTCGTTCATCGTGTATTTAACAAGGCTGCTGTACCATGCTGGTCGAATCGAACGGGAGACAAATCGTGTCAAAAACCTTCAATGCTTTGATCCGGATGACGTTTACATTCATCTGCCTGGTCGGCCTGGCCTCGTCCGTCTCTATTCTTTTTCCAGCCACCGCATCCGCCCAGCGGATGCAGCGATGCGCCGACGAAGGCGAAATCTGCCGCCTGCCCTACCCCTCGGAAGTGGTCTACGGCGCGCGCGGGCAGACCACTTCGCGCTTCATCGATCGTCGTGCCGTGCCGTGTACGAATCGCGTCTTTGGCGACCCGGCGCCCGGCCGCGACAAGGCTTGCTATATCGTGAGGCGCGGCGGCGGTGACGACTATGGCGACAACAACGACGATGACAATTACGGTGATGACGACTACGGCCAGGGCGGCGGCAGATGGGTGGCCTGCGCCTCGGAGGGGCGGTTCTGCGAGTTCCGTGGCCGCAAACTGGTGAGATACGGGGCGCGTGGCCAGTACGTCCAGGGCGTATTCAGGAACGGCGTCACATGCAGCGTCGACGCCTTTGGCGAGGATCCCATCCGCCGCGTGAAGAAGAACTGCTACGTCAAGCGATAGGTTGCACTGGGAAAGAAGTGCGGGTGCGGCTCGTTGCGGCCGCGCCCGGCATTCGAGATATGGTCGGCCAGATATGGTGGGCGATGACGGGCTCGAACCGCCGACATCTTCGCTGAGAACGCTATCGTCAACTCGACCGCTGTGAACCCTTATCGCGGCACGGTGACACGGCACCTACGCCGATATCGAAGCCGTATGCGAACAACGTCGACAAGTACACGCTTGCCCGCATCGGCGAGCCGAAACAGGAAGAAGTGGCGGAGCCGATCGCCTTTCTGTGCTCACCCAATGCGTGTCGCTCAAAAGCGGTTCCCCGGTTTTGAGAGAGCGACATTGCATAGACGCTCAAGATATTAAGCTTCCTGATGAACCTACCCGTGCAGGTGAACCCACCCTTCCAGAACACCCTGCCCTTCCGGATGAACCTGCTTTTCCGGATACGCCAAGTTAATCCGGTAAAGGCATTGTTCGCCTGGCGTTGCGGGCGTGGGCCGAACTTGCTCTGCAGCTGCCATCCAGACGGAAGACATTTGTGTATATTCCGCTTTGGCGACGCGCCGTAATGGCCTCTTGTACTTAGTCCACCGTGCGACGCGAAGGGCCGGTGCATGTGTCCTCTGGCGAGACGTGAAACGGACTGCATCCGCAGTAATGGCCAGTCTGTCGCCAGACTAGCTGCGAGGTCACCGCTCATGCTACTTTGAGGCCTTCTCGTTCATGTGGGAAGAGGCAGGCCTTGCTTGGCGACGTATTCATCAACTACCGGCGGCAGACCGATTCCGGCGTGGCGGGCCGCGTCTACGATAATCTGAACCGCGCGCTTCCTGATGCGTCCATCTTCATGGACGTCGACAAGCTCAACCCCGGCGATGACTTTGAGGTGGCGCTTGCCCGCAGTTTGGCCAGTTGCAAAATCATGCTGGCGATCGTGGGGCCGCAGTGGGCCGCGCTTACCGATGAGCAGGGCCAGGTTCGGCTGGAGTCCCCCGACGACTTCGTGCGCAAGGAGATCCGTACGGCACTCCAGGCTGGGGTGCGCGTCATCCCCGTGCTCGTCAACGGCGCCAGCATGCCAAAGAAAAGCGCCTTGCCACCCGATCTGCAGGACCTGGCCAAGCGTCAAGCCATGGAGGTCCGCCACGAGCGCTTCAACGACGATATGGCGGCGATTGCGTCGGCGATTGCGAAGCCAGCGGCGCGGCGGCCGAGGCTCTGGCTGCTGTACGGGCTGGCCGCGATGATCGCGCTCGGCATCGGCGGGACAACGGTGGCGTTGTGGCCGAGGCCCTCCCCTTTGCCGTCGCCTATCGAGCCCGCAGCGATCGAGGCCAAAGGATGCAAGGAAGGATTCGTCTGGCGATCGGCGATCTTCGGCGACAGCGTGTGCGTGAGTCCTGCCGACTACGGTGAGGTGCAGGCCCAGAATGCAAATGCCCGCAACAACCGTTCGCCGACAGGCGGACCTTACGGCGACAGCACCTGCCGCGACGGCTACGTCTGGCGTGAAGCGTTCGAGAGCGACTTGGTCTGCGTCACCCCTTTCGAACGCGACAAGGCCAGGAAGCAGAATGCCGACAACGCGTACAACCGGATATGAGACCGTAACTCCGGGCAAGCACCGATTTATCAAGAGCTTGAGTGGTGGGCGATGACGGGCTCGAACCGCCGACATCTTCGGTGTAAACGAAGCGCTCTACCAACTGAGCTAATCGCCCGCTCCGGCCGGACCTTTAAGCGGTCGCAACCGGCTTCGCAAGGCCAAATGAACAGCTGCGAGCTTAGCCGCACAGTGGTTTTCGCGGGCAAAGTGCCGCCCGTCAAAAAACCTTCTCCTGTTTGCGTTTATGCTGTCCAGCTGCGCTTGACACCCGGTGGCGAACCCCTTATCCACCGCCCCAACGACGAACACGGCTGACACGTGCTCGTCCAATGCGCGGGTGTAGCTCAGTTGGTTAGAGTGCCGGCCTGTCACGCCGGAGGTCGCGGGTTCGAGCCCCGTCACTCGCGCCATTAATTTCAAGGGGTTAGCTACCGCCCCTTGAAAAGTTTCAACTCTCATTCTGCGGAGAGTTTCAACTTTCTGTATTCGTTCCGTTCCAGGCCAAGCAGCTTTCTGCCCTTGCGGCGGCTGGCATCGGCTGAGCGGACGGCGGCCAGATTGACCGGCATATAGGTCTTCTGCAGCGCCTTGTTCCCGTCGATCGAATTGCCCATCTTGGCCGAGATTGCCTCGACCGACGCGCCTCCGGCATCGCCTCGACCGCGCCGGAACGCCGCATGTCCATCAGCCGCCGCTTCTCCGATGTCCCGAATACCAGCGTGCGCAGATCGGCAAAGTCGTCGACCAGAGAATCCTTCGTGTAAGGCACGCCGGCGCGCGGCCGGCCCCCCTTCGGGCCCGGCGCGAAACCGCGCGAGCGAAAGATCGGCGCATCGTCAAGCAGGGTGACGCCTAGGATTCGACATAGGCCAGCACCAGGCGCTGCGTGCGTGACGACAGCGTGCCGAAAGCCGCCTCGCCACTCTTGCTGCGTGCAATCAGAAAACCCCATTCCTGTGCTGTCTGCATTGCCTGCGCCGGTGTGAGCGTGCACACGTCGACGGGTGAGAAGCTCGTGTCCCACGCAACGGCGATGATGCAGGCCAGTTCGCGGTAGCCGGCGCGCCAGGCGCCCCGCCTCGCCTGCCGTCCAGGTCTGATGGCGCGGTGGTGGCGTCTGGCGGCGGATCGCCTGCGATGGGTCGGAGCCGGGCGGGCATAGCTTCATGCCGGCCATGACATTATAGAGCGAACGCCACGTCTTTACGGCACGGTAGGCGATGTCGACACCTTTGACCCGCAGCAGACGGCCATACCAGTCGTCGAGCAGCTCGAGGGTGATGTCGGCTGGCGGCAGGTCGGCGAAGTACGCCGCCTTGATCGCCGGCACCAGCCGTGGTTGTACCGGGAAGCGGATAGATGACGGTTGTAATGTGTGGGTTTGGCTCATGGCACCAAAACTCTATCCACCGTCCATCGGGCAGGGGATGGGCGCCTTGTCGTTGGGCGGGTGTGAATCTCGCCCTTGTAAGCACCTCCGCCGCATAGCATGAGATTTTCCTACTCCATGATCTCGTTATTTCCCGCATCGAGGGTGGATGAGGCTTAGAATAACGGCCTTTCTCCCCCATGCCTATTCGTCCAATTCCTAATCGCAGAATCGGCCGCCACAGGGCGAGAATACTTATAATCGGCGGCTTCGAAGCCGCTACGCCCGGGCAACCCGGATACCCTCGGCGATGTTGACGCCATTACCCATCAGGTCGTCATCGCGCTCCTGCACGACGTCACCCAGGTGAATGCCAATCCGGAACTCAATGCGACGATCATCGGGCACCCCCGGCATTGCGCTTAGCAATAGCGTTCTGACGCGCGCAGCGGACTGCTTCCACAACGCTGCTGAACTCGACGAGGCTCCCATCACCGCGATGGACAGACGCGAGCGTTGCCTGCCGGTCGCCTGGACTGCCCCCCGCGCTCCCGCCCCACACAGGATGCCGGCAAGCAGACGCTGAGCCAGGCGCCTCGCTGTCGCACGAGACTGCGAAGTTGTTTCCCCTTCGTCGCACGACGCGTCGCTGCTCTCACAATATCCGAATTCTTGAAAGGTCCCGATATTCCCGAACTGGACGGCCGATGTTGCGGGCCAAAGAGCGTTAAAAAACGAGGCGCCCGGACCAATCACATTGTCGAGACAGAATTTGCGCTGTCCGGGAATAAAACGCCGCTTGCCGTGGTCCTCCATGCATAAGCTGCTGATTGACCTTGAAGGAACACCACACTGCAAACCTACACATTGACGAGCACGACGGGGTCGGTCGGCGCACTCCAGAACCTCTGGAAGGCGAGAGTTCGGCCGCCTGCGGCCGGCTGCACCCAAGTACACTGCCTTGTAACGTCGCCTCAGGCATACCTTGATGTTATCAGCGATTGCCCGTCGGCCAAGGCACCGGTTTTGAAATTCGCTTGATGGCGTCCCTGCCCTTGCCGTTCGACTCCGTCGAGTCCTTGTGTGTCAATTTGTTGCGACGAGAGCTAGTCCCTGTCGTGCTGGTCCGTCTCGTCTCATCTCTTGGCTCTGCAAAAACCGTAGCAGCATGTTCGCAACCTGTTCACCCATGTTGATTTCACGAGTTTCCGACTGTCGGCATATAAGAGGGAGAGGTCCGATGGATTTCATGTTGATGGTGAACATTGCCGGCGGCATCCTTCTGGCCATCGCAATCCCCTCGGTGTGTCTCGTCGGATGGCTGTTTTACCGTTCGGGATCGGGACAATTGAGAGGCGAAAGCTGTGACAATGAAAAGCCCGCCACCGTGAGCCAGACCAGAAAACTCGTATTTTAGCACCGACGAAACAAAGCTCGCTATTCTGCGTTGAGGCTCGTCGAACAACGGAGCTTCACGAATGGATCCGGCAACTGCAGCTGTGATGATTTTGCTTTCTTGCAGTCCCGCCCAGGGAGTCTGCAAGCCACTCGATACATCACCGGCCATGTTCGGATCCCTTGACACATGCCAGTTGGCGTTAGCCGTGAGGCTCGAGGGCGCTCCCAACGGGGAGATCGTCGGGCGATGCAGTTCGATCGACCCCTCCGCTACAGGTTCCGTTCCAGCCGGGTATAGCACGATTGTCGTCACGCGGGGCACAGGGGCGGGTGCGGTGAGCAGTCGCTACATCGTGCCGCACAAAAACTGAAGCCAGTCCACCGTGAGGCAGCGGGCTATTCATTCTCGACCGGACAATTATAGGCCTTGCCCTCCCTCTATGAAGCCATAATCGGCATCGTTGGCTTCGCGCTCGTCGTCCGCTTCGCCATCGCCGTCGCCTTCCCTGTCATTGGTCCCGGTGACTTCGATGCCACTGGCCAGACAGGGTTCGAGATCCGGGTCGGGCTCTACGAAGTCGAGCAGCTACATCAGGCGTTCTTCATCATCGATCGAGCGACGGACCGCCATGTCCGAAAGGCAGAGGTTCGTGGCTGGATAGCGAAGAATCGCACACGGCTTTCCCTCATTCGCATGGTTCGCAGAAATTAGCATGATCGCCTACTCTCATCGGCGTCGTCTGCCTCAAAGCAGCGCCGGTAAGGCTCGGCGCCCTTCTTGGTTTCTCCCCGTATGTCAAAAGGAGGTCGCCGGGCCTTACCAGGCCCCGCTGCTCATCGCTTGCGGGGTGTCCTGATGGCTGAGCTTGGCCCCGTGGCCTAACGGCCAGAACCAAACGTTCCGAAAAGCTTTCCCAGGCTGGCGGCAGCCGAAGGGCTGCACAAGAGGGATCGTCAGACCGCTCCTGGCGCACCACAGCGACACCACCAAGCTGTAAGTCAGGTCCATCGGCGCTGCTGATGAGTGCCCTCAGATGGATTGCGTTTGCCACGAAAAAGGAATCGTACCGGCCCGTTCTCAGCACGTCAGCCGGAACGGGCCATGGGCAGAAGCAGCCGACTAGCTAAAATCGCAAGACGACCGAAGGACCACGTCGGCGATAGCACCGGACCCGACGGCGCCCGTGTCGCCAGTAACTACGGCAGACTCTTCTCCAGCCCCGCCGGCGGCGGCGCCGGTGGTAGTAATCTGGGTCGTAGTCTGGGTCGTAATCTTGGTCGTAGTAGCGCCGATGGTTGACCGGCTCCACTTCCGCGTGAGTACCTTCGTTGTCGAAGGCGTCTGGCGCGTCGAGTTCTTCGAGAATGCCACTTTTGGCCGCTGGAACACCGGCCAATGCGTTGATAGGCCGGACCGCGCTTGCAAAGGCTGCTGCCCCTGCAACGCCAAACATCGCTGTCAAAAAGGATCGCCGATGCATAGTAAACCTCCCAACTTACATGAGCTGAACGAAGCGCCCCGCCTGCTGAAGGAGCAGGCCCAGCGCACGGTAAAATAGAGGATTCGCCAGCCGCTCAAGCAACTCGCGAATCCTATCAGCGCAGGAAGGGACCTGGCTGCGCCGATCCAAGACATGTCAGCTAAGGACGACCGCCATTACCAGAAAGGTAACGGCCGTTGCAAAAATCGGTGCGAGCAACCATCGCGCCTGGCCAACACTTTGATCCATTTGTTCTCTCCCGTTGTGGAGAACCAACAACCTGAAGCCCTAATCCGTTCCGCCTAGTCCAAAGGTAAGACCATTGCGTTGTACGGTCGGACTTTAGACCAATCGAATTAGACAAAGGTGCGTAGGCGGGAACGTTTACCCCGGTTCAAAGTTGGTTGCCGGGCAGCGCGGGACGATGATCGTCGTGTGCCGGTCCTTGCAGGAGAGAAGATATGAAGATGCACTTTGTGAACACCGCCGCAGCCATATTGCTCTTGGCGGGGATCGGCTCCGCCGCCGCTGACGACATTATCATCCAGCCGGAACAGGACACGGTCATCCGTGAGTATGTCAAGAAGCAGCCCTTGGCTTCGGTGAACCTTCCCGGCGTGGAATTGAACGTCGGGACAGCTCTGCCGGAAACTGTGGAGATCCACGAGGTCCCGAACGTCAAATACCGTTACGTGGTGGTCGACAACCGCACGGTCCTGGTCGATCCGGGCACCCGCAAGATCGTGAAAGTTTACGACTGAGATTTCGAACGAACACACACTCGCCACCCTTGGGTGGCGAGTGTGTGCATTCAAACGCTACTCAGCCGGACAAATTCAAATTGCCACTCAGCTGGACAATGAACATGACGAACCCTGAACTCGAGAGGACGCAAGCCCTGGTTGCCCGCTTGGCTGATCTCCAAGCAAGAATGCAGGCAGCACGTCTTGTTGGAGCCGAGGCAACAACCGTCCGAAAGGTTGCAGCCATAATCGATGACGGCTTCCGACAAGCCGGCCTCACACCGTTAGAAATCGCAGAAGGTCAAGAGGAACAGTTTAGCGATACTAAATGTTCGACTGGCTATGGACAGCCGAACCCTACTCTCAGCAGATCAAGTCAGAGCAGCACGAGCCCTACTGAACTGGCCGCGTGTGCGACTTGCCGCCAAGGCCAATCTTAGCGAGATGGTGATCAGCGCTTTTGAGAACGGATACAGGAAACCGCGTCCCCACAACATGGCCGCCATCCGCAAAGCGTTTGAGGATGCCGGAATCGTTTTCACCGTCCAAGGCACTCCATCGCTAACCCGCTCAGAAGGTGATAGCGGCCTAGCCGCCGATAATAGACAGTGGCGCGGCCGGGAGAAAAAAGGATAAAGGGACAAGCCCGTGTACCCTCTGCACCGATCTCTAAAGCGGCCGCTAACCAACCCATTATGTCGCTCTACGGGATTGCTTTGGCGGACTGGCCACGTCACTTCCGCGATACCCAATGCAAAGACGATACCGGCAGAGCCTGGTTACTGCTTCTGCACACGCGGCAGAAAAAGATGGACGCTTGTTCCTTCACCAGCTTCGCTCTCGATCCGAATGTGCCCACCGGATTGTTTGACGAAGCCATAAACCTGGCTAAGTCCAAGTCTGGTCCCGCGTCCATCGGGTTTGGTGGTGAAGAACGGCTCGAAGACCTGCGCCAGAATCTCCTTGTTCATGCGCAACCGGCATCGCGCACGGTCATACGAACGCACGAACCCGCCAGTGAATGCCCATCGTCGATGTCGTCCGGGACATCGCTAGTCTCGATTGTGAGCGTTCCCACGCCGGCCATGGCGTCCTTGGCGTTCACCGCCAGATTGAGCATGGCGACATCGAGCTGGTTGGGGTCGACCAGAACAGGGCCAAGCGCCGCGTCCAAGTTGCGTTCAATTTTGATTGCACTCCCGAGCGTTCGTTCCAGCAGCATCGAAAGCTGTTCGATCCGTCCGTTCAGATCAATGCTTTCGGGCGTAAGCGACTGGCTCCGAGAGACGCAAGCAATTGCTGCGTAAGTGCCACGCCGTTCTGTGTTCGTTTGAGCAGTTCGTCGATCAGGATGGCTGATTTCGGATCGCCGGGATTTTCGGCGAGTTGCTTTTGCAGGAGCCGCAGGCCCGAGTCGAACGCTGCTATCAGATTGTTGATATCGTGAACTATGCCGGCTGCGAGGCGGCCAATTGCTCCGAGCTTCTGGGATTGACGTCGACGTTCCTCCTGCGCACGCTGCGAGGAAACGTCCCGAAGGCTGGCAAGGAGAGCAGGTGTCCCGTCCCAGTTAACCTCCACGACCCAGACGGCCATACGGATAGTCAACGCCCGTGTGGGCCGGTAAGCATTCGAATGCACTCTGCGCGCAAGTGAACCCCTTGCGCTAACGCTTCGACGCGCCATCAAAGCATTGACCGCGCGGTAAAAGGAGCGTGCACCAAGTGAGGCCGGGTTCGTTTGGGGCCTGCGTTTGGCCTGGGGCAAGGCGGCCCCGCCTGCCGCATCAAAAAGAAGCAAGCCAGACAGGCTTGGTATCAACCTGCTGATCATTTCCGCCGCGCCACCATGGCAAAACATGTTTGGGAGGCGATCGCACCGCTGATGGTCAGCGAAGGCCAACAAGTGGTCCGGCTACCCATGGAGCCAATCCGCATTTCTGGCGATTTTCCCCTGGAGCAATCAGTGCATTGACATGAACTCGGCCGTTTTATTGGTCCTTGCTGAGTGCAGGTAATCGTGCCGGAACTCAGCAAGAAAGGCCAGTCCTTCCCAATCATGGATGGTCAATTGGCCATTCACAAGTGATGTAAGGCGCTTCTCCCGAAGAGACTTGAGCGTGCGGTTGATGTGGACTGCCGACAGCCCTGTCGCTTCGCCAAGGTCAGCTTGAGTCACAGCAAAAGCGCAGGTTTGATCGGACGCGAGTCCGGCGTCTTCCATACGTAGCATGATTTCACAGAGAAGGTGGGCCACTCGGCCAAGCGCTTGGCGCTTCCCGACATTGACCACCCATTCGCGGAAAATCGATGCATCAACCAGTGTCGTTCGCCAAAGATTTGCCGCCAGCCTGGGGTGGCGTTCGCAGAGCAGCCGGATAGCCGAGTGATCTATGAAGCCAACACTGCAAGCGCTCACCGTTCGAACGTCGCTATCCAACAGATCGAGGTGCAGGCTCAACAGATCGGGCATGTCGCCAGGCACATGATAAGCAGTGACCTGACGCTTCCCGTCTCCTGTTACCTTCGAGGTGCTGGCTAAGCCAGCCAGGACCATTATGCACCGGGACGGCTGGTCGCCTTCCCGAACCAAGTTCTGGTTTGCGCCAATCGCAACGATCCTTATTCTTACCGCGTCGAGAGCTTGACGCTCACCTGACGTGAGGGTGAAGGCACGATGGAACTTGGCGGTTAATGGGCTTTGATAAAGCATGTCGGCTCTCCGTTTGGGCGGGAGCGCTATGGTCTCTCAGTCACCCGCGGCCAGCAGAACGCGAATGATGCCCGACCTTATATCATAAACACCGGACCGACTTAACCTGTGATAAGTCTGGCACTGCTTCGGATGGTCCTTTCCTCCATCGGCAAACACAGGCTCAACAGGATTGGTGCTTACGAGGGAAGCGGCCCATCATCGGGCCTCGAGTTGTGCAGCTGCGGCAGCAGCTATAATAGATCGTTCTCAAATTCGAGGACTCACACCATGACCGACGCCCCCGACCACGCCCCTGAACTGGTAGAACTCACGGCGGATGTGGTATCGGCGTACGTCAGCAACAATCCCGTGCCGGTCGCGGGTTTGGCGGACCTGATAGCCTCAGTGCACGCGTCGCTGTCTGGGATTGGCCATCGCGTGGCTGCCGCGACCGAAGAACCAGTGCCTGCGGTAAATCCAAAGAAGTCAGTATTTCCCGATTACATCATCTGTCTTGAAGATGGTAAGCGGTTCAAAACCCTTCGGCGACATCTGCGCGTGGATTTCGGTCTCACTCCTGACGCGTATCGAACAAAGTGGAACTTGCCATCCACTTATCCGATGGTCGCTCCCAACTATGCGGCCTCACGGTCTGCCATGGCGAAGTCGATCGGTCTGGGTAGGAAGGCACCGCAGCCCACGGCAACTGTAACGGGCAAGGCAAGGCCGGCGGCTAAGGCTAAAGCGTAGCTTCCGCGATCACACCATTACCACCGCGGCACCAATCGACGATGTATGCATCGCGGCGGACCTGTCCGCTCTTGGCCGGTGCCCACCCAGGTTCCCCAACCCATGGCGCCGGCCATTTGTGGCCCACACCTCAGTTTCGTATTGCTGCCCAAACTCTTCTTGTTGAAGACCGCTTACGACGTTACAATCCCGTTTGGCCTGATTGCTGGGAGGCAACGCCCTGGCTGACATCATTCCAATTCGCAAAGCACGCCCTTGTGTCGAAGTTGGCGAAGCCTGTGGCGAGTGGTTTGTTCGCGTGGTCGAGGAAGACCAGGAACTCACCCGATCATTCAAGCTCGAATCCTATGCTTTGGCCTTTGCAGAAGGCCAAAGGACGCGTCTGCATCTCAACACGTTTTCCCGGCTGTAGAGTAGCGCGATGCAGATGTCCGCAGGGTTACTGGCGAATTTGGGCGATAGCATCGAAGCCATTGCCGCCCACATTGCGACCATGGAAACGCGACAGCTGCACCAATTGCTCAAGTCGTTGCCATCGAGATCGGAAATCGCCAGCGCGGAAATGGTGATGGGCATCCTCGTCTATCGCGAGATTGAACTGCGCCGCCGGCGGGGGACGGGCGGCAACGTGTTGCCCTTTCCGGGTCTCGTGACTCCACCTATTCAGCAGTAGATAGCGGCGCCGGACCTGTAAAGGCCGCCGCTTAAGCAACGGGCCTGAGGGCGGGGTAGCGTCTTGATGCCAAGAAACCCCGCCGCGCGCGCAACAGCGGGTTTTCGTAGGCACGGCTACATCCGAGGAATCGACCGCTTAAGGCAGAATTGCTTGGTTGTCGTCGCGGTTCCATACAATTAGATCAACTGTGCCAGATGAAGACGTAAAAAAGCCCGTTGCCAATTACGGCAACGGGCTTGAGCTACCGGGTAGGGTCAGGAAGGCAATATGTAGACCCAACAACACGATGCGCCACGCCTCATGATCGAGGTCTTAACCGAACCGCGACAATTCTAACCATCTTGTCGACGTGTGAATAACTTTGCTGACTCCAGATCATCGGCAGGGAAGACGTGATTTGACCTTGGCGGAACAGCCGCTCACGATGAGACGGCTTGGGAAGGCGCGAGATGCAAGTATGCAAAGACATGATTGTGGTGCCGCCGATCGGCGCACAGTTCGAGACGCCTGAATTCCTCGCCGAGATCAGCGCCCTGCTTGATGAGGCCTATCCCGACTACGATTTCACGATCACCACCATAAGCAAGTTTCGGGATGACAGCTTCGTGTTGATCCCGCTGCTCGGCAGCGTCGGTGGTGAAGGCTCCGTTTTAGCGGCTTACCCGGATATGACGGCAATGCAGGAGATGGGCAATCTCCTGTTCAAGCACATCATCGGCCATCACCATCGCGACATTAGGTGCCGCACGTGGCCCCAATCCGTTCCCGGACCTCCGTCTCACATCTGCCCTGGCGGCTAATCCTTTAGCGCATCCGCGCCGCTATCGTCGTCGCGATGACGTTGACGAAGGCGCTTCAGCAGATCGCGTGAGGCTTGGATCGCCCTGCGCGATTGATCCATGTTCTGGCGAAACGTGGCGCGTTCCTCCATGGACTTCTGCCACTTCAGCAAGGTGGCCGTAGTCGCAGTGGCCGCTTGAGCGATATCTATGGGCGTTGCAACCATCGCATCCTCCCAAAAAGGCAATGGCAAACGGAATCTTTATAGGCCCAACGAAACCCTTTCTTCAATCAAAAACGAACATACGGCACATGGCAAAATGGCTATTCGTCGGGCCGCTCGACGGCGGCTTCGTCGACCTCGGCTTCCATCTCGTCGTTGACGGTCTTGGTCTATCCAAAACCAGCCATCGGCACACCGTCAAAACCCTGCAGCCACCCGTCGGCATGTTCCTGCCAGTAATGGCACCTCACGCTCCTTGCCATCCTTGCACGCTTGGGCGCCGTACATCCAGGCGTAGGTGGCGCGCTCCTGATCTTTCTTAGGCACGGCGATTTGTGTCATCCTCAGCGAACGCCGGCTTGCCCGCTTCACGCTCGACGCCGAGCAGATCGAACTCGTCGTTCGCAAAGCACTTGGCCTTCAGCCAGTTGGTCGACGGTATTTGCTGTCCTTGCGCTTCGACACCTTGCCTTCAAGTCCGGCCTTGTCGAGCAAGTGAAAGATGGTCTTGGCTTCCCCCGGCAGAGGCTCGCTGAACTGAATACGCCCGCCGGGCGCGATATAGCGCGGCCTCGGTCAGTCAGCCAAGCGGCATCGCGGTGCACGATAGCACCGAGAATCGCCGCGTACACGCTGCCGACTTCCTCTGCGCAGGATATGCCCAGCTTGTCCGCGCGGTCTTCCATCGCTTGCTCGGCCAGGTCGCTGATGCTAAGCGCGATTGTCTGCTGCGGATGGAAGGACGCTGACTGTAAAAGCCCGCCCAACCTTTCGGCGGGCGGGCTTCCACTGTCGGAACTGGAGAGTGTCAGTCGACAGCCCCGACAGGTCGGAAAGGGGTCGCTGGTTAGCGGCGCGAGATCAGCAGGCAGAGCCGGCGCAGGTCACGATCATAGGTGTCTTCGTTGCTAAGCACTTCGACGCAGCGCTTCTTCATCCGAGTGACCTGAGCGTTCGACATATCGCCGACAACGCTAGCCAGATTCGGGTTGCTCGAAGCGGTCGGGTTGCTGGGGTTGGCGGCTGGATTGGTTCCAACGCCGACATTTACGTCGGTACCAACCCCGGTGACGACACCGACATTGGCGCTGCCGGTTCCGATGGAAGCAGTCGCTCCGCCAGTGTCGCCGACGGAGGCTGCGGCATTTGCCCCAGAACCGCCTAGGGACACGCTAGCCGTAGCGCCGCTGTTGCCGCCCACATTAGCGCTGGCTCCTCCGCTGCCGACGGATACCCCGCCGACGCCTCCGACACTAATTCCAGCTGCTGTCGCTGGCATGCAAAGAATTGCGAGAACAGATCCGGCAGTCAGACTGCCCATAAGAATTTCAAAAATTCTTGCCATAGTACGCCTCCTTGTTGCCCTTCAAAGGATGGGACATTTTTGGGCATTTACGGACCCGATAGTGACGCATTAGAGTTTAAAAACAAGCTAACGGCCCGCGAAAGATGCGTCTTGGGTCATTACTTGGTAATTGGCAAGAGTAAGATATAATAAAATTTTACTTTGACTCGGACGTGATTCCTCTACTTGTCATTCAATATCCTTGCCTAAGCACCCCATCGTCAATAATATTGTGCTGTGCAACAAGATTCAGAGATGGACCATGCGACGATCAGTAAGCGGCTAATACGGCCGATCTGACATACAATGCTATATTAGCTCCTCTTGACGAACCCGACCGGCGGGCCGAATCAGAATCCCGTCAGCGCAACCCTGCAAAATCGCACTGGTCTGCCTGAAGCATCGCGACGATGGCCGACGATTTCTTTAGGAGATTTGAATGTCGCACAACGTGCTGCCCACCAAGCCGACGGCCGCGCTGAGCTCCGCGCAGTCACCGGTCTTGGCTACGGCCGGATCTATGATCAAAGCCCTGAGCCGGAGCCATCCGGGGTCCACGCCTGCCGCCCCGTATTTATTGTCACCAAAAAGGGAACAACGGCAGCTCGGCCGTGTTGGGCCAGTTAAGCAATATTGCAGGAGCACAACATGCATTTCGTCAAAGCGCTTTTAGCTGCGATCGCCATCGGTCTCATCAGCCCGGGGGCAATGGCTCAGACCGCGACGACGTCCCCGCAGGAATTTGTCAAAGCAGCTGCGAGCTCAGATATGTTCGAGATCCAGTCGAGTGAATTGGCACTGCGGAAATCGAAGACATCACGAGTGAAGGAATTCGCTCGCATGATGATCAAGGACCACACGACCTCTTCCAAGCGGCTCATTGCGGCGGCAAAGAAGGACGACGTCGCAGTGGCGCCGGAGATGACAAGCAAGCATGCTGCCCAATTGGAAGCGTTGAGCAACGACAGCAGCGGGGCGTTCGATAACGCCTATATCGACGCCCAGGTGGCAGCGCACCAGGAAGCCCTGACGCTGATGACCTCCTATGCAGAAAACGGTCAGGCAAAACATCTGGCGGCCCATGCGAAAAAGACCGCGCCGGTGATCCGGCAGCATTTCAAACATGCCCAGCAACTGAGCAAGAGCGGTTCTCAGGGCTGAGTGGATCTGGCCACGACGTTGGTTCTTCGCGGCGCTGTGGAGTCTGTGGCCAACACTGCCTCCGCGCTCAGGGATGCTGCAACCTTTAAGCGGTGGTCGATGCAGGAACTCTAAAGGTGCGTCGCTCAGGTAGTCCGGCGTGCAAGCACCAGCGTCGTCGAAGTTGCCAAACGAACAGGAGACCTGACATGCCAAAGCAAAACGAGACCTCGCATTCGAGACGAAGTGACTTCGCCAATGATGAACCCATTCGCCCGGAGGATGCCGCCGTGTTGGACAGCCCCGTGGGCCACGAAGACAGGCACGGCGCGGAGCCAGGTTTCGTGGGAGCCGACGATGTCGACCAGCCGCTCGGCGCAAGGCCCCGCAGCGAAATTACCGGTCGTCATGATGAAGGGGCAGGCGCCAATGAGACGATGGACGGCTTAAGCGAAACCGAGGAACTGACCCGCAGCTACGCCGAGGACATACCAACCGGTGACAATGATGAGGACGAGGAAGACATCCCTGTCTTCGAAAGAGGCCGAAGCAACACCGACCTCTGAGCGGCGCCAAGTTTGAACCCACGGTGAGGAACATGACAATGAGCACATTCGGACTTCGGATTGTGTCTTTGGGGCTCCGGGCTTTTTTGGGGCTGGGGGCCTCGCTGATTTTGGGCGCCCAGGCATCTGCGCAGACAAGTCAGCCGGCTCAACAATCCGGCGACTCATCGCAAACAGGCAAGCACGATCGTCTGCCGGCGCAAGGATCGTCGCCGACCGCCAAGGATGATGTCGGCGTTGACGTCTCGCTCGGCCGGCCGGAGGTGAAGCAACAGGTTGCAAGACATCTAGGAGTGGCTGAGACCGAGTTGCCACTGGCGGTGCATGTGCCGATCGCGCTCGCTTCGCAAGTCTGCGGGCAAGAGGTATTTACCGCCCGCGCCAATGTAAACCGAAGCTGCACCGCGACGAAGTTCATTCCGGAAATCGCCGAGGCGGCACGCAACCATCCACAAACCTCCGCGGTACCGGAGCAGTAGCATCGAAATGTCCGAACCCGGCGCGACGGTCGCGCCATGCTTACCCTAGGATAGCGCTCCAACCCGGCGTAAATCAGCCCCACCGCCGTCTGTTGGCGGCATGCATGATGGCGTTCGCCGCCGTCTCTTAACCAATGTGAATGCTGTCGCTCCGCAGCCACGCTACGAGATCCTGTCCGAAGCGGAGGCAGGCAGATGCCACTGGAGTGCCTGATCGATCAATATGTGAGCAGCCGCAAGCGGCGGGGTCTTTTGTCGACACGGCATGCTCTCGAGGCGTTGAAAGAGGCCCTTCCGGCGCTGTCGATCGGCGAAAGCCATCTTGTCAATATGATCGCCGAGCGAGCGCTCGCCTTTGGCCTCGCCATCCACTTCGATCATTCGGGCGAGAATGCCGGGTAAGACATCCACGAGAGCGTCTGCTGATGCCACAGGACGAGGAACTCGGTGTCGCGTAGTTCCATCTTCATTGCCTGGCGGTCGGGCAAACATTCCGAGGCTGCTCCCACCCGTGTTCTGGGCGGGTGGTGAAAGTCGCCGGAGCGATGCCACGGCGTGCGCCGAGCCCACCCCGGCATTGGACAAGCTCCCCCAGCTTTCGCCAGCTGGAGCTTACTTCTACTCACAGCAGCCCTAGCGAGGCTCGATGGGCCTTCGCGTACGGCGGTTTCGGAAGTTTTGCTCCAGCGGGCGGTTCGGGCCGACGAATTGAGGTTGAAGGAGAAGATGATGACGGACAACAAAAGCGAGCGTGATTTTGGCGACAGGAACCGGGTCTCGTCCAACGAACGCAACGAACACTTCCATTTTGCCCAGCAGAACGGCATAACGCCTGAGCAGGCGATGGAGCTCATCATAGCCGCCGGGAATGACCGCGCCTCGTTGACCGCGGCTGCGAAGGAATTGAAATCAGTTTCCCGGGGCGGCTCGCTTACGGCATGAATCCGTCGCTACCGAAGAGGATCATGAACCTTCGAGAGTTTGAGTGTAGCATCATCCTGACGCACACGCGGAGCAGATCGAGCGTGAAAGTGACAATTCTACCCCTGCCCAACATGCGGAAAGCGCTGGAGGTTCGGGGCTGCGCAGATCGGCTATCGTCACCCCGAACCATAATCCACTCGAACGCGAGTCCTGGACGCACGGCGGACCGAGCCTACTTCCTGCCGTCGTTCAACAATAATCCCGCGCCGCAGTCAGCCAGCGAGATCGCCGTCGCCTGCCGGACGCGTGTCGGCTTCCAAACTGACAAACGCACCGCCTTTGTAGCGACGCTTTCCAGCCACGATCAGCTGCGCAGCTTTGCCGCGCTTGCTGCGCACCAATAAATTCCATCTCCTTCCCTCACACTGATCTTGCTCAGCGGTCGTTTTGCCGCTGCGGTAGGCGCTGTCCATCCGCTTCGATCGCGGTGGCGCCCAGTATCAACGCTGCCAGATCAAACCGCACAATCAGCACCTCAAAGCTGATCAGCAGAAGCAGCAGTGAATCAGGACCTCGTCGATCAGAGGCGGAAAGCCCAACTAAGAAAACCGCCGGCGGTGCCGATCTCGAAGAAATTCTAGTCCGCACGGTGAACAGGCTGGGGGCCGCATCGCGATATAGGGTTCAGCACAGCTCCAGCGGTACCGAGACGATCGACCCCTGCCCGCTCGGCGCCCCTCGGCCACGTCAATGACCAGCACGCGCAGCATGGTCAGCTGGCTTAGCCTTCATGGCGCAGATCGGCCACGGTCCGTCTCTTTCGGCTATGAAAACGTCACTCTGCTTTGCTAAACGCGGTGCTGGACCGGTTACCAAGCGTCAGATCTGGAGCATCACCTTGCCGGCCTCGACTCTCACCGGATAGATCGCGAGATTGACGCAGACCCGGCGCGCCCTTGGCCTGGCCGGCCGCAATTGAAGCGGCCAATATGCTTCAAGGCATTCGATGACGTCGCCGATCACCAGCTTTCGGCTAGATGCGCCTTCTCATGCGTCCAATATCCGTCGGTGGCGAAGAACTCGTCATCGGGCGAGCGGCAAACCGGGAGGATCGAAGCAGATGACATCCTCTTTCGAGATGTCGTCCACCGCGCACGCTTCATCCAGTCAGCCATCTCCGGCTCCGGCAAAATTCGCTATCGCTATTCAGCGGCCGCCGACATATCCACCTGGTGAAATTCGCCGCGATAGGGTCTGGCTGTCGGCGGCAATTTCCGCTCGAGATAAAAATCCTCATATTTCAGCTGTCGAAGCAGCACCGGCCAGACCTCGCGATAGGCATGCCACATCGACGGGTTCGGCACCGGCAGGTCGTGCTTGATCAGCTCGTGCAGTCTTGGCAGCGCATGATAGGGCACCATCGGGAACATATGGTGTTCGACATGGTAATTCATGTTCCAGTAGATGAAGCGGCTGACCGGGTTCATGTAGACGGTGCGCGTGTTCAGCCGGTGGTCGACGACATTGTCGGCCAGGCCGATATGCTGCAGCAACCCTGTCAGCACCATGTGCCAGCTGCCATAGAGGCGCGGCAGGCCGATCAGCACCAGCGGCAGCAGTGACCACGTGAACAACGCCAGCCCGACCGTCGCCGCATAGATGGCGACATGCCAGCGCGCAGCGATCACCGCCTTGTGCTGCTCCATCTCGGGGATATAGCTCTTCTCTTCATCGGACAGCTTGCCGAACGCCTGGCGCACCAGCGTCGGCAGCGAATAGCGGAAATCGAGAATACCGGTGAAGGCGAGCGCCGCCCGCAGCAGATCTGGGGGGCGCATGACGGCGATTTCGGCATCGCGGCCGACGATGATGGTATCGGTGTGATGGCGGGCATGGCTCCAGCGCCATTGCACTGGGTTGCGCATCAGCATGAAGCTTGAGATCTGGTAGACGACATCGTTCATCCAGCGCGTCCGGAACGCGGTGCCGTGGCCGCATTCGTGCCAGCGCGAGTCGCTCGACGAGCCGTAAAGCACGCCATAGACGAACAGGAACGGCACCACCCACCACGTGCCCCAGAACCATACGATGCCGGCGGCCGACACCAGGATCGCCGCGACCCAGATGATCGTGTCGCGGATCGCCGGCCCGTCGGAGCGTTGCATCAACTCCTTGATCGCCTTGCGCGGGACATCGGTGTGATACCATTCGGCCGAAGCCAATCCGGTCTCGATGGCGCGCTTGGTGCTTTCACCGACCAGGCTGTAGTCACGCATCCTGCTTGCCGTCATCGTCATCTCCGCTTTCCCGCTGCGCTCCGCAAGGGCCGCCTGGGGCCGGCCGGGCCGCGCCTGCTTCCGTATTCCGGCGCACTTCTCGCCCGCCGCGGCAACCGATCGTGCGTTTCAAGCCGGTCCCGCCTGCAGTCTCGCAAAAGCGCCCGACAGCGCAGGGTAGTCCTGTTGCGGCTGCCGGGCGATCGACGCTATCCTCGCTTCCGCTTGGGCGATCTGGCCGGCACCGTCGAGCACCCGGAACACGGCGTCATAGGAGCGGCTTTCGCCATGGTCCAGCCAGATCATCTCGCCCCGTTCGCGCGCGGCGAGATTGCCGAGAACATGATGCGTCGAGGGTTCGATTCCCAACGCATATAGGCCGGCCTGGAAGTTCTGCCACTGATAGGTGCAGGGCAGCTGATCCTTGCGGGTAACGACCTCGAAGCCGAGGCCCAGGTGATCATTGACGACGGCCACCGGCACCTCGCCCGCCGCATCGGCGCCAAGCTCGTGCTCCCAGACCTGCTCACTGAATCCCAGCTGCGGCGCCGGCACGGTTCGGTAGCCGACCTTCTGCGCCTCGTAGCGTTCGCCGGCGTGCGCCGCCCAGACGACATCTCGGATCGGCGCCAGGTAACGCGAACCCTCGTCGAGCAGGGGATGGCTGACATTGACGTGATAGAAATACATGTGCGGCGTGCGGCTGAAACCGTGATTGACGACGCGGTCCGACAGCCGGATCTCGGTGCCGCCGACATCGGCCTCGATGCGGCGCAGCAACTGGAGATCCTCGCCGAACACGGTTGCCTGCTGGACGATGCCTTCCGCCCACAGCACGCAGCAGTCGCCGTCCCAGGCCTCGCCGTAGCCGGTCAGCCGCGCCGGCACGGTGCCGATGCGTCCATGCAGCGAGTGCAATACCCGCTTGCGCCCGGGATAATTGTAGCTTTCGGCCGGCACGTCTTGCCGGCCCAGTATATGATCGAGGCCGCAGGTGACGAGCAGCCCCGAGAACGACCGGCCAAAGGCGAAACCGTCCTCCCCTTCATGCTCGTGCAGTCCGGGGTGGCGAAAGCCGCTCGGCGAATGCCAGCCGATCGCCTGGCCCCGGAAGTCGCAATCGGCGATATCAAGCGCCCGGTCGACCAGCGCCGTGAAGCGCAGGCCGGAGCCGGTGCGGAACTCGAGCATCCGGATGCCGCGCTCCACGCCGTCGCCGAGCGTCATAAGCCGCACACCGGCAAACTGCGATAGCATGCCGGACCGCTCGGCCACCTGCCTTCGCGACAGCGTCTTGCCGTAAAGCTCTACCATGCGACGTCCTTCACTTTGCCCTCGCCTCCTTGAGCAAGGCCGACATGTCGGCGCCGGTGATGATGCTTTCCACCGTCAACAGGTCGGTGTCGGCGACCGTCTGTTCCGCGACGATTTCGCCGCGGCGCATGACGATGATGCGGTCCGCGACCTGGAACACGTGGTGGATGTTGTGGGTGATGAGCAGCACCGAGTGGCCGGCGTCGCGCACCTCCTTGACGAAGCGCAGCACGCCGTGGGTTTCCTCGACTCCAAGATTGTTGGTCGGCTCGTCGAGTATGATCACCTTGGCGGCGAACTGCATGGCGCGCGAGATCGCGATCGATTGCCGCTCACCGCCCGAGAGCGTGCTAACCAGTGCATCGGCATCGAGCTTTTTCGAAATGCCGACCCGCTTCAGCAGCGCCGAGGCGGCGTTGCGAAGCTTGGCGAGGTCGAGGGGCGCGAACACGCCGAGCCAGCCGAAATTGACCGGCTCCCGACCCAAGAAAAGATTGCGCGCGATGCTGAGGTCCGGCGCGAGCGATGTGTCCTGATGGATAGTCTCGATGCCGAGGTCCATCGCGTCGCGCGTCGAGCGGATCGACGCCTTCTCGCCGCGCACGAAGATGTCGCCGTGGTCGGCCGGGAAGACGCCGGAGATCGCTTTGATCAGCGTCGACTTGCCGGCGCCATTGTCGCCAAGCAGGGCAACCACCTCGCCTTCGTTGAGGGTGAACGAGGCGTTCTTCAGCGCACGCACGTTGCCGAAGGACTTTTGCAGGTCTTGCAGACGCAGCACTTCCATCCTCAGCTCCTTGCGGCGTTCTTCTGCAGCAAAGCGTGCAGGATGAGCATGGCGAGGATGATGACGCCGACGAAGATGTTGTATGCCAAGCCCGGCACACCGATCAGCACGATGCCGTTGCGGATGGCGCGCAGCATCAGCGCGCCGACGATGGTGCCGAGGATGGTGCCGCGCCCGCCAGTGAGCGCCGTGCCGCCGACCACCACCATGGCGATCACTTCGAGTTCGTAGCCGGTGCCGGCCACCGGCGAGGCGGCCGAAATCCGGAACGCGCTGATCATGCCGGCCAGCCCGGCCACCACCGAGGTCAGGATGAACAGCCAGATCTTGACCGCGTCGGCCGGCACGCCGCGCGCCACCGCTGCGTTGCGGTTGCTGCCGATGGCGCTGATCCAGTTGCCGAGCTTGGCGTAGCGCAGGATGTAAATCGCCAGCAGCGACAGGCCGATGAACCACCAGAGCGAGGTGTAGAACCGGAACGAGCCTACATTGAAGCTGCCGGCAAGCAGCGTGACGAAGAAGCCGGGCTGGTCCCACGACTTCAGGGGGAATCCCTGCGTGATGTAGAGCGCCGCGCCGCGCACGACGAGCAGCATCGACAGCGTGACCAGGAACGAGGAAATGCCGATCTTGGTGACGATCAGCCCGTTGATGGCGCCGATCGCGATGCACAGCACAAGCCCGGCCAGGAGGGCGACGCCGATGTCGACACCGCCATTCTGCACCAGCAGCATCACCACGACGGGCGCAAGGCCGAACACGGCGCCGACCGACAGATCGAACTCGCCCGCCGTCAGCAGCAGCGTCATGCCGAGAGCGATGATGCCGAGCTCGGGCAGGAACGCCATCATGTTGGATATGTTGAGCGGCGACAGGAAGTTGCCGTCGGCGATGGCGAACACCACGAGCAGCACGATGAGGATGATGAGCGAGGAGAATTGCGGCGAACGCAGCAGCGCAGACCTGCCCTTCGCTCGCTGCGTGTCGTCGTCTGCTGTGATTGCCATATCTGTCAGGACCATGCGTTTCGTCCGGCGCCCGCCATTTCGGGGCGGGCGCCGATTGTCGTCACTTGTTGTAGAGTTTCAGGATCGGCTCGACGCTCGAGGCGTCGTAGAGGCTGAATGTGTGAATGTCGTAGCCGATCGGCTCGCCAGAGGCCGCAAGCCCGAGCAGCGCCACCGGCATGAAGCCCTGCGCCGACGGGTACTGCCAGGCCGCAGCATTGACGAAGCCGGACTTGACCGCCTCGGCCGTCTCCTTTGAGTTGCCCCAGCCGACGACCGGGACCTTGCCGGCCGACACACCGGCCCCGTCGAAGACGCGTTTGATGCTTGCTGCCACGGAATCGCCGAGTGCAATGATTGCCGGCGGATTGTTGGCGACCATGTAGTCGGTCATCTTGGCGATGATGCCGGCCGGGTCGGTGCCGCAATCGACCACGTCGTACTTGATGCCGAGCGGATCGAAGACGCTGGCGATGCCCTCGGTCTCGAGCTGCTGGTAGCTGGCGCCCGGCACTTCGACCGGCAGGAACACCTTGTCGCCCTGCTTCACCATCTTGTGGTCGACGAGATACTTGGCCCAGATGACGCCCGCTTCCCTGAGGTCGGCCCCGACATAGGCCTGCCGCCCGGTCGCCGGATCGTCGGTGTTGAAGAACACGATCGGTATGCCGGCGGCCTTGGCGGCCTTCACCTCCTCCGTCCACAGGCCGGGCTGAGCCGAGGTGGTGGCGATGCCGTCCGGCTTGGCGGCGAGCGCCGAGTTGAAAGCCTCCTTCTGCGCCGCCATGTCGCCGCCGCTGAACGAGATCTTGCAGGTCACCTTGAGCTGGTCGCAGGCCTTGGTCGCGCCGGCATTCCAGTCGATCCAGAACGCGTCCGAAGGGCCACCATGCGACAGCAGATAGAAGGTCTTCTGGCCGTCCTGCGCGAATGCCGGCAGGCTCAAGGAGACCCCGGCCACCAGCGTTGCCGCGGCAGCCACTTTCAATGCGAATTTCAACATTCATTCCTCCCTTGGTTGGAGTTGCGCCGCCATGCGCCGGCGGCGCAACCGGCGCTCACAGGCCGTTGGCGCGGAACTTCCCGTCGAGGAATTTCTTCGCGCGCGGCACGTCGTCTTCCGAGAGATGCTCGATGATGACCGGGATGTTTGGGTGCTTTTCCGCCAGCCGCTGCAGATAGAGATCGTAATTCAGCGATCCCAGCCCGGGCGCCGGCAGCTCGATCTCGCCGACGCCGCGGAAGGTGTGGCTCTCCATCGCATCCTCGTCGCCGATGTCGGCATGCTTTTCCGACTTGTCGCTGCCCGAACGCTTGACGTCCTTGGCATGCGCGATCTTGATCTTGTCGGTCAGCGTATCGAACACCTGGTTCAGGATCTGGTCCATCCTGTCGATGTTGTGGGTTTCGAAATAGTTGGTCGGATCCATCAGCAGGCCGAGGCCGGGATGGTCGACCTGGGCGAACATCTTCACCGTCTCCTCGACCGAGCCAACGACGTTGTTGACGTAGGTCTCGAGGAGGAAGACCGCGCCATGGTCATAGGCGGTCTGGGCAAGCTCGGCGATCACCTTGCGGCATTCCTCGAATCCTTCCTCGGTCTTGTTCTTCGGGTGATGCACCCAGTCGGATTCGGTGTTGTAGGTACCGGTCTCGGAGATCACGTAGGGCGAGCCGAAGCTGCGGGCGTTGCGAATGATCTCCTTGAGATAGCCGACGCGCTTGTCGCGCTCGGATTTGTCGGGATGGATGATGTTGGTGTAGCCCGACACGCAGCAGATCGGCAGGTTGTTGTCGCGGAAGACGTCGCGCACCTGCTTGGCCTTTTCCTCAGTGATCTGCCCGGCCGACAGATCGATATCCCTAAAATGCAGGTCGAGCTGCACCGTGTTGAAACCGAGCCCGCGGATCTTCTTCGCCGTCTCTTCGAGGCCGTACGGGAAATAGCCGGTGAAAATACCTGCCTGCATCATGATGTGAATTCCTCCCTGTAAGCGATTCAGTTGACTGAGTTTATCGATATCTCGGAAAGCTTGACCGTGCGGCCCTCGTCGATCGAGCGATAGCCGGCCTCGACCAGCGCCATCGTCTTGACGTTGTCGGCCACCGATAATGCCGGCGGCGCGCCTGTCTTCACCGCATGCTGCAATTGCTCCATCACGCCGATGAAGGCATGCGGGAACCACATCGTGTCCCAGCTCGGGCTGACCCATTCGCCGCCGGTCGTCTCGGTCGAGGCATAGGTCAGCGTCGAGGCAGCGCCTTTCGGCCAGCCGATCGTGCCTTTGGCGACACCCTTGGTGCCGTCGACGCGCCAGTTGATGTGCTGGTCGTCCAGATAGCCCTCCTGGCGCGGTCCGCACCAGACATCCTCCAGCGACACGGCGAGCACGCCGGAGGGAAAGCGCAGCGTCGAGACGGTGATGCCGTCGCTATGCTCGAATGTCGTGCGCGGGTCCTTGCGTGTCAGCGTGGTGATTTCCGAGGGATCGCCGAACAGAAAGCGCAGCACGTCGAGATGATGCACGCTCATATTGGCGAGCGTCAGCCGGTCGTAGTCCTGAAGGAAAGTCTGCCAGTGCGGGATGGCATGCATGTCGATCTGCGCGAAGACGATGTCGCCCAGCGCGCCGCTGTCGATGATCTGCTTCAGAACGCGCATCGACTGGTCGTAGCGCATGTTCTGGTTGACCGAGAGGATCTTGCCGGACTTTGATGCTTCGTCGCGCAGCTTCACGGCTTCATCGACCGACAGCGCCAGTGGCTTCTGCGCCAGGATCGCCTTGACGTGGCTCTGCTTCAGCGCATGGCGGATCAGCGCCGGCTGCTGGTCGGGCGGAAAGGCAAGGTCGACGATCTCGACCTCAGAATCCTCGATCAGCTGTTCCGGCGTGTCGTGCACGGTCGGGATGTCCCAACGCGTGGCGACCTTCTGCGCATTGGAACGGGTCCGCGAGGCGATCGCCATCACGTTGAACCCCGCTTCGCGATAGGCTGCCAGATGGCACTCGGCCATGATCATGCCGGCGCCGATGCAGCCGATACGGTATTCTTTCGTGCGGACCTTCACGTCCGGCTCGAAGCCTTCGCTCGCCATGTCTTCCTCCCGCAATTCTGTTTTCGCAGCCGCGATCATCTCGCCAACGCGCCTCCGTCCTGCCCGAAATAATGCACCCGGGCCGGCTCGCAGGATATCGCTACCGCCGCATCCGGCCTGATGTCGGGCTGGCCGCGCAGCAGCGCCTTCAGCCGCGCCTCTCCGGCGGCGAGCGTTACCACCGTGTAGCCGCCAAGCGGCTCGACCTCGAACACGCGTGCCGGGCGGCCAACGCCCCCGTCGACCCAGGGCCGGACCTGGATGTCCTCCGGCCTCAGCCCGATTTCGATCGCGTCGGCCGGAGCAGCGCGATCGGCGATGCTGACCGTGCCTTCTGCGGCCTCGATGCCACCGTCGCCGCGAACGGATTTGAGGATGTTCATCATCGGCGAACCAAGCAGTCGCGCCACATAGGTGTTCGCCGGGCGGTCGTAGATCTCCGCCGGAGCGCCGATCTGCCGGATCCTGCCATTCTCCAGAATGGCGATGCGGTCGGCGATCGACATCGCCTCTTCCTGGTCATGGGTGACGTAGATCAGCGTCTTGCCGAGTTCGCGCTGGATGCGCTTGAGCTCGACGCGCGTTTCCTCGCGCAGCCGCGCATCGAGCGCAGAGATCGGGTCGTCCATCAGATAGGCGTTCGGGTCGCGCACCAGGGCGCGGGCTATGGCCACGCGTTGCCGCTCGCCACCGGAAAGCTGCGCCGGCGGCTTGTGAAGGATGTGGCCGATATGCAGCTTGGCGGCGACGTCGGCGACACGCTTTTCGATCTGGGCCTCGGCGACCTTGCGCTCGACCAGCGGGAAACGCACATTGTCGCGCGCGCTCATATGGGGGAACAGCGCCAGGTTCTGGAACACCATGGCGACATTGCGCTCGGCCGGCGAGACGGTGTTGACCGGTTTGCCGCCGATCAGGATCTCTCCGGCGTCAGGCGTCTCCAGCCCGAGCACGAGGCGCAGGATTGTCGATTTGCCCGCCAGCGGCGGCCCGAAGAAGCAGAAGAATTCGTTGTCATTGACGGTGAACGAGGCGTCGTCGACGGCGAGCGCCGTGCCGTAGCGCTTGCTGACATTGCGAAAGACGATATCGGCCATGTCAACCTGCCTTCATCGCAATGCCGCTGCGGGCATCGAAGACACGCACGGACGATGCCACGGGGGCGACGACGGCAAGCTCGCCGATCGACAGTCCGACATTATTGTCGAACACCGCCTTCACGGCGGTCTCGCCATCGCCGAGATGGACGATGGTCCTCGCGCCGATCCGCTCGACGAAGCTCACCGGCATGGCGAGGCCGTGCCCGCTCTGCACCAGCGACACCTGTTCGGGCCGAAAGCCGTAAAGCACCTCGGAGCGCGATCCGCGCAAGGTGGCGGCCAGCTCGTCCGGCAGCGTCGGCGTGACCCCCAGCGGCCCGAGATCGACCACCAGACCCCGATCGCTCTCCGTCGGCCTTCCCTTCAGCAGGTTCATGCCCGGGGCGCCAATGAAGCGTGCGACGAAGACGTTGGCCGGATTGTTGTAGACTTCCAGAGGCGTTCCCACCTGCTGCAGCACGCCGTGATCCATGACGGCAATGCGGTCGGCCATGGTCATGGCCTCAAGCTGGTCATGGGTGACGTAGACCATCGTCTGCCTGAACTGGCGCTGCAGCTGCTTGAGCTCGGTCCGCATCACCGCCCGGAAGGCGGCGTCGACATTGGACAGCGGCTCGTCGAGCAGAAAGATCGCCGGCTCCATGATTGCAGAGCGCCCGATCGCCACCCGCTGCAGGATGTTGACCGAGAGCCGGTCGGCCTTGCGGTCGAGCAGCGGCGTCAACTGCAGCAGCTCGGCGGTGGCGCCGACGCGGCGGTCGATCTCAGCTTTCGCCGCACCGCGCATCCGCGGCCCATAGGCAAGGTTCTGGCGCACCGTCATGTGGGTGAAGATGGCGTAGTTCTGGAAAACGAAGCCGACGCCGCGGCGGCCCATGGGCACGCCGGCCATGTCGCGCTCGCCAAACAGGATCTTGCCGCTGGTCGGCTCTTCCATGCCGGCGATCATGTTCATCGTCGTCGACTTGCCGCAGCCCGAAGGCCCGAGCAGCGCCATGAACTCGCCATCGGCGACATCGAGATCCATGGTCTTCAGCGCCGTGAACTCGCCAAAGGTCTTGACCAGGTTGCGCAGCTGGATCGCGCTCATGCCGGCACCAGCCTTGCCCGCGCCATGCGCTTCATGGCGAATACGGCCACGATCGAAAGCACGACCAGGATGGCCAGCGCGATCGCCGCCACATAGCCCCAGATCAGGTCCTGCGTCGTGACCTTGTAGATGTAGACGGAGATCGTCTCCGTGGCGACGCCGGGGCCGCCGCCGGTCATGATGTAGAGCGTGTCGAAGATCTTGAAGTTCTCGATGACGCGGATCGCCAGCGCGATGATGATGATCGTCTTCATCTTCGGCAGCACGATGGTGACGAAGCGCTGCCACGGGTTGGCGCCGAGCAGGGTCGCCGCCTTGATCTGGTCCTGCGGCACGCCGACCAGGCCGGCAAGCAGGATCAGGAACATCAGCGGCGTCCATTGCCAGATATCGGCGATGATCACCGCGATCAGCGCCAGTGTGGGGTCAGACAGCCAGGCGATGGTGACGCGGGAACCGCTGAGTGCCGACAGGATGTCGTTCAGCGGCCCGCCCGACTGGAACAGCATGAAGAACATGTAGCCGGCCACCGCTGGAACCACCATCATCGGCATCAGCAGGATCGAATAGAAGATCCGCTTGCCCGGAAAATCGTCCGCGAACAGCGTCGCCAATGCCAGGCCAAGCAGGAATTCGACGGGCACGCACACGACCATGACGATGGCCGTGCGCCTCAGCGCGCTCCAGAAGCGCGCATCGGCGGCAAGGTCGGTGTAGTTGGCGAAGCTGTTCCACATCTCCCATGCGTTCCACCAGCCGAGGCCGGAGAGCGGCGACCAGTCGGTGACGCTGATGTAGAGCTGCATCAGCAGCGGGAAGACGGAGATGAAGAGCACCAAAACCTGCGCCGGCAGCGTCAGCCGGAATCCCAGCCGCGCTCCCTCGTCCCGCAGCGCGGGCTTGCCAAGCGCGGCCTTTGCGTCCTTTGAGACAGTCACGGTCACCGCGCTCATTGCTTGAGCGCGCCGAACGTCAGTCCGCGCACCAGATGGCGCTGGATGGCGATGCCCATGATGACCGGCGGCACCGCGGCGATAAGACCGAGCGCGGCCTTGGCGCCATAGAGCTGCCCGGTCATCGAGGAGGACAGCGAGGCCATGTAGACGGGGATCGTCACCCATTCACGCGTCGTCAGAAGCAGCGCGATCAGATAGTCCGACCAGTTGAGGATGAAGACGAAGAGGGCGGCGCTGGCTAGCGGTGCGCGCATCATCGGCAGCGTGATGCGTGTGAAGACGCGCAGCCGCGAACAACCTTCGACAAGCGCCGCTTCCTCGATCTCGCGCGGCATGTCGTCGAAGAAGGTCTTCATGAGCCAGAAAGCGAATGGCAGGGTGACGATGCCGTAGATCAGCGCCAGGCCAAACCAGCTGTCGGTGAAGTTGAGAAAGGCCCACATGATCATCACCGGGATCATCACCGCCATCGGCGGAAACAGCCTGAGCTGGATCAGCGCCAGCGGCAGGTTCTGGCCTGAGCCGAAACGCGACAGCCCGTAGGCCGCAGCCGTGCCCGCCGACATTGCGATCGCCGTGCCGAACACCGCCGACAGCAGCGACGACAGGATCGGCTTCAGCGCGGTGCGGTCGAGCGCCACGATCAGATTGTTGTTGGATTCACCGAAGACGAACTGGAAATTGCCGAGCGTCGGGTTCTTCGGCCACCATGTCAGGTCGGCGCCGGTCGCCGACCAATCGGCGATCGGCTTGAAGGCCATCGACACCATCCACAGGATCGGTACCAGCGTCACCGCCATCGCCGCGAAGATCGCGGCGTAGCGGAATATCTCGAAGGGGACGGAACGCTTCATCTGGCTGCTTTGCTGGTGGCGTTGACTGCGGCGGGGAGGAACAGATGCTCCTCCAGCGCTGATCCAGGGAGACGGATCAGCTGATCGGGTCGAGAACAGTCGGCCAGGCCTCCTTGTTGGTCCTTATGGCTTCAAGCAATTTGTCCTCGCCGATGCGGCGGGCGATCTTCTTCCACTCCGCTTCCGTGTCGGCCATCGCCTGTTCCGCCGTCTTGGCCTTGGTCAGCGACGCCATCAGGTTTTCGTCCAATGCGTTGTGGAAGGCGGTGGCGCCGGGATAGTTGATCGTCGGCACCGTGCGGGCGACGGTCTCGCGCACCACGTCGATGTGGTAGGCGTGGTAGGTCTGGCGCACCAGCGGATCGGAGAAATCCGAGAGCCGGAACGGATCGAGATAGCCGCCCGGATTGGCGCTCATCCAGGCATAGATGCGGGCGGAGCCCAGCCACTGCAGCAAGAGGTAGGCGACCTCCTGGTTTTTCGACTGAGACGAGACCATGCCGGTCAGCGAGAACCACAGCACGGAACGGCTGATCAGCTTGCCGTCGACTTCGCGGCCGGGCGGCAGCATCGAGCCGATCTTGCCGGTGACGGCGGAATCCTTGTTGCCGGCATTGTCGAGGAATTTCGGCAGGTTCGAGAAGGCGCAGGTCATCGCCGCGCCGCCCTTGGCGAAATTTCCATACTGCTCCGGCCAGCCCCAGGAGATCGCGTCCGGCGAGTGATGAACGAGCGAGCCGACATATTCGTTGGTGGCGGCAATGCCGTGCTCGGAATTGATCAGCGGCTTGCCGTCGTCGCCGAACAGGAACTGGTTGGGCGATGCCATCGAGACATAGCGCTGATACCAGTTGGTGTAGCCCCAGCCCTGGTTGCGCAGGTCGGTGGAGCCGAACAGGCCCTTGTCGGGCCGCTGGAAGAAGCCCGCGATGTCACTGTGCTGCTTCCAGGTCTTCGGCGGCGCCAGATCGTAGCCGAATTTGTCCTTGAACGCCTTCTGCTCGGCGGCGTCGCCGAACAGGTCGGTGCGGTAGACCCAGGTCTGGAAGTCGCCGTCCAGCGACACGCCATAGTTGGACCCGCGATATTTGTTGAGCAGCGACACGCCCTTGGCGCCGTCGACATAGCCTGTCTTGGGATCGTCCCATTCGGGCTTGTACTGGGCGACGAAGTCGTCGAGCTTGGCGATGCCGCCGGTCTCGGCAAGGTCGCCGAGGCGGTTCCATTCCGTCGAGTAGATGTCATAGGCCCCACCCTTGGTGGAGATGTCCTGCATCGTCTTGGTGAATTCCTGGCCGTTCGGCAGGCCGACGATCTCAATCTGGATGCCGGTTTCCTTTTCCCACAGCTCCTTGATCGACGGCGCACCCGCCGGGAAAGGCTGTGTGAGTTGACCAATCGAGCCATCCGACAGGCCAAGCACGATCTTGGCCGGCGCCTTGCCTGCTCCCTTCAAGGCCTTGGCCGCCTCAACGGCACGGCCTTCCGGCGTGTCGGCGCCATATTGATAGCGCTCGGCGCCCTCGAAACCGGTGGGGCCGCCTACCATGCCTGGCGCCAGCGCGTCGGCCGCAACGGCACGGCCGGGACGGATGAATTGCGGTGCGATACCGGCCGCAGCCACGAACGCCGCCGCCTTTCCTCCGGACGTCAGCAATCGGCGTCGCGATATGCGGATCAGATCAGACATTGGAATTCCTCCCTCAGGCCCGATGTTTCCTCCACGAGCCCATTGAGGGATATTGACGGCAGCACCGGAAGGCTGTCAACATCATAAATACTCAAAATACATCGTAACACCGCAACTGCGGAGAAAATACGTCATGCAAAGGTCGACACACCGGCTCAATGCCTCGATTTGATGGGAAATCTGCCTTTCTGGCACGCGACTATCACGCCGGGCGACGCGATTTAGCCCAACCTCCTTGCGCATCGGCTTAGGCTGGATACATCATTTCCCATCAGAATCGCTGATGGCTGGCAGCTGTGGCGTCGGACGGGCTAGCGGCATTGTGCGATCTTATGCATTGAGGAGATGAAGACGGTGCGTTCCACCTTGACTGACATAGCCCGGGAAGCCGGCGTTTCCGCCGCCACCGTCGACCGCGTGCTGAACAACAGGCCCGGTGTGCGGGCGCGCACGCGTGAGATAGTGCTCGAAATGGCGCAGCGCCTCGGCTACATCGCGGAGGGCCCGAACGGAGCGCCGCCCAGGCCCTCACCTGGAGAGGTCATCCGTCTCGACTTCGCTCTGCCGGCCGGCACCAATTCCTTCATCAAGATGCTGCATCGACACATCGAGGCGCAGGCCTTGGCGCGCCCCGATCTCGACGTCCACATCGCCACCATAGAGGGCTTCAACCCCGACCGGCTCGCCCGCCTGCTGCAAGAATTGCGTGGACAGACACAAGGCGTCGGCGTGATCGCGCTCGATCATCCGACGGTGCGCGAGGCGATCCGCTCGCTGTCGGCCAATGACGTCAAGGTGGTGACCATCGCCTCCGACATCCTGCATGTTCCGAGAGTGGCCTATATCGGCATCGACAACCGCGCCGCGGGGCGGCTGGCCGGCTATCTGCTCAACCGCTTCATGGGGTCGGAACGCCCAAGCAAGGTGGCGCTGTTCGCCGGCTCGCTGTCCTATCGCGGCCATGAGGAACGCGAAATGGGATTCCGGCACATCTTGACCGAGGAGTCGCCCAATCTCGAGATCGTCGAGATGCGCGAAATGCTGGATGACCGAGAGAAGGCTTATTCGGAAGCATCAGCGCTTCTGGACCGGCACCCCGATCTTGCCGCGATCTACAATGTCGGCGCCGGCAACACCGGCATCGCTCGGGCGCTGAAGGAGCGTGGACGCGCCAAAGACATTCTCTTTCTCGGCCACGAGGTGACAGACGGCACCAAGGAACTTTTGTTGGATGGGACGCTCGATGCGGTCATAGATCAAAATCCGCGCGTCGAGGCGCGGGAAGCGCTCAACATTTTAAGCCACTCTGTCAGGCACCTGAACTATGAACCGCATCAACCACGACTTCAGGTGATCTTCAAAGAGAATATACCTGAAATCTGATCAATGGATCCGTGATCTTATCGCAAAGCACGGCGTTGGCGTCGCCACCGGTCCCAAATACGAACGAGAGCCCGAATGATCTCGTCAAAGCCGCCGATCTGGCACTATTCCGTGCGAAGTCGGAGGGCCGAGATCGGGTCGTGGTTGATGGTGCATGAGAAGGCCGTCGCCCGTTGCAACTCGGTCAGCCTTTCCGAACCTAAAAAGACCAAGTCCACTCATAGCACCGAAGTCGCGAACGATTGGGGCGAAGAGGGTTCTGGATGTCGGCACGAAGCCGACGAATGGCATACGCCCGTCCGTCCGCGACGATCACCTGAGGCATCGCCCCGGCCCAGGCGCACGAGCAGATATGTCGCAGGCAACCTCGTGTGTTATACACGCACGCTGACTTTTTGGGTCGGACACGAGATCGATGGACCAGGAAACGCTTCTTGCCGCAGTCCTCTTAGCTGATGTCGTGGGCAGCACGCCACTCTATGAGCGGATCGGAGACGATGCCGCTCTACAGCAGGTCTCGGATTGCCTGGACACGATGCGCGAGATTGTCGCCAAGCACCGTGGTGATTTCATTTACTCGAAAGGGGATGACATACTCAGCCTCTTCGAGAGCCCGGAAATGGCGCTGAGGGCCGTCTGCCAAATTACCCATCAACTGACTAAAGGGCCGTTGAGCGCCCGTATCGGATTGCATTTCGGGGCGGTCATTCGGGCGCGGGGCGCGATATTCGGTGACGTTGTCAATGTCACCGCAAGGTTGTCCACCACGGCGAACCCCGGAGAGGTGCTGATCAGCCAGAGCTTCTGCGAAGCCCTTTCCCCGAGAAGCCGCAAGGGCCTGCGGCTCCTCGACAAAATGGCCTTGAAGGGGAAGCAAGAGTTCTTCGATGTCTATACCCTGTGGAGCGACGATGGGGCCCCCGGTACGCAGATCACCAGCCATGGCGCCACTACAGATAGACGCTCGGTCCTGCCGCGGCAGATTCATCTGGTCATCCGCTACAGAGATCAGCTGCGATCCTGTCGAAACGGCGAATCCGTGACAATCGGCAGATCGGCGGAATGCGACATCATCGTCGAGCGGCCCTGGGTATCGAGGCGCCACGCCGCCTTCACCATATTGAATGGCAGAGCTCGGCTTCTCGAACGAAGCTCTTCGGGCACATTTGTGTCCATGGGACTCGGCCATGAAGTATTCGTACGCCGTGAAGATATTATCCTCTTCGGCTCCGGCGTCATCTCGCCTGGAGTGAAGTCGGCACTCGACGAAGCCCAGCTTCTTCACTACGAAATTGTCTCGGATTGACCCGGCCCGGATACTAGCTCGACCGGTTTCGAGCTGGTTCGCTGGCGCCTCAATGTCGCGCCGTACTCTTTGACAGCCATTGGAATCGACCGTTCACAAATGTGCCAAGGCCAATCCAGGAACGTCTGCTCTCGAAGTTGAACTGCGAAGAGCTGACTTCCGTTTCCCTCGCTGAGTTCGACGGAGCCGCGGCCGGTGCATCTCCCTCGCAGGATGCGGAGTTCTACCTGCTCCGAGGCCACATTCTGCAGGTGGATGGTTTCGGCAGCAAGCTGGCCCGCTCGATCGATGACGCGCTAGGTCTTGCCGCGAAAAGGCCGGTGCGTGGGAATTGTGCTGGACTGTCGGCCAGACAATGAGCTGGCGACGGGGAGCGGCCGGCTGAAGCGGGATGCCCGGACCAATTCCCTGCCCTGTGTCGCCTTGATATCCCCAGGCGCTGAAGGTCAGCACAGGCTGTTGCAGCCCGGGTCGACGAACGCTTCATCAGACCATTTGCGCCGCAATAGCTCCTCGACCACCTGCGAAGGCTCGCGATTGGGCTACCGTCACGAAATTGGCGCAGAAGCGCAGACCACTGACATATCGCGACGTCGAGATGGAGCTCGATACCACCGTGTTTGCAGCACCGGGGAAAATTCCTCTTGGGCCGATCGAGTTCAAGTTGCTGCGCCACATGGCTCGAGAATCCTGAAAGGTGATCAGCCGTGATGAATTCATCGCAGCTGGCTGGTCGCAGAAAGCCAGTGTGAGCGCCCAGGTGGTCGACGTTCACATGAGCCAGTCGCGAAAGTTGTTGAAGCAGTCGTCGCAGAGTTGCCATTCGCACCGTGCGGCTTGCCGGCTATTCTCTCGGGACACTGCGGGCTGACAATCTCGGCGGTTGGGTTCAGAAAGGTCGCTGCGTGACGCCGCAAGGGGACCAACGCGATGGGAAAGGTCTTGGCAGCTAGGGGACTTAACGCCACCGACATTGCAGCCGTGGCGCTGCTCTAATCGAGAGAAAGTCTGGGCGTATAGAACAAGCGACATGAGCATGTCGGATTGTTTGCATTCAAACGACCTTTGCGACGTTATCCGTGCCTTCGCCTTGCTGGTGCCGGAGGAAATCATGACGTCGCCCGACAATTCGGTCGAACTCGTTCGCGACAAGAAGTGGACGGTCCGCGTCACCGCCTACGGCAGCACCCTGACGTTTCCGTTCGAAGCCGAAAGCTATGCACGTTCTTATGCCGATGGTCAGGCATTCCGTCTCGGGGTTCAGGTGGCGGAACTGAAGCGATGCGGCTGACAGTTTGTCGACGCGTTGGCGGATAGCCTGCATCGCCATCGGAACGAATAAGTCGCTGATTGCAGCCTCGCGATTTTTCCATCAAATCCCGCCTGCAATCTTGACAGCAACTCGGCAAAATCCCTCGCCGACTAGTGTTGTCGTATGGGCTGGAGCTTTCCTCGCCGCCGGTGGTAGGCGGGATACGCTGCCGGGAGAGCCCTCTTTTCGCATAGACGAGAACCTTGTGCTTTTCCATCTCAAGGCTGATTGGCGGCTGGATGCGCGCGCCGTCTTTCATGTTCTGCCATCGGCCCGCGCGGAGCGTGGAATCAACGGCGGGGAAGCGGATGATGTTTCCTGTTTGCGCTCGCGTAGCGCAAGAAACGCTGCGAAGAGCATGATAGCCATGCCGATGATGTCGATCAGGCTAACCTCCTCGCCGTAGGTGATGATGCCAAGCACGACGGCAATCACGGGTGAGACGAAGGCAAATGCTCCGGCGCGCGAGGCGCCGATTTCGTGCAGGAGCCGGATAAAGAGTGTGTAGCCTATGAACGAACCAAACAGCACGAGGAACAGCCACCCGGCCCAGGCCGGCCAGCCCCAATCGCCTTTTAGAGCCGCGGCCGCGCCTGGCTCCACAACGAGTGAGATGAGAATTAGGAATGCGCCCCCGAAAAGGGTGGTGAAGCCGGCGATGAAGTCCGATGAATATACCTCAAGAAGCGGCCGCGCGAGCACCGAACCCCATGCATAGATTACAGCTGCCGACGCCACCGCTGTCATCGCCAGCAGCCGGAGCCCCCTGCCCTGCTGGTCTGCGTGTGTCCAACTAGCATAGGCTTCGGGCTCGAACAGGACGCACAGACCGGCCGCACCGAGCAAAATCGCAAAGAGCCTGCGGCCGTCATAGCGTTCGTCCCCCAGAAGCAACGCAAACCCAAGCAGCGTGACGGGGGTCAGCGAAAGCTCAAGAACAGCCGCGGTGCCCGTATCGATGTAGAGCATGCCCCAAAAGAGTGGGCCATAGCAAAGCGGAATCATAAACAACGTAACAACGAAAAGGCGCGGCCAACTCCTTTTCGCCACCCGTGGTAGAGCAGCGCCCCTTAGGCGCGTCGCACTGAGGATCAGCAAGCCGGCTACTGTAAAACGCGTGCCTGCGAACATCAGAGGCGGCACGGTGGCGATCCCTGCCTTGATACCGATCCACGTGGTGCCCCAGATCACACATAAAACCAAAAATGTCGCTGTGTTGCGGTTCATCGGAAGCAGCCTTCGCTGGGCGTTGTTGGTTCGTCGTAACGGCCAAAAGACGTTTATTTCGTTACAACGGCCTCTTGCCAATACGGTTCCGCCAACCGATGTTTTCGGGGATGGATTGTGCGAAGACTATCGTCGACATGCGCATGGTTGGCGGTCACGCCTGCCTGGACTTCGTCAACACGGTCGACGCGCGACGCGATGTATGGGGCCCAGACCTCTTGCAGACCTATGCCGACCTGGTCGTCTGGGCTGGACGTGCCGATTTGATCGACGTCGATGAGGCGCGAGCACTGCTCGCGGAGGCTTCCGCCCGCCCGCTCCTTGCGGAGGCGGCATTGGAAAAGGCCAAGATTTTGCGCGAGGCCGTTTACGCGGCTCTCCAGGCCGAGGCGGCAGGCGCCCGGGTGCCGGACGATGCCTTGCAAATCGTGCGCGATGCAGTCGCCCTAGCCCTGCCGAAGCGCTCGCTTTTCCCGTCCGGCGACCGCCTCGCTTGGCAGTGGACCGACGCAGCCAGTCTGAACACGATCGGCCACCGCGTGGCCTTTGAGACAGCCGAGTTTTTGGTGTCCAGGAATGACCGCCGCCGCGTGCGCGAGTGCACCGGGCCGAACTGCGGTTGGCTTTTCATCGACACCTCGCGTGGCGGGCGCAGGCGGTGGTGCTCGGATGAGAGCTGCGGCACACGCAGCCGGGTAAGGCGCTTCAGGGCAAAAGCCGCAGGGAACATGGCTCCCAACAGCAAGAATTAGTATCTGACGCCAGGCTTGGATGACCAACGCAGCATAGTTGGCTTCACGCTATCCCTGTCGCTGTTTGTCCAACGAAGCTGGTCTCGCGAGCGACTGTGGCCAAGACTGTGGAGAACACAGCCGGCGCGGCAAGCCAATCATCGCGTTCCAGAGCGGGTTGCTTCGGGGCCGCCTACCTCGCCACGCTTCGATCGGTCGATCTGCTCAAACTTGACGGGAACTCCGGTAGCGTTACGGCGTTTTTCTCAGTCCGAAACAAACAAGGATAGGTGCCATGGACTGGAACCGTGTCGAAGGCAATTGGAAGCAGGTAAAGGGCAAGGTCAAGGAACAGTGGGGCAAACTCACAGACGATGATCTGGACCGTATTGCCGGTAACCGCGATCAGTTGGAAGGCAAGATTCAGGAGCGCTACGGCATTGAGAAGGACCGCGCTCAGCGCGACATCGATGACTGGTATGGCCGGCAAGGCTGGTAGGTCGCCGGTTCCAAACTGAACTTGAAAAAGGGCTCCGAGAGGTACGGCGCCCTTTTTTGCTGCGCTTCTGTCGCCTTTTCGTCTCACGACAATAGCGCTCACCGAGAGACGTGGAACCGCCAAAGGTGCCCGTCGTTATCTGGTTCTCGAAATTACATTGGGGGATTAGTTGGACAGAGACGACGCCTCAGCGATCGCAACTGGAGTTAGCGGGCTCGACTACATTCTTCGTGGCGGCTACGCCAGGAACCGCTCCCATCTCATCGAAGGGAAACCAGGTTCTGGAAAAACCACTCTTGGCCTCCAGTTTTTGATCGAGGGCGCCAAGAAAGGCGAGACATGCCTTTACATCACTTTGTCAGAAAGCAAGCGCGAACTGCTCTCGGTTGCTGGCCGTCACGGCTGGGACCTGAAGGGGGTGCAAATTCTTGAACTTGTGCCGCCGGAGCTCAGTTTCGATCCGGCGCAGCTACAGACATTGATCCATTCCTCGGAATTGGAACTCGGCGAAACCGTGCAGTCTGCCATGGCCGAGATCGGACGCGTCAGACCCGATCGCGTGGTGTTCGATTCGCTCTCTGAAATTCGACTTTTATCGCAAGGGTCACTGCGGTATCGGCGCCAGGTGTTGGCATTGAAGAGCTTCTTCATGCTCAACAATGTGACGGTGCTTATGCTCGACGACCTGACCGCTGAGCAGGATGATCTCAATTTGCATTCGATCAGTCACGGCGTCATTCGGATGGAGCAGCTGTCGCCCGTCTATGGTGGAGAGCGCCGGCGGCTACGCGTGATCAAAATGCGCGGCGTGCAGATCCGGGGCGGCTTTCACGATTTCGTCATTCGCCCAGGCGGCGTTATCGCCTATCCGCGGCTCGTTGCAGCCGAGCATGAGGTGGCCGAGCATGATACGCCGGCCATGAGCAACAACCGGATCGACACCCTGCTTGGCGGCGGGCTGGCCCGTGGTACCAGCACGATGCTGATGGGGCCGTCTGGCGTTGGCAAGTCTACCATTGCCTGCACCTATTGCTATGCCGCACTCGAGCGTGGCGAGCGTGTGCTGGTGCTGTTGTTTGACGAGACAAAGCGCATCTTCTTGGCGCGCGCCGCCGGGCTCGGCATGCACCTGGAGCCGTTTGCCGAGGACGGCACGCTGATGCTTGAATCTGTCAATCCGGCTGAGCTTTCACCAGGCGAATTGTCTTCGCGCATCCAAGCGGCCGTCGAAGAATCCAATGTGCGGATCGTCGTGATCGACAGCCTAACTGGCTATCTCAATGCCATGTCCGAAGAACAACATCTGGTGCTTCAGATGCACGAGATCCTCACCTATCTCAATCAGAAGGCAGTGGCGACGATCCTGCTGTTGGCCAATCACGGGCTGTTTGGGCAAACGGCAGCGCCGGTCGACATGACCTATCTCTGCGATTCCATCATGCTTCTGCGCTTCTTCGAGAACGCAGGTCAGTTGAGACGCGCGATTTCCGTTGTCAAGAAACGTGTCGGCCCCCACGAAGAGACGATTCGTGAGTTTAAAATCGGCGGTAACGGCGTGGCCGTAGGTGAGCCACTGGAACAATTCCGCGGCATCCTGATGGGATCTCCGGAATTTGAAGGCAAGCCGACAGACCTTCTGAGGGATAAGGCGCTGTGATGTCGTCCAGCCCCGCCGTTCTCGTGCTGGCGCCGCTTGGCCGTGACGCGAGGATCGCGGCCTCCATCCTGGCTACAAACCAGATTGCCTCGCGTGTGTGCGGCAGCTTGGAAGAGGCAGTGCAGCTTCTCGACGAGGCTCAGTGCCTTGTCGTGGCCGAGGAGGCCCTGCTCAGTTCCGATCGAACGCAGTTTGCGGCCTGGCTTGAAGCCCAACCCGCATGGTCGGATTTTCCGATCGTGCTTCTGACGATGCGGGGGAACGAAGTCGACACGCGGATGGCATTTCTGGACCGCTATCTGATCGTGCTTGAACGGCCATTTCTGGCTTCGAGCCTCGCCAACTCGGTGCGCTCCGCCTTGCGTGCCCGCGCCCGCCAGCGTGAGGTCCAGTCCTACATCGAACAGAAGCGGGAGGTCGCCGATCGGCAGAAATTGCTCATCCGCGAGCTGCATCACCGCGTCAAGAACACGCTGGCCAACGTTCGCGCCATGATGGGCGCGACGGCCAAGTCGAGCGGCAACGTCGATGATTTCGTACGCGATTTTTCAGCCAGGCTCGTTTCCCTGGCCCAGACCCATTCGATGCTTACCGACGATTATTGGCAGACTGCCTCCCTGCACAAGCTGCTCGAAAGCGAGCTTGACCACTATGAGACGCGCGACAGGCCGCGTATCGTTATGGAAGGCCCGAACGTAGCGCTAGTCGCCGACATTGCGGTCCCCGTCGGGATGGCTTTCCACGAACTGGCCTCCAATTCGTCGAAGTTTGGCGCGCTTTCGCAAACGGGAGGCCGCCTTGATGTCCGCTGGTCGTTAGGCGGGTCCGGCGATACACAGATCGTCAATCTTGACTGGCGGGAACGAGATGGGCCGAAAGTAGAGCAGCCCAGTCGCCGGGGGTTTGGCACGACACTTCTGGAAAAAGTCGTGACCGTGCAATGCAACGCAAAGATCGAATTGAACTACCATCGTGACGGCTTGCAGTTCACCATGGCCTTGCCGTTGCGAAACACGCGCCTTGTGCCGGCTTACTGAGCGGCAACGGAAAGGCAGGCTGGGCGCCGCGATAGGGATTAACTGAGCGTCACTCGGCAGGCTGGTCTAGCGCTCTGGCCGAGCCATCAGTTCCGAAAAGACCGCCTCTCGATCTCCCATATGCCTCTGCAACATTGCGAGAGCTCCGGCGTGGTCTATGCGGCCGACCTTGGTGATGAAGTCGAACACGTGCCGCGGCACTGTGACCCGGGTCATGCGTCCTAGACGAAACTTTGGGCTTTCCCGGAGCGCAGCTTTGTCGCCTTCGTGGTCACCCCCCGCCATTTTGCTCACGATCCTCGTTGATAGCCCGGATGCGCATCTGAACCATCTGCGACCCGTCGGGGTTCCGACTGGCGTCGTAAAAAAACAAGAGGCCCGCAGGCAGGCTCGATCGACGGTCAGCTATCCCGAACAGCAAACGAAATCACCCTCGCCTTTGGCCAACCAACTTTCGCCAGATCACTTTCGCAATGCCTGCGGCCCCAGTACGGTCGGACAGCCCGCGCCTCTGGCGGCCGAAGTGAGGCGCCGGGAACATACAACGTCGGTCGTTGTTTCTCTGATCAGGAGGAAAGATAATGGCAGACGATAAGAGCAAGCGTGATTTTCGAGATCGCAATCGTGTACCAGTCGATGAAGATTATGAGGTTCGCTATTTCGCCAAACAGCATCGTATCACGCCAGAACAGGTCCGCGAGCTAATCAGAGAACACGGCAACGACCGGAAGAGGCTCGAACGCGAGGCAAGAAAACGGGCTGATATCGGCTGATGGTCGCGACGCATCACGCGGCTTTTCGACGAGCGGGTCTGAAAGGCTGCGCGAGCGTGAAAACGTCTGGCCGGATGCCCGCCTCGACTTGCTTCCATGTGACCGGGTGGGCAATTGGGAAGCCGGGCCGCGCTCGCGGGGAAAAAGCGCCTATTGCGGTATTGCCCCGTCCGTTGCGGAGATAGTCGAGAAAGATCCGGCCTCCTCGGGCTGCGGGGTCAGCTGACAACAGGTATCGGTCAGGATCGGTATCAACCAGACGGTGGGCGAGCGACTTGGCCAGTTTCCGGGCGCTGTCATGGGTCATCTTCGCAACGAGCGGGGCCATCAAGTGGATGCCTTTGCCGCCAGTGACCTTTGGCCAGCTCTCCAAGCCTGCCGCTTCCAAGATGCCCCGTAGCGCCAGCGTGGCCTCGATCACAGCGTCCCATGGCACGCCTTCTCCGGGATCGAGGTCGAGGACGAGCCGGTCCGCATGTTCGATGTCTTCAATCGTCGCGTTCCAAGGATGAAGCTCAACGGCATCCATCTCGACCAAGCCAAGCAGACCATCCATGTCATCTATCCATACCCGAATGCCTTCGCCGCCTTCGCGCTTTTGAACGCGGAGCTGGTGCACGGACGACGGTATCCGAGGTAGCGGTCCCTTGTGATAGAAGGTTGCGCCGGAGGCGTGGCGGACCAGCTTCAGCGGTCGCCGAACCAGATGAACTAGAGCTTGATCAGCGACCCGGCGCCAATAGTCTGCCAGCTCTTCCTTGGAAGGTGCAACCGCATCGGGTAGCAGCTGGAGAATGTTCTCGCGCGGGACGCCGTGTTGTCCTTCCGACCTCCGCTTGGAGGGCGATGGAGGCTTGGGCGGGATTGCCTTAAGATCCTCGCGTAGTCCCTTGAAGACCGCCTCCCGCAAGATGCCGCGGTCAGACACGCCACTGAATTGTACCTCGGCAAGAACGTCTGGTTTGACCCATGTCGCCTTGGGCTTCTTGATCGGCTCCGACAGCGGTGACTTGGCGACAACAAGCGGATTAAGCCGCTCCCTAACGCGCCGGGCTGCGTCCAGCGTATAGCCGGTCTGGGCCTTCCCGGCATAAAGCAGCCGGTCGCCCTCTCGCCTGCCGATGTACAACGATGCGATGCGGCGCGGCTGCGCGCCAAGTTTCTCGACGAAAGCCACGATTGGAAAAGTGTCGCTCTTGACACATTTGACCTTGACCCAACTGGTCTGGACGCCCGAGCGGTAGTGAGCATCCGCTCGCTTCGATACGATTCCCTCTATGCCCATCCGGCAGGCATGGTCGAACATATCCTTGCCGTTCACCTCCAGATGCTCGGCATAAGTCAGGGTTGGCTCGGTTTCGGTCAGCAGCTTCTTCAGCGCAGCCTTGCGCTTCACTAACGGTTGTTCCCGTAGATCACGGCCATCGAGGTACAGGAGGTCGAAAGCGTAGAGAGTCATCCGCAGCGAACTTGGGTTGCCCAGCTCACGTTCCAGGGCTTGATAGTCCGGCAGGCCGGTGTCGCCCAGGACGACAGCTTCACCATCGATGATAGCGGATTTGACCGGCAAGCTTGCCGCGGCCTGAACAATCCTCTTGTAACGGTGGGACCAATCGTAGCCGCGACGCGTGAATGCTCGCGCCTTTCCGCCTTCAACGACCAGCTGCGTCCTGTAGCCGTCATATTTGATCTCGTGAAGCCAATCTCCGCCTTCGGGAGCTTTCTCGACCAGTGTGGGCGATTGGAACTCAATGAACGAAAGCCGGTCAATGGCACTGGTCATATGCTCGCGACTCCAGGAATCGCGACTCAAGCCCCAGCGCCCCTGTCGGTTCCGAGCCTTTTAGAAGAATTGCATCGCGACGATTGGTTATCCGCCTCACTTGTTGATGTGGCGGCGCAGCAGAGTGATGTTGCGATTGTTCGCCTTAAAATAGACGTCGAAGATCGAGCCGAGAATTGGGACACTTCCTACGAGCGTATCCAGCAGCACGTTGCCTAGCATGCGGGCGACCAACCCATTTCCGGCACCGACGTTTCGAGCTCGCAAGACGATGTAGGCCGAGACAATGCCCGTTGCCGCATCTCCGAGTACGGGGACCAGACCTACGAGCGCATCCAGTCCAAAACGAATTGATGTGCCTGGAATGCGCCAGCGGGAATCGAGTAGCGCGGCCAATAGATCCAACTCGGCAAGTACGTTTGCTGTATGACCACCGTGACCGCCCTGCCCGATCGTGCCAACTCGCGCGCCAGTACGATTTAGTATCTCTCCCTGATGGATAGCCGTCACCTTAGATATCGCTTTGGCCGCCTGAATTCGCTTGCGTCCTGTGCGATGGCACGTCGTCGAGCAAGGTCGTCTCACCGGAGCTTTTCGGCGCCTCAACGGGCAATTCACCAGTAGGCGTCATTTTGCTGACGGCCTCAGGCAAATCTCGCGTGATCCGGCTTATGAGCTCCTCGCGCGAAAGGCCGGTCTGCATCGAGAGGGAAGTCAGGGTGTCTTCGTCTATGGCTGCTTCCACCTCGCTTGGCTGGATCGGCTCGTTCGGCCCGGTGCCTACCCACGAATCGACCTTCGATCCGGCGCCTGCCCCTCTGAACCGGTCGAGAATATCGCCAAGCGCGGTCCCCGAAACGCCTTTTGAAAGCTGATCCAGAATCCCGCCTTGCGGATCATTTGGGTTGCGATCACCCGCTCCACGGATCATGTCGCCGATCTTGTCGCGATTTTGGTATGCCAAGACGCCGAGCATCGCGATCGCCAATTTTCCCAGGTTAGCCATTGGTACCTCCACTGTTCAATGGACAAGGGCTCAACATCACAAAAGTTCCGACTGGCGACGATCTAATTGAATAAGGGCTGGCGTATCGACACAGACGTGAGCGGTGCTGCCTAACCGGCTTGTTTCCGTTTGCGGTGCGGCTTCGGCCTCGCAGACGTTGATCGTGCGAAGCTCGTTGCCTGCCTGATCGCGCATGCGCACTAACCATCCGGTCATATCGTCATCGCCCAGATCAGCCAACAGGCCGATTCCGCAACGGATCGCTTCGGCGCGAGCGGCCTCAAAACTTGGCGTCTCGGCAGGCGGAACCTAGCGAGCCTGGTCGCCGTGGCGATAGTAGAACGTATAAGCGAGATGGATTCCACGCGCTGCCTTAGAGTATGGAACTACCACCCTCATCTTTGACGGGGGTTTGGCCAAACAGCGAACATCGGCTAGGCCTAAGACGATCGATCGAGGTCGACTCGCGCGACGGCGTAGGCGCCAAGCGAGATGCTTTGATCATCCAGCGGTCTTGCGGAACTTTCCATGAAGTCGGGATCGGTTGCCGCCCGCTCGAACTGCTCGGCGCCGAGAAGAGCAATGCGGGCGCTGCTCGGCGAATCCGAAAGCCGCACAGATTGCGTCTTGGCGGTAAGGTTAGCGACCCACAGGGTCACGCGGCGATCTTTTTCAGCCGCGATCGTGGCGACGCCGTCAGCGCCGGAAGTTCCTACGGACAGCAAGGTGGCTCCGCCGAGCTTTGAGAGACCAGCCAAGACATGGAAAGCGGGATAGACCGTTGGGCCATCCTGCTGATCATACCATGGCTGCACGAAATCAGCCTTCCTATGGATTTGGCCAAAGGGGCCGGCGAAGTCACCGAACGCGACGGCCTCGATTCCTTCGCGAGCGCAGGCCGCGAAATATCCGACAGTCCAAGCCGCATTGAACAGCCCGCGCTGACGAGGATCAATGCGCGATAGACAGACGCGAGCGTTCGCTTCATTCGGCGTAGTGGATTTTCCGTATGGGTTCTCACGGCAGCCGAGCTGGATGGGACCGATACGCAGTGGCAAGCGTTCCCCCATGAAAGCATGCGCGGAGCGGATTAGATGGGGCATTGCCTGAAGTGTCTCCATCACCGAGACATCATCTGCGGCGTGCACGCTGGGACAGGTGGTGAAGGTCACGTAGTCGAGCGCTTCGGCTGGCGGACGCTTGCGGTTGAGTTCGGTGAAGTAAGCGGCCATGCCGCCGCCCAGCGCGATGCCCGGGAAAGCCCGGCGAGCGGCGGAGTAGCTTTCGTGGAAGCTGGGCATAGTCGGCCACGGTGCTCCCGGCTGTACGGATGTCATGTCCTGCGCCGGAAAGACGGAGACAGCTTCTAGTTTGAGGCCGAGTGAGTGGACAGCATCCGCGACCGGCGCCAATTCGCCGAATGGATCGCGCGTGCCCTTGGTGATAATCTCGAGGACCACTCCAGCGCCGGTCAGCCGTGCGAGCGCGGCGTAGCTTTCTAGTTCGTCCTGGCCGTGTGCGATCCGGAGATCGACCTGGCAGACCATCCACTGGGGAGCCATTCGTCGTAGGAGCTCGGGGGCTTCGAGCGCGTGCTTTGCCTCGTCGGCGGCGACGCCGACGCCAGTGCGGGGCACTCGGCCGACCGGTCCGCCGATCGTCAGGTTGATGAGTGGATTGCGATTTTCAGACGTCCCGGCAGGGAGCGTTCCTGACACGTGAAGCCGGACGGCCTGCGTGAATTTCTGGCCCTTGGGCAGTCTGTAAGGCCACGGGCGACGCAGAGGGCGGACATATGTTTTATACGAGGCGTCAGACCAATTGCGTTGGTCCTCCATCTCAAAGGCATCACCCTCCATGGTGCATGTCGCCCAGATCCCAGGCGCGATCTCGTGCGACAACGCCCGGATGTCGGTGAACGGACATTTTGGATCGATGTGGTCCGGAAAGAACGATAGCTCGTCGTGACCATCCTCATGCAGCACCTTTATCGGCTTGCCGGCTAAGCCCTCGATCGGATGAAGGACGACGAAGCCGGTCCGATTCGTCAAAAGGTCAGTCTCGGGCTCTGCCTCCGCCACAAACGACAGCGCACCATCGCCACGGCCTGAGACGCGCGCCCGGTAAATCAGGCGGCCGGATGTTGCAGCACATGTTGCACGGTATTCAATGGCGAACGCATCCGGCCTCTCGTCGATCCGCAGATCATCGAGAACGGTGGTACATGTTCCCCAGTTTTCGTCCCGTACAAGAAACGAGATTCCGCGCAAAACCTCGATCGTCCCAACGTGGATGTAACGCAACGCCCCATTGTCGAACGCGACCGACAAGGATCCGGCGCGCAGCGTGCGCAGCGGTGCCTCGAGCTCTTCGGTGCCACACAAGCGGACTGCCAGGGAAGCTGCCGAGGTCAAATTGCGCGCTCCGTCGTGGCGTCGAAGATCGAGGCCCGGTTCATGTTGATGTCGATCGCAAGCTTCTCGCCCGGACGGCTGACATCGTGCGCCTGCAGCTCAGCCATCACCGGCGCGCCGGCCAGTCGGAATGTCGCGTAACTGCGCGAGCCGGTCGGCTGCAGCAGGTCGATCGTTGCCTCATAGCGAAACGTGCCCTGCTCCGGCGTTGCAGTGTGCGCACGAGTGAGGTGTTCTGGCCTCAACCCGAGCAGCACCTGCTGTCCGTCCGCGACGCCCTTCAGCCCCCTGCCGGGCGCTAAAGGCAGCAGTGCATCCGCGAGCCGGATGGCAGCGGCGCCTGCGTCCAAGGCAAGGGTACCTGGCAGGAAGCTCATCCGCGGCGAACCCAGGAACCCAGCGACGAACGTTGAGGCCGGGTGCTCGAACAACTCGAGTGGCGCGCCCTGCTGCTCTATCAACCCGTCGCGCATCAGCACGATGCGGTCAGCCAACGTCATCGCTTCGATCTGGTCATGGGTGACGTAGATCATCGTTGTCGCAATGTCCTGGTGAAGGCGTTTGATTTCGCCGCGCATTTCGTCGCGAAGTTGTGCGTCGAGGTTGGACAGCGGCTCGTCGAACAAAAAAATGCGGGGGTTGCGGACTATGGCGCGGCCGATGGCGACGCGCTGGCGCTGGCCACCTGACAATTGGCGCGGAAAACGCCCCAGCAACGGAGTGATGCCAAGCATGCGTGCCGCCTCGGCGACGCGCAACTCGACCTCTGGCTTCGGCATCTTGCGAGCCTTGAGGCCAAAGCCAATGTTCTTGGCCACGCTCATATGCGGATAGAGCGCATAATCTTGAAACACCATTGCCACGTCGCGATCGCGCGGCCGGAAATCATTAACCACCTCGCCGCCAATCTCGATCGTGCCTTGTGAGCTCTCCTCCAGTCCTGCGATGGTCCTCAGCAGAGTGCTCTTGCCGCAACCGGAGGGCCCAACCAGGACCGTGAACTCGCCGTCGCGGATGTGGAGGTCAATGCCGCGCACGGCATGGAATGCGCCGTAGCGCTTGTGCAAGCCGGTAATTCTGACTTCGGCCATGCGGGAGCTTTCCTAACCGCGAACGGCGCCGAGCGTCAGCCCGCGCACCAGATGACGTTGAGCAAGGACCCCAAGGGCGATCGATGGCACAAGGGAGACGATGGCAAGGGCCGCGGCTTCGCCATATTGCGCGCCCTGGAAGCCGATGAAGGCGCGGAAGACCGTTGGCAGTGTAAAGGCAGTTCGGCTGGTCAAGATCAGAGCGAAGAAGAACTCCGTCCAGCATGCAATGAAGGCGAACACAGCCGCCGCGACGATGCCCGGTGCTGCGAGCGGCACGGCAACGCGCCAGAACGCCTCCCATCTCGTGCAGCCATCGACGAGGGCCGCCTCCTCCATCGACTTCGGCATGCCGCGGAAATAGGCGAACATCATCCACACCGAGACCGGCAGCGTGAAGACCGTATAGGCGATGATCAGGCCGACATGAGTGTCGTAGAGCCCGACCTGGCGATAGATCAGGAACACCGGCAGCACGATCCCGATCGGCGGCAAAAAGCGCTGCGACAGCACCCAGAAAGACAGATGCTTGCCGCCGGTGTCGTAGCGCGCCAGGCTATAGGCCATCAGCGTGCCGAGCAGCGCCGAAAGCACCGTGGCCGAAAGCGAAATAATCAGGCTGTTGATGAGCCCGTCGAGACCACGATAGGCGAACAGCGCAGCTTTGTAGTGGACAAGCGTCGGAGCGGCGGGGAACCAGACAGGCGGTACGGTGAGGTAGTCGTCGCTGGGCTTGATGGAGGTGTTGAACATCCAGTAGAGCGGCCACAGCACGAACACCAGGAAGAACCCCAGCAGCAGAATTCGGCCGATCGGCAACGACCGGCGTTTCCTGCGGCGGGCGGGCGCGACGGCGGCCATCAGACCGGTTCTACCTTCAAGAGCCGACGCACCAGCAACGTCACGATGAGCGCCGTAAAGATCAGGAACAGCCAACTTCCTGCTGTTGCCTGCGACAGATGAAACTGTGTGAAGCCGATGGTATAAAGATAATAGGAGGCCGTGTAGGTTTGTGTTCCCGGGCCACCCCCTGTCATGATGAAAATGGTGTCGAACATACGGATTGCGTCGAGCAGACGGAAGGTCAGCGCCAGCAGCATCATCGGCCCGAGATGCGGGAGCGTGATCGCCCAAAAAACCTGCCAGGCGTTGACGCCGTCGAGTTCTGCCGCCTCATAGAGATTGGGTGGGATTGCGGTCAGCCCGGCGAGCAGGATGACGAACATGAACGGCGTCCACTGCCAGACATCGGCGATGATCAGCGAGACGTAGAGCCACGGGCGCTCCGTCATCCAGCCGATCGTAACCTCCTGCCCCAATAGTTGCGTCAGGATATAGTTCGTCGGTCCGAAAGGCCGCTGTAAAAGCAGCGTCCAGGCTTGGCCGACGATGACCGGACTGATGAACAGCGGCACGATCAGGATCGACATGATCACACCGCGGCCCGGAAAGCTGCGCACCATTGTCAGCGCCACCAAGAGGCCGAGAACGAATTCTATAGCGACGCTGATGCCCGACAGCGATGCTGTCAGCAACAGGGACCAACGTGCTACGGGATCGAACACGACCCGCTCGAAGTTCTTCAATCCGACAAAGGCGTGGCCCGGCACCTGGAAGTCGTAGTTGATGAAGGATACCACCAGCGAGAACAGAAGCGGATAGATCGACAGTGCCAATATCAGCAGCACAGCGGGGGCGACCAGCAGCCACTTGAAATGACGGTCAGCCCATTGGGCAAAGGCAGACAGCCGGGGCGGTGCGCCGGCGGCCTTCAAATGGCGGATCGTGGCTGTGGGCTGCATAGGCGTATCCAATCGCCGCTTAGCGGGGAGGTGTTGCGAGCCAAGCGCCCGCAACACCAATTGCTCCAGAGAGTCCGCCTCCCTTCAGAGGGTGACCGCCATGCCAAGTTTTTCCACCGTGTTGTCGGCGGTGGCGCCAGGCAGTTTCAAGAACTCGGTGTAGAAGCCCTTCTGCGAATCCACACCCAGTCGGTCGGTCGTCTCGTTCCACTCGGCGGCCGCCGTTTCAAGCGACGCCTTCGGATCCGCACCAGCCCACACCGCCGTGCACATGCGATCGATGCTCAAGAAGTAGTCCTGCGCGCCTGGCATGATCGGGTCGAGCAGACCGACATTTGCCGAGTTGTTGAGGTTGGCAAGGTACTCCTTGGCACTCGGGAAGAGCGCGCCGTAGAGCTCGGACTTGAAGTGCGAGATGCGGTACGGGTCGCGTAGCGCGTAGGGCAGCATGCAACGTGCCAGCGAGACGGGTGGCGAGCATACCCACTGCATGAACAGATACGCCGCCTCAGCGTTGGGCGAGTCGGCCGACAGTGCCTTGTTGTAGCCGGTGGCATGTTCCGGATTTCCCGGAACCACGGCATAGCCGACCTTGCCGGCGATTTGGGACTGCGGAATGAAGTTGATTGCCGTGGCCGACTGCGAATAGTTGGCCGCCATACGGCCGCTAGGAGGCCAGGAATAGATCATCGCGACTTTGCCGGTCAGGAAAGCCGCCCACAAGGAGACGGCGTCGAGCTCGTTGTTGCCGGGGATCGAGGCCTTGTTTGCGGCGAGCATGTTTGTCAGCGTCTTGACGCCGGCATCCGAAACCAAACCTGCCTTCATGTCGTCGCCGAAGAGTTTTCCGCCGTTGGCCCGGTACTGCTGCAAAAAGTCGAACTGATTGCCGGGGCTGCCCGCCTTGCGGAAATGTCCCGCGCCATAGACCTTTGGCGCCATCTGGTCGGTGATGAACTGGGCGATCTGGGCATATTCTTCCCATGTCTTGGGCGGTCCAAGCTTGGCGTTGAACTTCGCCTGGTAAGCCTCCACCATTTTAGGGTCCTCGAAAATGTCCTTGCGGTAGTAGAGAGCGAACATGTCGCCGTCGTCGAAGAACCCCCAGATCTTACCCTTGTAGGTCGGCAGCGCCTTGTACAGGGGATGATAGTCCTCGAGGTCTGCCGGGTTCATGTATTTGGCGATGTAGTCGTCTAGAGGGGCGATGACGCCGCCATCGGCAAGCGACGGCGTCCAGGCCGGCGAGATGTCGAGGACGTCATAGGCACCCGAGCCGGCGATGTGCTCGGCGACCGCCTTGGAGTACTGGTCCGGGTTCGACAGCTCGACGACATTCGACTTCATCCCGGTAAGCTGCTCCCACATCGGCCCACTGAAATTGCGCGGGTCGAGTGCCTGCAGGCCAGCCTCGTAGGTCATGTTGAGGGTGACGCCCGAATGCGCCTTGGCCGCCTCCGCCGCGCGAAAGGCGGAACCGTCCGCAGGCCCTTCCTTCGATGCTTTCAGGGCTGCGGCCTGCGCCTGGCCGAGCGGCGACGTGCCGTCCGCCAATTCCAATGTTTGCTGCGCCAGCGCCCAATCGGTCATCATCCCCAGCAGCGGGCCGGACACGGCCAACATGCCGGTCATCTGACCGAAGCGGGTGATGAAAGTTCGGCGGGTGGTTTCGCCGCGCATGAAGGCGTCGACCTCTGCTTCGAGACCTGCCTGAAAGTCACGTTTTTCACGATCGTTCATAGTGCTTGGTCCTCCCATTTTCCTTTTGCTTCACTCGTCCGCCGGCGCAGCGGTCAAGCATTTCCTCCCGTAAGGTCGCCGCAAACAGGCCGCGGCGGCGCGCCGAAAATCAGTGTCCTCCTAGGTTCCAAAGCGGGCGGCGAGCCCAGACAGCCTGGTCTTCCACAGCTCGCTCGAAAGCACCTCGCGATTGACCACGCCGCGCGGCTCGCGACCACGCTGCACCTCCATTACCGCTTTGACGTCGGCGGCACCGTTGCCGGCAAAGCACTGGTCGGTCCAGCAAAGCGCGTGCGGCGCCAGGATGACATTGTCGAGTTTGAGGATCGCATCGTCTGCCTCGGGAGGCTCTTGTTCCAGCACGTCGAGACCGGCGCCGGCGATGCGGCGCTCCTGCAGCGCTTGCGTCAGCGCTTTCTGGTCGACGATCGGGCCGCGCGCGGTGTTGATCAGGTAAGCTGTCGGCTTCATCAGCGCGATCCGCTCCGCATTGACGATGTGGTGGGTCTGGGGCGACAGGGGGCAACTCACCGACAGCACGTCGGCGCAGCGAAACAGATCCTCCAGCCCGACCAGCTCGACGCCCAGGTCGGCAGCGACCCCCTTGTCGGCAAACGGGTCATGGGCAATGAATTGCATGTCAAAGGGCTTCGCCAAGCGGAAGACCTCGGCACCGATGTTGCCGATGCCCAGCGACCCAAGCGTACGCCCGACGAGGCCGACCCCCATATGTTCGGAGCGCTTCTCAAAACCAACAGACCCTTTGCGGGTGAGCGCGTCCTTTGTCAGCAGCTTGCCGGTCAGCGCCAGCATGAAGGTGATGACGGATACGGCGACGGGCCGTCGCACGCCATCGGGCGTGATGACCAAGGCAATACCGGCTGCGGTGCATGCCTCAACGTCGACAGTGTCGTAGCCGACCCCGAAGCGGGCAACGACGGCCAGGCGGCCGCTCCTGGGGACACTCGTGGCATCGAAACGATGGGCGAGGAGGATCAGCGCATCGAAATCCTCAAGTTGGTCGGCGCGAAGCGGACTGTTTGACTCGAGGAACACCATCTCGACACCTGTCGCATTGCGCAGCGGTTCCAGATCGAAATCTGGGTAGGTCGGCGAGCCGTCCGGCCTGCGGAAATCACCGGAAAGCGCCACCCTGAATTTCACGCTGTCCATCGTCTCCTCCGCTCCTATTGGCACCCGGCCCGGATCTTGGAAACCGCGTCGGCGATCGCGTCGTGCAGGACCCAAACGTCGCCTGAATAACAAATGAAATCGAAGCCCTGTGCGTAGAACTCGTGTCCCTGGGCGACGTTGGGCACCAAGCGTCCAAGCGATTTGTTGTGCTTCTTGGCGGCGGCAACGATTTTGGCCATTGCAGCAGTGAAAGTGGGGTGGGCGAAGTCGCCAGGAATGCCGAGCGAGACGGACAGATCGAAATGTCCGACCCAAAGACAATCAACCCCGTCCAGTCCCGCGATGCCGTCAATGTTCTTGACGCCGTCGGCGGTCTCGATCAGGCAGATGAACGTGGAGCGCTTGTTGGCGGCCTCGAATTTATCAGCGACCGAGCCTGGGCGGTAGCGGTCATGAGCGATCTGCAGCGCCACACCGCGGGCGCCGGCAGGGTGGTACTTCATGGAGTTGATGATGTGCTGCGCCTGTTCGACGCTGCTCACCATCGGCGCGATCAGGCCTTCGGCGCCCATGTCCATGGCGCGGGCGAGGAAATGGTAGTCCTGCGACGGCACACGCACCATGACCGGCAGATCGGCCGCCTCGAAATAACGGATCGCACTCTTCAGCGTTTCCAAGCTAAATCCCGAATGCTCCATGTCGAAAAAGACGAAATCGCAGCCAGCGGACTTCAGGATGTGACCGATTCCCGGCGTGGCGAACTCGGCGACGAGCGTGCCGAGCTTGACCCGCCTGTGAGAAACTAACGCCCTGAGACTTGGCTCCGACATGCACTTCCTCCCGTTCGCCCCAATGGGCCAATCCGCCTATGTTCGCCTCAATGCGTGGCTTCAAGAACGAGGTCGCAGGTCGTCACCAACTTGGTCACGACGAGCGGCGCGCTCTGCGTATTGAATTCGTCGAAATGAGCGGTGCGGCAGTGGTCCTCGAATGCGGCCTCGCTATCGTAAATCTCATAGAGCAGGACCCGATCCAGTTCGCCGCGCGCCTCCGTCACGTCAAAGCGGCGGCAGCCGGCCTCGGTGCGCATCGAGGCGGTCGCATTGGCGTCGACAAGTTCTCGGAATCTGTCCCGGGCACCAGGCCTCAGGCGGAAATCGACCCAGACGACAAATCCGGTCATCACTTGGGCCTCGCAAGTTGCAGATACCGCTTGGCCACATATTCGAGATGGCTGCGCATGGCCGCCTCTGACGCGTCTGGATCGCGCGCGGCGACGGCCTCGAAGATTTCGCGATGAGCCTGGTAAGCCTTGCGGTCTTCACCCTTGGCCAATGTGGTGCGACGCTGTTCGAGCAACCATTCAGCTAAGGCCGCGTGAATAGCTGTAAAGATCCGATTGCGGGTGATTACCGCCAGCACGTAATGGAAGTCTACGTCCGTGCGCTCGAAGCGCGCCAGATCGCCGATCGACTGCCGGTTGAGTTCGAGCGCCTCCTTGAGGCTTTCAACGTCTTCCGGGGTAGCATGCACAGCGGCGTTGCGGGCAAGACCGACCTCGAAAAACAGCCGCGCGCTCTGGAAGTCGTGAACCCCTCCCGGCGCCGAAATCATGTGCCGAGCCGGCCCTGAAAGGGCGTCGATCACGAATTGAGGAGTGGGTCGAGTGACGCGGGCACGCTCCCCCGATTTTATCTCGACAAGGCCCATTTTGCTCAGATGCAGCAGGGCCTCACGGATGGAAGGCCGCCCTACCCCGAACTGCCGCATGAGTTCCCGTTCAGATGGGAGACGGTCGGCTTCGGCCAACTCTCCCTCTCGGATCATCCGCTCGAGGTGCGCTGCCACCTCGTCCGAAAGCTTCCGCTGTTTGATCAGAACTCCGATCATGTGGCATACCTGTTATACCAATTAGGTACGTTATGATCCCATAGCACCCCTTGTCAACGAGATCTAAGCATCCGGTGGCCGGGCCCTTAAAGCGACTCCGTCGTTGTCGAGGCGTCCTTTGCGACGCCTTCAATGTCTTCACGAAGATTTCAGTAACTTGAGGGAGAGCGAGCACAATCTGCTCGGTGTTCCGATCGGGAACGTCTTCGAACCCTGGGTCGGTGGTCAGTTTGAACCTGCGGTGTGGACCCCAGGAGTGCCACCGGGCCGTGTGCTGGCCGAGACCTACCCAACCGCCTGCTTATGAGCTGGGACATGAGCCCTCGATGGCAAGTAGACCTCGACCTGAGCAAGATCAGCGAATGGAAGCGGGTTCACAGCCGAGGCGGAAAACGCGAACTCTCGCTGCTGGACCCCTTTGGCAATACGCCTGCTCCATCTCGTAATCTTTTTCCCCGCCGCAATGTCGCAAAGGAAGGGATTGTCGGGTTAGTCCCCTCTACGCTCCAGAGCGCTCGTCACGTTGTGCTCATCCTTGTGCGGTTGGCGGCCGCCGCTTGAGGATGCGCATTTGAAACTGTCTCAAGATCATTTTAGTCCTGAGGGGCCTCAGGCGGGGGCGCTTGCCATTTAGTTATCGTCACCTGCGCATGTCGAACCCGTACTCGGCGCCAATCTACGCGCTGGCCAGTTTGCGACATGTGGTTTCGGCGATCCGCTTTCAGTGCGACGATCATGCTGGACGGCTGATATGAGGCGCGTTCCCGCCTGGCAGCTTAGGGGCAGCAAGCAGGACGTCGGCTTTCTTGCCTCGACCTGGCCTAAGCAGTCATTCAATTCGTGGCCTCAAGCAGCTCGTCCACGCTCCTCCTGACGCGGCGTGCCATCCAGCCGATCTCGGGCTGATGTGCGTGGACGGCAGTCGTCCTTTGACCACCGCTTCTGGCGGCGCCGATTGGCGAGCCGCCTCGCCATCATTAGCTATGGAACGGAAAAGAAACCATTCAGCATCAGACTACCGCTTTTCGACGCACCTTTTCGAATATGTCGGAACGAGCGCTTGTCGCGCAGCCCACGATGCCCCCCATTGGTGAACCGGTTCCATGAAGAGTCTGACAATACGCCACCGCATCCTCGTCAGTTTCGCAGCCGTTCTGGTGGTCATGTCCGTGATAGCCCTCATCGCGTACGCCTGGTTTCTTCAGGCGGGGGAGGAGGCGACTGAGGTCGAGAAGGGCATCCTTCCGGACCTTTATCACAGTACCGAGATCATGACGGGCCAGATGGCGGCCCATAGTCTGCTTCAGGAATATGCCCTTCAGGACAACCCGTCAGACAGAAGCACGGTTGAAAACGCGATCACGACCAATCGCAACCAGGTGCAGCGGTCGATGGACGACTATGAGGCAACGATCGTCTCCGATATCGACAAGCAGAATTATGCAGCCGTCAAACAACTCGCCAACCAATTCCGTCTGGCTGAAACTGCTGTGCTGGAAACAAGCCGGGCTGCCTTGTCGAAAGGTGAAACTCCCAATGAAAGCCCAGCTATCAAGAACGAAGTAGAGCCGATCTTTGTAAAATTGCAGTCCGCTCTGCAGGCCATGGTTGAGGATCACAGAGGCGAGGCAAACAGCGCGACGCAGCGGATCAGCTCGATCGTCAGAACGGCCGAAGTCGGTTTGAGCGTTGGCTTGTTGATAGCCCTCGGGCTAGCCCTTCTTTTGGGTTACCAGCTGTTTCGCGCCATTACAGGTCCGCTCACCCGTTTGGTCGACGCGGTTCAATTGATGCGGCAAGGCGACTTCAGCGAACGGCTCGATCTGAGGCGCCGAGACGAATTCAGCGTGCTTGCCGACGGCTTCAACGCAATGGCGGACGATCTCACAACCCTCATTGGTCAGGTTCAAAGGTCCAGCATACAGGTCGGCACGTCGATAACTGAGATCGCCGCCACCTCCAAGCAACAGCAGGCAACTGCGACTGAAATCGCAGCGACCACAACAGAAATCCGAGCGACAGCCAAGGAAATCTCCGCCACATCAAACGAACTGGTCCGCACGATGAACGAGGTCTCCACAGTTGCCGAACAAACCGCTGCCGTGGCTGGCGGGGGGCAAGCGGGGCTGACCCGTATGGAAGAAACCATGCAGCAGGTCATGGAAGCGGCTGGCGCGATCAATTCCAAACTGGCGATCCTGAGCGAGAAAGCCGGCAGCATCAATCAGGTGGTGACGACCATCACCAAAGTGGCCGATCAGACGAACCTGTTGTCGCTCAACGCTTCCATCGAGGCGGAGAAGGCAGGCCAGTATGGCCGGGGTTTTGCAGTGGTGGCGACGGAAATCCGAAGGCTCGCGGACCAGACAGCTGTCTCCACCTACGATATCGAGCAAATGGTCAAGGACATCCAGTCGGCAGTCGCGGCCGGGGTGATGGGCATGGACAAGTTTTCCGAGCAGGTCCGTCGGGGTATGCAGGACATCCAGCAGGTCGGCGGGCAACTCTTCGAGATCATTCAGCAGGTTCAGGGGCTGGTGCCACGTTTCGAAGTCGCCAATGAAGGCATGCAAGCACAGGCGACCGGCGCGGGGCAGATCAGCGACACGCTAACCCAGCTAAGCGAGGCAGCTCAGCAAACAGTCGAGTCCCTTCAGCAATCGACGCTCGCGATCGACGAGCTCAATCAAGTCTCAGGCGGCATGCGAAGTAGCATATCGAGGTTCAAGCTACGAGCATAGCGAGCCGGCAGTAGGAGGTGACAATGCTATTCCTCGCCTTCAGCATGGGTCCGGATCGCTACTTGATCGATGTCCACAAAATTGAAGAGGTGCTGCCCTATATCGACGTGAAAGTTCTTCCGGGTGCGCCAACTGGTGTGGTGGGTTTGGTCAGCTATAACGGAATACCCATCCCCCTGATCGATGTCACCCTTCTTGCGCTTGGCCGACCATCGGAGCGCCTGTTGAGCACCCGGATCGTTGTGACGCGCTATCCGGCGGATGATGGCGAGCGACGCCTGCTGGGGCTGATCGCGGAACGGGTGACGGATACGATCGAGCGAGACCCGGCCGATTTCGCGCCGTTCGGACTGGAACCAGGAACCCCGCCCTATCTTGGGCCGGTGGCTTCCGATGGTTTGGAGATCATTCAGTGGGTCAAAGTGGAAGCGCTGCTTTCGGAAGAGATTCGTACCGCTTTGCTCCGCCAGGCGGCAATAGGTGATCAATGACCGGAGCAATAGAAAAGCTCCTGACGGAAACCATTGGACTGGACAGTGCCAGCGTTGGTCCGACAGTGGTTCGTCAGGCGGTCAGAGAACGGATGGAAGCATGCCGGATAACCAACCCTCAGGCCTATAGGCAACACTTGGCCGGTTCCTCGCAGGAGCTGCAGGAGCTGATCAATGCGGTGGTGATCCCAGAGACCTGGTTCTTTCGCGACCGAGAAGCGTTCACGATGCTGGCGCGGCATGCGCGCGCGCACAAGCCTGCTCAGCCGATAAGAATCCTGAGCCTGCCATGTTCAACCGGCGAAGAGGCTTACTCGGTCGCCATGGCCATGTTCGATGCCGGCTTTGAGGCGCATGAGTTCAAGATCGATGGCGTGGACGTCAGCAGCCGCAATATCGCGACGGCTGAACACGCCATCTATGGCCGCAATTCGTTTCGCGGCAGCCATTTAGAATTCAAGGATCGCTATTTCGAAGCGGCCGAGGGCGGGTTGCGGCCTGTTGCTGGGGTGCTGAAACAGGTTCGGTTCATGGTAGGAAACCTGTTCGGTTCTCACGCGCCTTTCGGGCAAGAGGTCTATGACATCCTGCTTTGCCGCAATTTGCTGATCTATTTCAATCGAGAGCTGCAGGATCGCGCATTGATCTGCCTGAAGGACCTGCTGGCCAAAGACGGACTTCTTCTGGTCGGTCCGGCGGAAGCAGCTCTTCCAAGGGTGCATGGCTTTCTTTCCGCTGAATGGCCATTGGCCTTCGCCTTTCTGAAATCGGAGCCCGTCAAGACCACGGCACCGAAGGTTTCGGCCGCCGTCCCGGTGCGGACGCCAAGCCCTAAGGTCAACAAGAGCGAGCCTCTTCGTCCGTTCCGACCGACAATTGGCAATGAACGCCGCGGGCAGGCTCCGGCCAAGCCGCTTGCACGCGCCTCGGAAAGCCTCATCGCGGTTGAACGGATCGCCAATGCAGGACGCGTAAAGGAGGCACAGGAGGTCGCCCTGGCGCATCTCAGGGAGTTCGGTCCTTCCGCAGAAATCTTCTACCTGCTGGGCCTCGTCCAGGATGCGGATGGTTCTGCACCCGAAGCCGCGCAAAGTTATCGCAAGGCGCTCTATCTCGCGCCAAATCATCGAGAAGCTCTTGTCCATCTGGCCTTGCTGCTTAGCAAGCAAGGCGACCATAACGGCGCCGAGGCGCTGGCCGGCCGGCTGGGTCGGGTCCAGAAAAGGAGCGGCAGTTGATGGCGGCTTCGACAAGGATCGCTCAGCCGGTGGAGCAGATCGAAATCAACGACTGCTGGCGGCAAATAGGCGTACGGGGTGACAAGTCATGTCCGCTACTAGAGCAGCATCTCCACTGCCGCAATTGCCCGACCTACAAGAAGATCGCACGACGCCTCCTCGACCGTGCAGCTCCCTCGGCATCTCGCGACGAATGGCCTGACAACGCTGGTCGTGCAGGGATCGATTCGGCAGACAACGACGCGCTGCAGACGGCCGTTCTCTTCCGTTTGGGGGAGGAATGGCTGGCACTTCCAGTCGGTATTTTTCATGAAGTGGCTGAGTCTCGTCGCGTTCATTCACTTCCACATCGCAGGAACAGTGCACTGCTCGGCATTGCGAATGTCCGTGGTGAATTGCTCATTTGCCTTTCCCTGGCCGAATTGCTCGGGATAGACGAGCGCAAGGAAGGGGAACAAGGCACGCGAACCAAGGTATTTCGCCGCCTTGTCGTGGTAGGCGAGCGCGACAAGCGGGTTGCTTTTATGGTTGATGAGATCCACGGCTTACATCGGTACCAGGAACGCGACACTCTCGCTGTTCCGGCCATGATTGGGAAGGCACTGTCTGCCGCTACGGTTGCCGTGCTGCCATGGCAAGGACGAGCCGTTGGCTGTCTCGATCCACGACAACTGCTCACGATGCTGGATCGGAGCATCGCATGACAGATGAAGACTTCAGCCAGGTTTCGATGCTCAGCCTCTTCCAGGCCGAACTGGAGACGCAGTCACGGGCTCTGACCTCTGGACTTCTGGCACTCGAACGCGATCCTATCGCCGCCGACGCCCTGGAAGCATGCATGCGTGCCGCGCATTCCCTGAAAGGAGCTGCCCGCATCATCGACCTGATGCCCGCAGTCAAAGTTGCAAATGCGATGGAAGACTGCCTGGTCGCAGCGCAACGCGGGCATCTGAGGGTGCGACGGGAGCATATAGACGCGCTTCTGCAAGGTTCTGACCTTTTGAAATTGATCGCATCGGGATCATCGAGCGAGAGCGCCAACTCAGAAGTCGAAACCTTTCTCGCGAAGTTCGAGGGGTTGTCCCTCCCCCAGGCAAAGCCCGGGCCCCAAGATTCTGCAGCTGATTTCGCAACTCCAGATCATGCCCAGGAGCAACTGGCGACGACCTCTTCAGCGAACCTCCTCGTTGGGGCGGTGCCGCAAGCCCACGGCAGCATCAGCTCTGATAGAATGGTTCGGGTGACGGCAGACAGCCTGAACCGATTGCTCGGGCTGGCTGGCGAGTCGCTGATGGAAGCTCGGCGGCTCAGGCCATTCGCTGACGGGCTGCTACGGCTGAAGCGACTTCAATCGGACCTCGCAAGTGCATTCGACAATCTTCATGCAGTGCTGCCGCCGGTTTCAAACGATGCGGCGGTGGTGGAGGCGCTGGCTGAAGCGCAGCGAAAGCTTCGGTTGAGCCAAGCGTTCCTGGCGGAGCGTTTCGATGAGTTGGATTCAGTGGATCGGAAAGCGACCGATCTTGCCAACAGATTGTACGACGAAACGTTGGCGAGCCGGATGCGGCCTTTTGAGGACGGCGTGCGACACTATGCGAGAATGATCCGCGACCTCGGCCGTACCCTTGGCAAGCGGGTGCGACTGGAGATCGTAGGCGGCTCGACCGGCATCGACCGCGATATCCTCGAGCAGCTCGATGCCCCTTTGGGGCACCTTCTGCGCAACGCTGTAGACCATGGGCTTGAACCGCCTGAGGAGCGCCTCGCGATGGGCAAACCCGAAGAGGGGCTCATCAGGCTCGAAGCGAGGCACAATGCCGGGCTGCTGCAGATAGCCGTGGTGGACGACGGCAGGGGGATAGAGCTCTCGAAGCTGCGCGAGACCGTCGTCGCCCGGCAACTTGCAACCAGGGAAAGTGCTGAAACACTCAGCGAAAGCGAATTGCTCGCATTTCTGTTTCTGCCAGGCTTTTCCATGAAAGCGGGCCTTACCGACGTCTCAGGTCGCGGTGTGGGGCTCGATGCAGTGCAAGCCATGACGAAGGAAGTCCGGGGAGTCGCAAGCGTCTCCTCAGAATTTGGCCACGGAACCCGATTTCAACTGCAATTGCCGCTGACATTGTCGGTCCTGCGCACGCTGCTCGTCGATGTCGATGGAGAGCCCTATGCTTTTCCACTCGCTGCCATTTCCAAGACTTTGAAACTGCAGCGGACGGAGATCAACGTCCTGCAGGGCCGGCCGCATTTTCGATTGAACGATCGACAGATCGGGCTGGTCACCGCTCGCGAGGTGCTCGATCGAGGTGAGCCCGGATCGGAACCGAACGAACTATCGGTCGTCGTCGTGGATGCGGGTCGGGGCGATGCGTACGGCCTGATCGTTGACCGTTTTCTCGGGGAACGCGAGTTAGTGATCAGACCTCTCGATCCACGGTTTGCCAAGATCAAGGACATCAGCGCAGCGGCCCTGATGGAAGACGGTTCGCCTGTTCTGATCTTCGACGTCGACGATCTGATCCGATCGGTGGAAAAGCTTGCATCGTCCAGCGGATTTCGAGCTCTTCGGCGCGCCGCGGGCGGTCCCGAAGCGAGCAGGCGCAAGCGCGTGCTCGTGATTGACGATTCACTGACGGTTCGCGAACTCCAGCGCAAGATGCTCGGCAATTACGGTTATGAGGTCGAAGTGGCGGTAGACGGCATGGACGGGTGGAATGCCGTCCGGTCTGGTCCTTTCGATCTCGTCGTCACCGACATCGACATGCCTCGCATGGATGGCATCGAGCTGGTGAGTTTGATCAGAAAGGACGCTGATCTCAAGAACACACCCATTATGATCGTTTCATACAAGGATCGGGAAGAAGATCGCGCGCGCGGGCTCGACGCAGGTGCGGACTATTATCTGACCAAGAGTAGTTTTCAGGACGAGGCGCTGATCCATGCCGTCGTGGACATGATTGGCGAGGCGGCTGAATGAGATCGAGATTGGAAGCCAGCGAATGAGAATCGGCGTAGTTAACGACATGCCGATGGCGGTTGAACTTCTGCGTCGACTGGTTCTGTTGACCGGCGAACATCAGGTCGCGTGGATCGCGACTAATGGGCGTGAGGCGGTCGAGGTCTGCAGACGTGATCTGCCGGATCTGATACTCATGGATCTAGCGATGCCAGAGATGGACGGCGTGGAAGCGACCCGCAGAATCATGGCGGAAACCCCGTGCTCAATCTTGCTGGTGACCGCCAGTATCGAAGCCAACCTCGCCGGCGTCTACGAAGCAATGGGTCATGGCGCGCTTGACGCAGTCGATATTCCGTCAGTGGGCATCGAAGGCAACGCGTCCTCGCAATCCGCCCGGCTTTTGACGAACAAGATACGAACGATAGGCAAGTTGATCGGCGATGCGCCTACCCAGGCAAAAAGGCGGATGTCACGTGCGGCTGAGCCGTCAACTCGACACGTGATAGCAATCGGCGCCTCTGCGGGCGGGCCGGCTGCCGTTGCCGCAGTCCTGAGCGCGTTTCCCGTTGATTTTCGCGGCGCGATTGTGCTCGTCCAGCATCTCGATGCTCAGTTCGTTCCAGGCCTTGTTGATTGGCTAGGGCAGCATACGCGTCTCCCGATCCGTCCGGCGGGGGAAAGGGATAGTCCACAAGCGGGCACCGTTCTCGTTGCCAGTTCTGCGGATCATCTGGTTTTCAAGTCAGCTCAGCAACTTGGCTATACGCCCAGCCCCAAGGACAATGTTTATCGGCCGTCGGTAGATGTGTTCTTCGAAAGTGCGGCGCAATGGTGGCCTGGCTCGGTGATTGGTGTTCTGCTCACAGGCATGGGCAGAGATGGTGCGCGCGGGCTGAGACAGCTCCGTGACAAGGGACATCTCACAATCGCGCAGGATAGAGCAACCAGTGCCGTCTATGGCATGCCGAAGGCCGCCGCCGACATCGGCGCGGCTGTTGATATTCTTCCTTTGGGTGCGATCGGCTCACGTATAATCGAAGCCTGCGAGCGCTCCACGTGAAAGGCCCCTTCCGATGACGCAAGAACCAGAGTTGGTCCCGCCACTCGCAGATAACTATTCATCCATGGTTCTGCTCATCGATGATCAGATCATGGTTTGCGAGGCGGTCAGGCGCGCCCTAGCCAACGAGCCCGATATTTCCTTACACTTCTGCACCGACCCGTTGAGAGCGATGACGGTCGCGGATGAGGTAAAGCCAACCGTCATCCTGCAGGATCTCGTCATGCCCGGGGTGGATGGGCTACATCTGGTGCGAGAATACAGGAAGCATGCGTCGACACGCGCGGTTCCAGTCATTGTGCTGTCGAGCAAGGAAGATCCAGCCACCAAGGGCGAAGCCTTCGCTGCGGGCGCGAACGACTATCTCGTCAAACTGCCGGATCGTATCGAGTTGATTGCACGCATTCGATATCACACGCGGGCCTATCTGGATCACGTCCAGCGAGACTCGGCACACCGAGCGCTGAGGGAAAGCCAGCGACAGCTGATCAGTGCAAATCTAGAGCTTGAACGTCTGACGCGGATCGATGGCCTGACAGGTCTCGGTAACAGGCGCTATTTTGACGAATATCTGGCGGCTGAATGGAAACGCGCTTTTCGCGCACAGTCCCCACTGTCGCTGTTGATGATCGATGCCGATAACTTCAAACGATACAACGATACCTATGGCCATATGGCCGGCGACGATGTGCTGAAGCAAATCGCCCGCGTAATCCAGAGCGGTTCCGGCCGCTCCACCGATCTCGCTGCGCGGTACGGAGGCGAAGAGTTCGTCATCGTGCTGGTCGACACCATACTGGAACAATCCAGTGCGATCGCCGAGCGGCTCGTCCAGAGCGTGCGAGAGTTGAACATACCCCACGGCCCGGATCGCGTGACCATCAGCGTCGGCGTCGCAACAGCGGTGCCCACCGAGAACGAGACGCCAAACGATTTCGTCAATGCCGCCGATTTGGCTCTGTTTCGTGCCAAATCGGAAGGACGAAATCGTGTTGCGCTTCATATGTCCCGCAGCTAGAGAAGCTCACATCTCAGTCAACGAAACGCGCCCTGTTCGATTTGAGGACGACCTTGGCGAAGTCGGGCATCTCGAGACCTTGCCGCACCAGGCCATCAAGAGTTTTCTCAGCCGCCCTGATGGCGGAGAGCCGGGCCAGCACAGTCTCAGCCTCCAGGCGAGGCACCACGGCGACACCGTCGCGGTCGCCGACCAGTATGTCTCCCGGCGAGATAGTCACTCCTCCCACCACCACCGGGAATCCGACCGTGCCTGGACCATTTCGCGCAGGCGAATTCGCAATGACCCCGGCACAGTAAACCGGCAACCCGACCGCCTCGATCCCGACAACGTCGCGCACCAGGCCGTCAGTGATGAAGCCGGCGACCCCCTTGTTGCGCGCCATGCCGAGCACGAGATCGCCAGTTACCGCGGTACCGGCAAAGCTGTCGGTGGCCGCGACGATGACATCGCCACTTGCTGCGGCATCCAGTGCTCCAAACAGGGCGAGGTTGTCGGCGGGACCGCAGTGACAGGTCACGGCGACGCCGACCATCGTCGCAGTAGCTGGCGACAGTGGCTTGATCGCATAATGCAAGGCGCCGCGTCCCCCCATCGCGTCTACGACCTGGCTAACCGGCACGCCCGCAAAAGCACTGATGATTTCTGCTGCGGGCCGTTCGAAACGGCGCTTGATGGTGAGCAGTGGTGGGTCTTCAATCATGTAGCGGCCCCATTCCCTGAACGAACGAAATACAGTCCGGCCCGAGGTCGCGCAGGCTCCGCGCGCCCATCAGTCCCATGACGCGGTCGATCTCCTTGCGGTAGAGTTCGAGCACGTGGCGTACCCCCTCCTCGCCGGCGACCGCGAGCCCCCACAACTGCGGCCGCCCAATCAGACAGCACGAGGCGCCGAGCGCCAGGGCCTTGACGACGTCAGAGCCTCGCCTGATGCCGCCGTCGATAAGCACTGGTACGCGGCCGGCGACAGCCGCGACAACCGCCGTCAACGCGTCCAGGGATGCGGCGGCGCCGTCAAGCTGACGTCCCCCATGATTGGATACGATGATGCCGTCGATTCCTCGGGCTACAGCCTCGGCGGCTTCGCTGGGATGCAGGACGCCTTTCAGCAACAACGGTCCGGACCAGACAGTGCGCAGCCAGTCGACATCGGCCCAGGAGAGTCCGGGATCGAGCATTGCGGCCATTCGGCCCGCCAGTGCACCGACCGTCGCCGTCTCGCCGGGGCGCGCGTAGTTGCCGAAAGTCAGTTTCGGGAGTCGGGTGCGCATACGAAGAAGCCACGCCGCCTTGGTGGCGGCCGCGAGGGTTCCGGCCACACCGAAGCGCGGCGGGATGGCAAAACCGTTGCGGATGTCGCGTTCACGGTTGCCAAGCATCTGGTTATCAATGGTGAGCACCAGCGCGTCGTAGCTTGAGGCACGCGCCCGATCCACCATTTCTCGGGTGAAGCCGCGATCGGTATAGACGAACACCTGCATCCACCGTGGGCTACTTCCGGTGGCTGCTATATCCTCCAGCGTGCAGACCGATCCGTGGCTGGCGCAGTAGAATGTCCCTGCGGCCGCTGCGGCTCGGGCGGCTGCGCGCTCGCCGTCGGGCCAGAACAGCCCAGCCAGGCCGGTTGGCGCGATGCCCAGCGGGATGGCAAGTTTCGCGCCGAAGAGGTCAAGGGAAAGGTCTCGCGTCGTTGCACCGTTGAGTGGTCGCGGCAGAATGGCAACCTCGTTGAAAGCTTGCTCGTTCCGGCGCAGCGTTCGCTCATCCTCGGCACCGCCATCGGCGAAGTCGAACACCGGGCGTGGCAAAGTCCGCCGCGCGGCGACGCGGACCGCGGCCACGCTGTACAGGCGCTTCAACGCCGCCATCGGAGCAGACGATGCCGCACCGCCGGCACCGCGGTCATCGCCTGTGTTTGAGGCGGACGAGGAGCTACTCACGGTTGCTTTCCGCCGATGCGACCATGATGCGTCGGTCCACCGCCTCCCGGAACACGCACGCAGGAGAGTGTTCCCTCAAAGGAGGGATCGCTGCCGGTCGCCAGCACGCCGGCATTTGTCACCCAAAGCATCTCGCCCGAGAAGACGCAGTTGGTCGTTGCCTTGCCGCAGACGAAGAAACCTTCCGCTGTGCCGTTGGGCTTCAGAACGTGAATGCCGTTGGCGGCAATATCCGTGACATAAAGGCGGCCATCGGCTCCGACCTTCAGCCCGTCCGGAATCGGATTGGGCCCAGGCAAGCGGCCCAGGTCTTCGACGCAACCATCCGGACGCTGCCGCTTGACGCGCCCCGTATAGGACTCCCCCCAAATGATCGAGCCGTCGGCTTCGATCGCCACACCATTGGGGAAGGTCGGCTTGTCGAAGCCGAGAGCAAGGTACGCACTGCCGTCGGGGTTGACGGCAAAGATGTAGCTTGGGTCCGGATTCCCCGGGTTGTATGTGCCGGGATCGCTGAAGATGAGCCGACCGTCAGCAGCAAATACAAGATCGTTTGGCCCATTGAGCCGAATGCCCGCGACTTCGCTCAGCAGGATTTCCGGCTTTCCGCCTTCGGCAACCCGCTGGATCGATGGCGTCGTCATGTCCGCGGCCCGCCAAGGTCCGGTCGTGCCGCCGTTCTGGCAGACATAGAGCAGGTCATCCGATCCGAGAACGCAGGCGTTGGGCGCTCCGGCAACATACGCGAACTGGCGAGCACTTCCGTCGCGATCTATGGCCGTCAGCTGGCTGCGATAGCTTTCGACGATGACAATTCGGCCATCGGGCAGCACCGTCGGGCCCTCGGGCCAGCCAAGGCCGGTCGCGACAACCTCGACGGCCAGCTTTTCAACCTCGTTCATCGTGCGACCCCCAGAACGGCAGACTATCAAGATTTGTCGGGTATAATCCAGCCTGACGATCTGGCGGTCACCGGACCCGGCGACTCGAAAGATAGCCAGGCTGACGTGCGCGTTGCTGGGCCCCCACTAGGCCGGCCCCCCACCCCGGCGCCGGTGAACCCCGACGGGCGGAGGCCTATGGCTACAGCGCGAGCCGATCGGTGTCTACACAGCTCGGTAGCACTGGCTTGCTCCTCCAGGTTGGGTGGCAGGATTAGGTGCTGCTGAGGCCAGCGTGCAAGGAACAAGTGCAGGTGGAGAAGGTTGAATCTCAGTTCCTCTCCCTCTAACACTCACAAAGTCCAACAATTCTCTGCTCCGCTGCCAGGCGCTCTTGAGCCCGAGCGTTTGCAGGGCGTGCGTGTGGCCAAAAGCTGGGGAGCGCCGCAGCGCCCAGGCGTGCAAATTGCTCTCTGAACGCCGATCCTTCTCCGAAGCTGGGGAGTAGCCCCAAAATCCAACGGCAATATCATGCCTCAACGGCGGTTTTGCCACTGCCAGTTTTGCGGTTCGCTCGCCTGTCAAAAGGGACAGTCTTTCGGGTCACGATCCGGAGTGGGTTTGCCAAGGCTCCCGGAATCGAGGTGGCCCACTTTTGCGTCGGGGCTCCGCCACTCTTCAGATCAACAGCAACCAGCACCAATACGCACCAATCACCATTTGCACAGCGAACGCGGTGAACCTGAGACTGACCGCGAGTTGGCTGGTTGAGACGAGGTGGATCACCGACTGCACTATACGTGCGCCTAACATCGTGGAGGCCAAGGGATCCGTGACATCTGTCTTTGAAATGATGATCGCGACTCCGAGCAGACCTCCGAAGATTGGAAGCCCTTCAATGCAGTTGGCGTGGGCACGGGCTAACCTCCGCATAAACGGGGAGAGGGCTCCGTTATCTGGCGTAAAGCCGTTTGCCGGGACTTGCCCAGAGATCACCAGGTAGCTCCGGATAACTTCCATCACGATCAGCAGGGCCAGCGCCCACGAGATGAAGCCAGTCAATGCGTAAGCACTCGCCGACATGTGCCCTCCCCGTGCTAGCACTCTAGGTCGTTGTAGCCGATCAACTAGTCTAATGCTATTCGACGAGGAGGGGCGGCCTGTAGTGGGGCCGAAACGGAATAGCAGCTTTTGGACGTTGTGCCCAGAATAGCTGCCGTTCAGCCAATCAGCAGTGATTGACCGCTTTCGCCCTTTAGCGACCCTTCCGCGCCAGATCAGTCGATGCTTGAAGCTGCCATTCGCAGAGTGAAAGCGGCGTCGAGCATGGTCAGAAAGGCGCGCACGGCGGGGTTGGCGCGTCGGCTTGCCGGCCAGAGCACGGTGACATTGTTTCGCTCGACCGCGAACGTGGACAGCACTGGGACCAGTTCGCCGCGCTTCACATAGGGAGCCGCCATGAAGGAGGCGCCTATGCCTATCCCACCGCCGGCTGCCAGCATGATGAGCACGGCATCGCTGGCATCGGCGACCACACCGGAATTGGGCACGATCTCGATTTCACGGTCGCCAATCCGGAAGGGCCAGCGAAAGGCCTGGCCTGTGCTCTGATATCGAAGGTTGACGGTGTCGTGCCCTTCCAGGTGATCGGGATGGGTCGGTGTGCCGCGTTCCTCGAGATAGGCTGGCGAGGCGAAGCAGCAAAGCCGATGGGGTGCGAGCTTGCGTGATAGTAGCCGGGTGTCAGCCAGATCACCGATGCGTATGGCGACATCGATCCCTTCCTCGATCATGTCCACCATCTGGTCACCCAGCCTGAGATCGACGATCAGGTTCGGATGGAGCCGACGGAAAGCCGGTAAAGCCGGAGCGATCAGATGCAGTCCGATCGGCAGCGACGCGGCCACGCGCAACGTGCCCGATGGTTCGGAGCGCGCGGTCATTGCCGCCTGCTCTATTTCCTCCGCCTCGCGTAGCAGACGCAGCGCGCGCTCATGCAGGTCGCGCCCTTCGGGCGTGAAGGTGAGCGAGCGCGTTGTACGGGTAAACAGCGACACTCCTAAATGCCGCTCGAGCCGCTGGACGCTCTTGCTGACCGCCGACGGGGAAATCGACAGCGCGCGCGCCGCTGCCGTGTAGCTGCCCAGCGATCCCGCACGCGCGAAGGCGATGATGCCAGTGAGCCGATCCAAAGTGATATGTTCCGCCATGGCATTACTTAACCGCCATCGGCACCGATTATCAACCGGCGGTCATGCCGCTAGATTCGCTCCAATGACATGGATGAGCGGAGATTTCACCAATGAGCGATAACATGAAGGCAGTCCGTCTGCACGCATTCGGTGGTCCCGAGATGCTGGTGTACGAAGACGCGCCTAGGCCGGGTGTGAAGCCCGGCGAGGTGCTTGTCCGAGTCCAGGCGGCCGGGCTTAATCCGCCAGACTGGTATCTGCGGGATGGCTATCGCGCACTGCCGCCAGAATGGCGACCCAACGCGTCCTTCCCACTGATTCTCGGCACGGACGTGTCGGGCGTCATTGAAGCGGTTGGCGCTGACGTCGCTGATTTCAGCATCGGTGACGAGGTCTACGCAATGGTTCGCTTCCCCGATAACTTGATGACGGGTAGCAATGCCTACGCGCATTATGTCAGTGTGCCGGCATCGCATGTGGCGTTGAAACCAGCCGGCATCGACCATATTCATGCGGCTGGTGCGCCGATGTCGCTTCTGACGGCATGGCAGTTCTTGATCGAACTTGGCCACGACGAGCCGAATCCGTTCCAGCCCTTACCGCATGAGCCGGTGCCCCTCGACGGCAAGACGGTGCTCATCAATGGTGCCGGAGGCGGTGTCGGGCATCTGGCCGTCCAGTTGGCGAAATGGCGGGGCGCTCGCGTCATCGCGGTGGCATCGGCCAAGAACGAGGCGCTGATGCGCGATCTCGGCGTGGATCAATTCATCGACTACAAGACAACCGCGGCGGAAGATGTCGTCCGAGACGTCGACCTTGTCCTCGACGCGGTGGGCGGCGCGGACATGGAGCGCTTCTTCCATGTTCTGAAGCCGGGCGGCGCGCTGTTCCTGGTCAACCCACTGGGCTTCGCTGGTCACGAAGAGACAGAGAGGCTGGGGATCACGGTCTCATCCACACAGGTTCGATCCAATGGCGCGCAGTTGGCAAAAGCCGCCCGCCTGCTCGACGAGGGCCTTGTGCGTGTCGTCATCGACAGCACATTACCGCTGGCCGAGGCATCGCGCGCACATGAGCGCGCCGCCGACGGCAGTATTCAAGGCAAGATCGTGCTGGCCGTCTGAATTGTTGCTTTCAGTCGCCCGACCATCGAGAGTGCAGACGGTCGGGCGGGATTACGCCGTTCAGCCGACGAAGACCACCGACCGACGTCCGGCTAAATCGTGCTCGACTACAAGTGCCGCGATGGCTGCCGCGATCTTCGCGCCGCCTTGCACTGACGGTTCGATAGGATTGGCGAAGTCCGCGTCCTCATTCGATACCAAGCGCAGGTCGACGAGCGGCAAACCGCGCGAGAACGCCGCCCGGGTGATGACGTCGTTGAGGACCGTCAGGGCAGTTGCGGCAAGTCTACGACGCTGTGGGTCGGGAAAGCGCGCCTGGTAGATCGTGCAGATAGCGGTGGGTAGGTTTTGGCCCAGCGCCCCCTCGAGCATCGTACAGTAGTCGTGCTCGAATTCCTCCCGGACATCGCTGATCCTGTCCAGAACCTCGGCCACCGAACGGGCCCCCTGCTCCAGAATCCCTGCATGACGAAGAGCATCATTGCCACCGACGCTGACGACAAGATGGCTAGCATCCTGGGGGAGCCGTTCAAGCTGCCGCTCGACGCCGCTTGTGACGGCGCCGTCGACGGCGTTTAGCGTTGCACGCCACCCCTCCGGCAAGCGCTCCCGCAGCTGTCGCACTAAGTCGGGCCCGCGCGCGACATAGGCAGCGTTGTCAAAGATCGAATCCCCGAGAAGGACGACGTGTGGCATCGGATGCTCCGTTGAGGCCTCTGCCAATGCTGCATCAGCAGAGGAGGTAAGGTGGTGGGTTGTGACCGCGGCAGCGAGCACGGTCAGGAGATCACGGCGAGTCAGGCCACCTGCAGAACGGAACGGCATCTCAGCCGTCCAGGAACGCCAGAAGCGCGGCATTCACCGCGCTGGCCTCTTCGCGCTGTACCCAATGCGTCGCCTTCTCGAACGTCTGCAGGCCCCGATCGTTGCAAAGGGCCAGACTGCGCTCGGCCAGGCCATATTCCAGAGCTTGGTCCTGCATCCCCCACAGTACAAGGGTCGGCGTCGTGATCCGCTCCTTCAGGCTTGGGCGGAAGCGCAGCGCCCGATACCAGTTGAGCATGCCGGTCAGCGCCCCCGGCCGTTCCCAGGCCTGCCGATACTCTGCGATTTCCTCCGCCGTGAAGGCATCTGTTCGGCTGGATTTGATGAGCGCCCGTGCCAGCAGAGCCGAGCGCCCCGCCCCCAGAAAAGCCTCCGGCAGCAAGGGGAACTGGAAGAAAGGCCGCATAGCTGCTCCGCAGGAACTGGGTCGGAGATCGCAAGGAATGGGCAAGCAGCACCTCGGGATGGGGCGCGTTCAGGATGACGAGCCTTTCCAGGCGGTGCGGCAGCTTTGCGCCTGCCGCCCAGGCGACGATACCGCCCCAGTCATGACCGAGGAGGTGAAACCTTCCGATGCCGAGCGCGTCGGCGATGGCAACGACACGCCGACGAGCTTGGGGAGCGTGTATTCACGGATGGCTTTCGGCTTGTCACTGGTGTTGTAGCCCCTCTGGTCGGGAACGATGACCCGGAATCCGGCGGAAGCGAGCGCATCGATCTGCCGTCTCCAGCCGATCCAGAAGTCGCCGGGAGCAGTCTGTCCCGGTCCAGCCGCTAGGCTGGCAGCAGCGGAGGCGTCGATCAAAGTGAATACCTCGCGGAGTTGACGAGGAGTTCTGATAGGCAAGTTTCAATTTCGCGCTTTTTCCCGCAAATTCGAGAGCGTAAGGAATTGAATCAGTCGTTGATTAATCAGGCGTTTTCGCCGGCCTGTCACGCCGGAGGTCGCGGGTTCGAGCCCCGTCACTCGCGCCATTTCTCCTCAGGAGAAATGTGACATAATCGTCTAGAATCATGGTCTTGCATGAGGCAATTAAGATCCGGTCGGATCTGAACTCGATCTCTCCCGCAACGACCTCACCCCTCGGCCAGCAGCGCCTCGACCTCCTGCAGCGTCGGCATGGATGGCGCCGTACCCGGCCTTGTCACCGAAATGCCGGCGACGGCGCAGGCGAAGCGGACGGCTTGCAGCGGCTCCACGCCTTTGGCGAGTGCGGCGGCCAGGCCGCCATTGAAGGCATCGCCCGCACCGGTAGTTTCGACCACTGCGCCGGCATTGACCACCGGGACATGGTCGGACCGAGCGGCCGTGTGCAGCAGCGCGCCTTTTTCGCCGAGCGTGATGATGACCGAGCCGACGCCTTTTTTGAGCAGGCTGTCGGCGGCGCGGCGAGCGTCGTCGATCGAAGAAACCTTGATGCCGGTCAGTTCCTCGGCCTCGGTTTCGTTGGGGGTCACATAGTCGCACAGCGTGTAGATGCGGTCCGGCAGCTTGGCCGCCGGCGCCGGATTGAGGATGGTGGTCACCCCTGCACCGCGCGCGATTTCGAGTGCGCGCAGTGCCGCGTCGATCGGCTGTTCGAGCTGGGTGACGAAGACGCCGGCGCCGCCGATCAGGCCGGCGTTGGCCTCGATGTCTTCAGGCGAGATCAGCATCGCTGCACCCGGGCTGACGATGATGGCGTTGTTGCCGGTTGTCTCCTCGATGAAGATATAGGCCGCGCCGGTATAGCTTTGCGGCGTGTCGATCACGGGGGATTTAACGCTCGCCTCTGCCCAGGTCGCCTTGGCCATGTCGGCGAAAGCATCGACGCCAAGCCGGGTCAGGAAGGTGACGTCCGCGCCGAGCTTGCCTGCCGCCACCGCCTGGTTCGAGCCCTTGCCGCCAGGTCCCAGCTTGAAGGAATTACCAAGAATGGTTTCACCCATGCGCGGCTGTCGATCGGCCCGGTAAGCGGTGTCGGCGACGAAAACGCCCAGAATGACGACAGGTTTGCCCGACGCCATGGCCCTACTCGGCATCCGGCGGCACGACGCCCTTGCGAAAGGCGAAGCAGCCATAGAAGCGGCGCTCCCCGGTCTGGATGACGCAATAGGCTTTCTTGGCGCGCTCGTAGAAGGCATAGCGCTCGACCGAGATCATCGGCCAGGCCTTGCCCTCGGCCTTGTCGATCTCCTTCTGCACCTCTTTTTGCACCGGCGGAATCTCGTCCGGCTTGCCGACAATCTCCATGCGCGCGGCCGCATCGTCGACGAATGTGTCGAGCGGATAGAGCGACAGCACCGCCTTGGCGACATCGGCCGCCGAGGCATCGATGCGCAGCAGCTTGCCGAGCACGGTCTGCTTTGCCACCGAATCGGCGGGGAAATTGGTGTCGGCGATGACCAGATCGTCGCCGTGTCCCATTGCCCTGAGCGCCTGGAGCACATCGGCATTGAGCAATGGGTTGATCCCTTTGAGCATGGCAGTCCTCGTCAAACAGGTTTGGTCAAAGTCGATTGGAAATCAGAGCCGGTTGCCGGTCTCGGCGTCGAAGAGATGGACCTGGTCGAGGCGCGGCTTGAGATTGAGCGTGTCGCCGGGCTTGAAGTCGTGGCGCTCGCGAAACAGCGCCACCATCTCGCCCTCGCCGAAACGCACGAAGACCAGCGTTTCGGAACCGGTCGGCTCGACCACCGAGATCTTTGCTGGCACGCCGTCGGCATGGATTTCGAGATGCTCGGGCCGCACGCCATAGACCACGGCCTGGCCCTCCTTGGCGGCGCTGCCGGCCGCGATCGGGAACAGCGTGCCCGCTATCTCGACCTTGTCGCCCTTGCGCACCACGCCCTTGAGCAGGTTCATCGACGGCGAGCCGATGAAGCCGGCGACAAACAGATTGGCCGGCCGGTCGAACAATTCCAATGGCGCGCCGACCTGCTCGATACGGCCATCGCGCATGACGACGATCTTGTCGGCCATGGTCATGGCCTCGATCTGGTCGTGGGTGACGTAGATGGTGGTGGTCTTCAGCCGCTGGTGCAGTTCCTTGATCTCGGTGCGCATCTGCACGCGCAGCTTGGCGTCGAGATTGGAGAGCGGCTCGTCGAACAGGAAGACCTGCGGATTGCGCACGATGGCGCGGCCCATGGCGACGCGCTGGCGCTGGCCGCCGGATAGCTGGCGCGGATAACGTTTCAGGTACGGATTGAGGTCGAGAATGTCGGCGGCGCGCTTGACCCGCTCGGCGACCACGGCTGGATCGGTCTTGCGCAGCTTCAGCGCAAACGCCATGTTCTGCTCCACCGTCTTGTGCGGATAGAGCGCGTAGTTCTGGAACACCATGGCGATGTCGCGCTTGGCCGGCGGCAGATTGTTGACGATGCGCTCGCCAATGGCGATCGTGCCGCCGGAGACGGTCTCCAGCCCGGCCACCATCCTGAGCAGCGTGGACTTGCCGCAGCCCGACGGGCCGACCAACACCACGAACTGGCCATCGGCGATATCGACGCTGACCTCGTGCAGGACCTTGACGGTTCCGAACGCCTTGGCCACATTGCTGATCGCGACTTGAGCCATCGTCCCCCCTTTTCTCGCGGTGAAGCTAGCCATTGCCAACGGCAAGGGCAAGTCGGTATGTTATCGATAAAAAGCCATTCGTGTTGACAAGGTAATCGATTACGCAAATATTAGCTGTTGCCAATCCGGCAGTCGGATTTTTATCCGAAAATCGGAGCTCCAGGCGACGCAGGGTGGGGTCCCACGTCCCCGTATGATAAAGGAGAACCGCCGACGTTTCGGCGTCGGAGGGATTGGCATTTTAATTCACGACTGTTGTTCTGGGAGGAATAGATGAGAGTCGGTCTGTACGAAAAACTCGTCCGCGCGGGTGCCACCCGGCGTGACATACTCAAGGGCGCGGCCTCAATGGCCGCGATCGCCGCCGCATCGGGCGCTGGGCTCGGCGCTTTCACCCGCCCGGCTGAAGCCGCCAGCGAGCTACGCTCCAAAATTCTTCAGATCCCCGGCGTCGGCAAGGGTCAGCCGACGGATGCCGATTTCCAGAAGGTCGGCGAACTCTGCCTGGAAGCCACCAAGGCCAACGTCAAGGAAGGCGAATTCGCCGGCGTCGAGCTCACCTTCATGGGCCTCAACAACCAGAACCTGCACAATGTGCTGTTCCGCGGCTTCCTGAAGCCGTGGGAGGCCTATACCGGCGCCAAGATCAGCTGGATCGACCTGGCGCAGGCCGACTACAATGCCCGCCTGCAGCAGTCGATCGCAACCGGCACCGTCGACTTCGACATCATCGAGATGGGCGCGCCCTTCGAAGGCGATGTCTGCGGCAAGGGCCTGACGTCCGAGATGCCCGACTGGGTCAAAGAGCAGATCGACATGAAGGATGTCGTGGCCTATCTGCAGCCGCCGGTCGGCACCTGGGACGGCAAGCAGTACCGGATCACCGTCGACGGCGATGCGCATAACTTCAATTACCGCACCGACGTGTTTGCCGATGCCGACCTCGCCAAGGCGTGGAAGGACGGCGGCGCGACCACCGAGTGGGGCGTGCCGAAGACCTGGCAGGAAGTCCAGGCCGTCACAAAATTCCTCAAGGGCAAGCAGTTCAAGGGCCAGGACGTCTTTGGCTATCTCGATGCGCCTAAGGCCTGGGGCGGTTTCGGCTTCTACTTCCTCGGCAGCCGTGCCACCGCCTATGCCAAGCATCCCGACGACAAGGCCTGGCTGTTCGATGCCGACACGATGAAGCCGCGCATCAACAATCCGGCCTGGGTGCGCGCCATCCAGGACGTCATCGACGCGCTGCCGTCGGAGCCCGCCGACCAGATCAACGCCGACCCGAACACGACAGCCTTCCAGCAGTTCCTGGCCGGCACCGGTTCGATGGTCACCTGGTGGGGCGACGTCGGCTCCAACGTCAAGACCAACGATAGCTCGGTCATCGGCGACGTCACCGGCTTCTCGATCCTGCCGGGGTCCGACGACGTCTACAATGCCAAGACCGGCGCTTGGGACAAACTCGCCAGCGGCCCGAACTATGCGCCGAACTGCGCCTATCTCGGCTGGGGCGTCTACGTCATGGCCCGCGTCGATACGGACGAAAAGAAGAAAAAAGCGGCATGGTCGGCCGCCGCTCATCTCGGCGGCAAGGACCTGTCAATCTGGACGGCGATGTATCCGTCCGGCTTCCAGCCCTACCGCAACTCGCATTTCGACATTCCCGAATGGGTGGCGGCAGGCTACGACGAGGCGTTCATCACCTCGTATCTGAAGTCGGAAGCCGACAGCTACAACCATCCGAACGCGGCGATCGAGCCGCGCATCCCCGGCATCTTCCAGTACTATTCGGCTGCCGAGGACATTCTGGCCAACACATTCGCCGGCAAGATGAAGGCGCAGGAAGGCGCCGACGCCATTGCCGCGGCCTGGGAGAAGCTGACCGACCAGATCGGCCGCGAAAACCAGATCAAGCTCTACAAGGCCTCGCTCGGCGTGTAGGCTGATCCTATCGTGACAACACGTCCGGCGGTGCAAGCCGCCGGACCTGACCGGCTCGGGCCGGTCGCAGGCTTGATTTTTTAAACGGACGGGGACGCGTGGCTGACCAGACCACCAATGCATGGCCGGCCAACGCCGGCCCAGCCGATCTGATCTCGCCGGCCCGCAAGCGGGCGGGTTTTGCCCTGATGGCGGCCGCCACGCTTGGCCTGCTGGCGGTGATCGCGTTTGAGATCCTCTACAAGAACGAGATCACCACGCTCGGCTTCGAGACCTGGCGTCCCATCGTCTATGCCTATGTTCTGTGGGGGGTGGCGCTCGGCATCGGCCAGGTGCTGACGCGCGGCGAGGACGGCCAGCGCGCGCTGTTCCTGCTGCCGGCGCTGCTGTTCACCATCGCCATGGTGATCTTCCCGACGCTGTTCGGCTTCTATATCGCGCTGACCGACTGGAACCTGTCGTCCTTTTCCGGCCGCAAGTTCAACGGGCTCGACAATTTCTGGCAGATGCTGGCCGATCCCTACTACCGCAACGCGCTGTTCAACATGGTGCTTTATGTGCTCGCCGTGCTGGTCGAATATGTCATCGCTTTCGGCCTGGCGCTGCTGCTCAACGCGCAGATCCGGGCGCGCAAATTCTTCCGAGTCGTCTTCCTGATGCCGCTGATGCTGTCGCCGGTCGCGGTATCCTGGATGATCGGCAAATCGCTGATGGAATACCGTTTCGGGCCGGCGGCGACGCTGGCGCGCCATCTCGGCTGGGAGAACCCCGCCTTCTTCTCCAACCCGATCACCGCCCGCATCTCGATCATGGTGCTCGACGCCTGGACCTTCATCCCGTTCATGATGATCATGCTGCTTGCCGGCCTGCAGGCTATGTCGCGCGACGTGCTGGAGGCAGCGCGCGTCGACGGCGCCACGCCATGGCAGACTTTTTGGCAGGTCACCTTCCCGCTGATGCTGCCGGTGTCGGTGACGGCGGTGATCCTGCGCATCATCTTCAAGCTGAAGCTTGCCGACATCATCATCACCGTGACCTCCGGCGGGCCCGGCGGCGCCACGGATTCTGTGTCGAGCTTCATCTACCGGGAATACCGCGACCGCTCGAATGTCGGCTACGGCACCATGCTGGCGATGGCCTATCTCGTCATCATCGTCGTGTTCGTGACCTGGCTGTTGAAATTCGCCAATCGCTTCGTGCGCAACGTGAACTGACGAGGCACAATGAGCGTCCAGACCACCGACTATACTGCCTCGGAAATCCGCTCACCGCTAGGTTTTCTGGCCAATCGCATCTTCATCTATGGCGCGCTGGCGTTCTGGGCCTTCATCTGCCTGTTCCCGATCTACTGGACGATCACCACCTCTTTCAAGACCGCGGTCGACGTCACGCAAGGACACCTCATCCCGTTCGTCGACTTCCAACCGGACTGGAAGGGCTGGCGCTCGCTCGGCCTGTCGCCGGATTCGATCTTCCAGACCTCGACGGTGCGGGAGGAGTTTTTCAAGCGCTTCATGAATTCGGTCATCACCTCGGTCGGCGCATCGAGCCTCGCCATCGTCATCGGCAGCCTCGCCGCCTATGGGCTGACCCGGTATCGCTATCAGTTCGCCTGGTTCAAGAACGAGGACATCTCCTTCTTCTTCCTGTCGCAGCTGATCCTGCCGCCGGTGGTGCTCGCCCTGCCCTTCCTGGTGCTCTACCGCGAGGTCGGCCTGCTCGACACACGCATCGGCCTGATCCTGCTCTACACGCTCATGGTGCTGCCGATCGTCATCTGGATCATGCGCGACCAGTTCAATTCGATCCCTGTCGAACTGGAGGAGGCAGCGCTGGTCGACGGCCTGTCGATCTGGGGCGCTTTTTTCCGCATCGTCATGCCGATTGCGCTGCCGGGCATGGTCGCCGCTTTCATCCTGGCGATGGTGCTGTGCTGGAACGAGTATTTTTTCGCCGCGCTGCTGACCTCGACCGACGCCAAGACCATCCCGGTCATGGTGGCGAGCCAGACCGGCTCGCAAGGCATCAACTGGTGGTCGATGGCGGCGCTTGCCACCGCCGCGATCGCACCGCTGGCGGTCATCGGGATTGCGCTTGAGCGGTATCTGATCATGGGCATGACGGCGGGGGCGGTGAAGTAGGCGAGAGGCGGCGTGCCCCTCTACTGTTGACCTCGGCGGGACAGCACCCCCCTCTGGCCTGCCGGCCATCTCCCCCGCAAGGAGGGAGATCGGCAGCTTTGGCTGCATCGCTTTTCTTGCGACGTAGGTGATTGGCGAAAGCGGAAATGACATCTGATCTCCCCCCTTGCGGGGGAGATGTCCGGCAGGACAGAGGGGGGTGTGAAGGATCGCTACAGAGCGACTTTGTCTGCTAGCGCCCCAATATCGCCCTCAGGTGATCCATGATCATCGCCACACCCTTTCGCCCCAGCTCCGCCGAGGCCTCCGGCGCACTGGCCGTATACCACGCGGTATTCTCGCCAAAACGCCCGGCATCGACCGCTTCCGGACACAGTGCCAGCATCAATGATGTCTCGCCAACACCGGCGTGATCGAACGGATACTTCCCGTTCATGGCAGCCGACATTAGCGGGTGCACCTGCACCCAGTTGAAGAAATTCTCGCCGGCGGCGTGCCCGGCATAATAATCGGCCATCCCGTCTGAGCCCCACCAGCCCTCGCCGCGCTGCTTCTCGAGGAAGCGGAAGATCGCCTGGCGGCCGGCGGCCTTGAAGGCGAGATCGGTCGGCATGCCGGCGGCAAAGTTCTCGGTCTGGTGGTGGATGATGGCGTTGATGTTACGAAAGCCGATGCGCAGCAGGCTGTAGAACAATTCTTCGGCGAACGGCGCCAGCTGGTTGCCGCCGACCTGCACCGAGCCGTTGCCTTCGGGTGCTGCCACCACATAGCTCGCCGCACCGTAGTAGAAAGCCGGCAGAATGACGATGTCGGCCTCCTTCTCGTAGAGCTCCAGCGTCTTGATGACGGCCAGCGTGTCCATGCCGACAGCCATGTGCTCGCCGTGATATTCGAGCACGCCGAGCGGGAGAGCGACCGGCCAGTTCTCGGCGATCGCCTTGCGGATCTGGTGCGGCAGCATCAGTTCGTAGCGCATGATCTATTCCATGTTGGTGTGGCGGGCGCGCATGGCCTCGGACGACTGGCCGGTCAGCGCCTTGAGCTTCAGCACCATGACCTCGAACAGCAGGAACAGCGCCCCTTCGAAGACCGAGCCCATCGGCAGCAGCGATGTCTTTTGCGGCCCCTGGTCGCGCGCCATGGTCTGCGCCGGGATCAGCAAGGTGAAGTCGGCAAGCGCGACCGCACTGCTGCCTGCCTCGGCGGTGAGCAAAAGCACGGTGGCGCCGGCCTTGCGGGCGACTTGCATCAAGGTGAGCACCGTCGTCGTCTCGCCCGGGCCGGAACTGACCAGGAAGACATCGGCTGCGCCAAGCGGTGGCGTGTTCATGTCGCCGACCACCGACACCTCAAGCCCGAGGTGATAGAGGCGCATGGCGAAACCCTTGAGCTGCAAGGCCTCGCGGCCGCAGCCATAGACGACGATCTTTTGCGCGCGGGCCAGGGTTTCGCAGGCGGTGTAGATGCCGGCTTCGTCGACGCGCGCCAGTACGGCGCCCAGCTCTTGCAGGGCGGTCGAAAACATATCCGAGCCGGCATTCGTCATGAGAGTCCCATCTGTCCGGCTGGGTTTGTGGCCGGTGATTTCGGGTTGCGCGCTTTCGCAAAAAGGCTTGTTTTTGTTCATGCTATCACCGCGAAAATGCCTGTCCAACGGCCATGGCGGCTTTTGCTGAGCCAGCGGCGTGATAGTGTCATGTCAGACAATCAATCCAGGAAATCAGCACGACATGAAGACACGGCATTTCGACCGCATCGGCAATGGCGGCCTCGACTTCACCGAGCTTGGCTTCGGCAGCGCGCCCCTCGGCAACCTTTACCGCGCCGTCCCCGACGCGGATGCCAACGCCACGCTGGAGGCGGCGTGGGCGACCGGCTGCCGTTACTACGACACCGCGCCGCTCTATGGCCTGGGCCTTGCCGAAACACGGCTCAATGCCTTCCTGCGCGGCAGGAGGCGCGACGATTATGTGCTGTCGAGCAAGGTCGGTCGCCTGTTGCGCGCCTGCCCGCCGGAGGAACGAACCGGCATCGGCAAGTTCTTCGACACACCGACGCGCAAGGAGGTCTACGACTACAGCTATGACGGCGTCATGCGCTCGTTCGAGACGTCGCTGGAACGGCTTGGCGTCGACCGCATCGACATCCTTTTCGTCCATGACCTCGACATCTTCACCCATGGTAGCAAGGAGGCGTCAGACCAGCGCATCGAGGAATTCATGGCCTCGGGCTACAACGGACTGGTTGCGCTGCGCGACCAGGGCGTGATCAAGGCCTTCGGCGGCGGCATCAACGAATGGGAGGTTTGCCAGACGCTGGCGGAGCGTGGCGACTTCGACCTGTTCCTGCTGGCCGGGCGCTACACGCTGCTGGAACAGGAAGCGCTTGCCACCTTCCTGCCGCTCTGTGAGCAACGCGGCATCGGCATCGTTCTCGGCGGTCCTTACAATTCCGGCATCCTGGCGACCGGGCCGAAGCCAGGCGCCTATTACAATTACTCCGAGGCGCCAAGGGACATCATGGATCGCGTCGGGCGCATCGAGGCCGTCTGCGAGCGCCATGGCGTCAGGCTGATCGAGGCGGCGCTGCAGTTTCCGCTGCTGCACCCTTCCGTGGTGTCGGTCATCCCCGGCGGCCAGCGGCCGAGCGAAGTCGAAAGCAACCGCGCCCTGCTCGATGCCAAGCTGCCCGCGGCGCTGTGGGCGGACCTCAAGCAGGAAGGCCTGATGCGCGCGGATGCGCCGGTGGGCTGAAGGCGCGCCTCAGCGGGCTGACGGCTTGCCGCGATCGAGGCAAAAGAAAAGCCGGGCGAACCCGGCTTTCCAACATTCTCTGAAAAAATTTTTAGTTGACCGCGTCCTTGAGGCCTTTGCCGGCCGAGAACTTCGGCACGGTACGCGCCGGAATCTTCACTTCCGCGCCAGTCTGCGGGTTGCGGCCAGTCGATGCCGCACGCTTGGAGACGGTGAAATTTCCGAAGCCGACGAGCCGTACATCGCCGCCCTTCTTCAGTTCGCCAGTGATGACGGAGAACACCGCCTCAACCGCCGACTGTGCGTCACCCTTCGAAATGCTCGCGGATTCAGCGACAGCGGAAACCAGTTCGTTCTTGTTCATAAAAATTCCCTTCCATGAGAAAACCGGAACTTTCGACTCATCCGGCAGGAGAGGGACTTTAGAAAGAAGCGCTCGCAAACCCAAGTCAAAAAGCCGGAAAAAAGTTGAAAAAAGCCCGGAAATGGTGGGTTTTTCACATGAAAAAGCCGGGCTCAAGGCCCGGCTCTCTCTTTGTGCACTGCAACTTTAGTAGTTTCTAATGTGCAAGCGACTTTCCAGCATCGTCAACGGTATCGGTGGAAGCCGGCGGATTGACTGGCTCGACCCACTCGATTGGCTCCGGCATGCGCACCAGCGCGTGCCTCAGAACCTCGCCGACACGTGAGACCGGAATGATCTCCATACCGTTCTTCACATTGTCCGGTATCTCCGCCAGATCCTTGGCGTTGTCTTCCGGGATCAGCACCTTCTTGATGCCGCCGCGCAGTGCGGCGAGCAGCTTCTCCTTGAGGCCGCCGATCGGCAAGATGCGGCCGCGAAGCGTTATCTCGCCAGTCATCGCCACATCGGCCCGGACCGGAATACCAGTCATGACAGATACGATGGCCGTCGCCATGGCAGCACCTGCAGACGGACCGTCCTTCGGCGTGGCGCCTTCGGGCAAGTGGACGTGGATGTCACGCTTGTCGAACAGCGGCGGCTCGATGCCGAAATCGATGGCCCGCGAGCGGACATAAGAGGCCGCCGCCGAGATCGATTCCTTCATCACGTCGCGCAGATTGCCGGTCACCGTCATGCGGCCCTTGCCGGGCATCATGACGCCTTCGACCGTCAGCAGCTCGCCGCCGACTTCCGTCCAGGCAAGACCGGTGACGACACCGACCTGATCGTCAGCCTCGACCTGGCCGAAGCGGAAGCGCGGAACACCGAGGTAATCGGCGAGGTTCGCCGCCGTGATGCTCACCGTCTTCTTCTTCGTCTTCAGGATCTCGGTCACCGCCTTGCGCCCGAGCTTCATCAGCTCGCGCTCCAGGCTTCTGACGCCCGCTTCACGGGTGTAGGTCTGGATGATGCCGCGGATCGCGTCCTCGCCGACGGAGAATTCCTTCGGCTGCAGGGCATGATCGCGGATCACCTTGGGCATCAGGTGACGCTTGGCGATCTCGATCTTCTCGTCCTCGGTGTAGCCGGCGATACGGATGATCTCCATGCGGTCCATCAGGGGCGCAGGGATGTTCAGTGTGTTCGCCGTCGTCACGAACATCACGCTCGATAGGTCGTATTCGACCTCGAGGTAATGGTCCATGAACGTCGAGTTCTGCTCGGGATCGAGCACCTCGAGCAAAGCCGATGACGGATCGCCACGGAAGTCCTGGCCCATCTTGTCGATCTCGTCGAGCAGGAAGAGCGGGTTGGACTTCTTGGCCTTCTTCATCGACTGGATGACCTTGCCGGGCATCGAGCCGATATAGGTGCGGCGGTGGCCACGGATCTCGGCCTCGTCACGCACGCCGCCAAGCGCCATGCGGATGAACTCGCGGCCGGTCGCCTTGGCGATCGACTTGCCGAGCGAGGTCTTGCCGACGCCGGGAGGGCCGACGAGGCACAGGATCGGCCCCTTCAGCTTCTTCTGGCGGCTTTGCACGGCGAGATACTCGACGATGCGGTCCTTGACCTTGTCGAGGCCGAAATGATCGGTGTCGAGCACGTTCTGCGCAAACGCCAGGTCCTGCTTGACCTTGGAGTTCTTGCCCCACGGGATCGACAGGATCCAGTCGAGGTAGTTGCGCACGACGGTCGATTCCGCCGACATCGGCGACATCGTCCGCAGCTTCTTCAACTCGGCTTCCGCCTTTTCGCGGGCCTCCTTGGAGAGCTTGGTCTTCTTGATGCGCGCCTCGATCTCGGCGGCCTCGTCGCGGCCGTCCTCGCCTTCGCCGAGCTCCTTCTGGATCGCCTTCATCTGCTCGTTGAGGTAATATTCGCGCTGCGTCTTCTCCATCTGGCGCTTGACGCGCGAGCGGATGCGCTTCTCCACCTGCAGGACGGAGATTTCGGCTTCCATGAAGCCCATCGCCTTTTCCAGCCGTTCCTTGACGGACAGCGTGGCCAGCATCTCCTGCTTCTCGGGGATCTTGATGGCGAGGTGCGAAGCAACCGTATCGGCGAGCTTGGAATAGTCGTCGATCTGGCTGGCGGCGCCCACCACTTCAGGCGAGATCTTCTTGTTCAGCTTGACGTAGTTTTCGAAGTCGGTGACGACCGAACGGGCGAGCGCCTCGACCTCGACCTCTTCCTCCTCCGGCTCGACCAGCGCCGTGGCGGTAGCTTCGTGGAAGTCCGGACGGTCGGTGAACGAGACGATCTTGGCACGCGACGCGCCTTCGACCAGCACCTTGACGGTGCCGTCGGGCAGCTTCAGCAATTGCAGCACATTGGCGAGCGTGCCGATGTCGAAGATCGCATCGGGCTCGGGATCGTCATCGGCGGCATTCATCTGGGTGGCAAGCAGGATCTGCTTTTCCTGACCCATAACCTCTTCCAGCGCCTTGATCGACTTTTCACGCCCGACAAAGAGCGGAACGATCATGTGCGGGAACACCACGATGTCGCGCAGTGGGAGGACTGCGAAGACGCCGTCGCTGGGAGCCTTGGATATTTTGGCCATTGTCCAACCTTTCATGTCGCGGCCGCTAATCGAGCCAACCGCGAATCTCATATTAACGACCGAGGATCGTTCCGCCTACCACCGTTTGTGACGGGAGTTTTACAGCACAGAATTCGGCACCACGGCCTTCCGATGTTAGTTGGATGCACGAGGGGCAAAGATCAAGGGTCGACACGTTCGTTCATCCACTCCGTCACAAGGATCGGTACCTCACCACAGCAAAACGGCGCCCCGCGGGCGCCGTTCCATAAAAAGGTTAGGCCAGATGCCAGATCAGGCGCTGACGTTGCCCTTCTTTTCCTTCTGCTCGGAATAGATGTAGAGCGGCCGGGCGCTGCCGGTCACCACTTCTTCCGAAATCACCACTTCGCGCACGCCTTCCAGGGCGGGCAGTTCGAACATGGTGTCGAGCAGGATCGCTTCCATGATCGAGCGGAGGCCACGGGCGCCGGTCTTGCGCTCGATGGCGCGCTTGGCGATCGCCGACAGCGCATTCTCATGGAAGGTCAGGTCGACACTCTCCATCTCGAACAGCCGCTGATACTGCTTGACCAGCGCGTTTTTCGGCTCGGTCAGGATCTGGATCAGCGCCGGCTCGTCGAGGTCTTCCAGCGTCGCCAGGACCGGCAGACGGCCGACAAACTCGGGGATGAGGCCGAACTTCAAGAGATCCTCGGGCTCGACCAGGCGGAACACGTCACCGGTGCGGCGATCCTCGGGCGAAGCGACGATGGCGCCGAAGCCGATGGAAGTCTTCCTGCCGCGATCCGAGATGATCTTGTCCAGCCCGGCGAAGGCGCCGCCGCAGATGAACAGGATGTTGGCGGTGTCGACCTGCAGGAACTCCTGCTGCGGATGCTTGCGGCCGCCCTGCGGCGGCACGGAGGCAACGGTGCCTTCCATGATCTTCAGAAGCGCCTGCTGCACACCCTCGCCCGACACGTCGCGGGTGATCGATGGGTTGTCGGACTTGCGCGAAATCTTGTCGATTTCATCGATGTAGACGATGCCGCGCTGGGCGCGCTCGACATTGTAGTCGGCCGACTGCAGCAGCTTCAGGATGATGTTTTCGACGTCCTCGCCGACGTAACCGGCTTCGGTCAGCGTCGTCGCGTCGGCCATGGTGAAGGGCACGTCGATGATGCGGGCCAGCGTCTGGGCAAGCAGCGTCTTGCCGCAGCCGGTCGGGCCGATCAGCAGGATGTTGGACTTCGCCAATTCGACGTCGTTGTTCTTGCCGGCATGCGCCAGGCGCTTGTAGTGGTTGTGGACAGCCACCGACAGCACGCGCTTGGCGTAGGGCTGGCCGATGACATAGTCGTCGAGAACCTTCAGGATCTCCTGCGGGGTCGGCACGCCCTCGCGCGACTTCACCATCGAGGTCTTGTTCTCCTCGCGGATGATGTCCATGCACAGCTCTACGCACTCGTCGCAGATGAACACCGTTGGGCCGGCGATCAGCTTGCGCACCTCGTGCTGGCTTTTGCCGCAAAACGAGCAATAAAGCGTGTTCTTCGAATCACCGCTGTTGTTGCCGACTTTGCTCATTTTCCTGTCCTTTCATGGCCGCCCGCCGATGGTCTGGCTGAAAGGGCGCATATTCTATCTATCGCGGGAATTCGCCGCCGCCAGTGTCCCGGCTCCCGCAACGCATTCCGTACGAAACACAAATCAGAAAACGTCGCAATGATTCGCGCCAACCCTGCACAAAGCTAAGCCGTCGAAAATCAACATAGCCTTAACGTAGGCAATCCCATCCACCGAGGGAACAGCCAATTGTGGCCGAAATGCCGCAAATCCCAGCAAAAGCGCGTTATCCACCCACGCAACTGCCATGCAGCGCTTATGCCGCAGCGCCTTCGACCGGCTCGCGCGACGAAATGACCTTGTCGATGAGGCCGAAATCCTTGGCTTCGTCGGCTGTCATGAAATGGTCGCGGTCAAGCGTCTTTTCAATGTCTTCGTAGCTCTTACCGGTGTGTTTGACGTAGACCTCGTTGAGGCGGCGCTTCAGCTTGATGATGTCCTGCGCGTGCCGCTCGATGTCGGAGGCCTGGCCCTGGAAACCGCCGGAAGGCTGGTGAACCATGATGCGGGCGTTCGGCGTGGCAAAACGCATGTCCTTGTGGCCGGCGGTCAGAAGCAGCGAGCCCATCGACGCCGCCTGGCCGATGCACAGCGTCGACACTGCCGGCTTGATGAACTGCATGGTGTCGTAGATCGCCATGCCCGAGGTCACCACGCCGCCCGGCGAGTTGATGTAGAGATTGATCTCTTTCTTCGGGTTCTCGGCCTCGAGGAACAAAAGCTGTGCACAAACCAGCGTCGCCATACCGTCTTCGACCGGGCCGGTGATGAAAATGATGCGCTCTTTCAGCAGGCGCGAGAAAATGTCGTAGGCCCGCTCGCCGCGATTGGTCTGCTCGACCACCATCGGAACGAGGTTCATGTAGGTTTCGACGGGGTTCTTCATGGACTACCCTTTTTGGAGATGGGGATTCCGGCGCCGGAACATCGGGCAGAATCGGTTCTTGACGGTTAGAATGTAAATAGGATGCCGGCTCACCCTAGCGCAAGGCCGCCTCCTCCTAGCCATCTGGTTAAGTCGAATCAAGGTTTCCGCGCAAGGGAAAGTCCGAACGCGGCCAGCGGCGTTTTTGCGGTGTAGCAATTCCTTAACCGCGTCGCTTAACGAAATGCGGCGAAACCGCTTTCCCCCGGAGAACCTTCCCCTACAATTCAACATTGAACCTCACGTTTCGGGTTCAAACAGGGGGAGTGCCATGATCAGGAAAACTGCTTGCCTCGCCATCTCCGGCCTTGCCGGTCTCGGCATGGTGTCCGATGCGGTTGCCGGCGGCCGGGCCGCCGAATGCTATGAGCCGGTGCACAGGCCGGCGCTCTATGACACCGTCTATGAAGACGTCATGGTCAGTCCCGGCGGGCAGTTGGTCGACTATGATCCGCCGATCTATGGCACCATGGAGCGCGTCGAGCAGATCGCGCCGCCCCGAGTCACCTATGACATCGTACCGGCGAGAACCCGCACCGTTTACCGCACGGTCCAGGTCGACGATGGCGGCTATGCCTGGGAATGGCGCGTCATCCACGGCCGCAAGGTGCTGTGCAAGGTGTGGCGCAAGGCCCGCTACGCGCGTGTGGCCGAAACAGTGGTGGTTGAACCGGAGCGCACCCGCCGGGTTGTGCTGCCGGCCGAATATGAGAGCGTCGCCCATGAAGTGCTGGTGCGGCCCGAGCGGCGGCACGTCACCCAGATAGCGCCGTCATACCAGAGGATGGCGCGCCGGGTGGTGGTGCAGGAAGGCTCGACCAGCTGGCGCCGCGTGCATATTGCCAGGCATTGCGAGGATTAGACTTCGGTACTTCGCCGAGGTCCGCCTCGGTTGGCTCAATCCATAGGGCCGTCGGGTGCCAACATCCGGTCTGGCACCAAGCCGGCAAGCCGCGGTAATGGTCTGGCATGACCACATCCATGCCGCCCTACCTCGCCTTTGATCCAGCCACGCGCCGCCTGCGGCTCGATCCGCACGAACCGGCGTTTTTCCAGAACCCCTACGACGCCTATGCCGTCCTGCATGGCGCATCGAATGCCTTCTTCTGGGAGGAATTCGGCTTTTGGTGCTTTGGCGGCTTCGACGACGTCAACCGGCTGTTGCGCGACCGCCGCTTCGGTCGCCAGAACCCGGCCGGCATTCCCGACAGCCGCGGCATCGGCGAGGATCGCTCGCATTTGGCCGCTTTCGACGGCATCGAGAGCAATTCGATGCTGGAGCTGGAGCCGCCGGTGCACACCAGGCTCAGAACCCTGGTCAACCGCGCCTTCGTCTCGCGCCAGGTCGAGCGGCTGCGGCCGCGCGTGGAGGCGCTGGCCAATGAGCTGATCGACCGTTTCGAACCGCGCCAGGTCGATCTATTGCCCAGCTTCGCCGCACCTTTGCCGATCACCATCATTGCCGAAATGCTCGGTGTGCCGGTCGAAATGGGGCCGCAACTGCTCGACTGGTCGCACCGGATGGTGGCCATGTACATGCATGGCCGGACGCGCGAGACCGAGGAAGCGGCCAATCGCGCCGCGCACGATTTTTCCGACTTTTTGCGCGGCTATGTCACCGAGCGGCGGAAGAAGCCTGGCGACGACCTGCTATCGCTGCTGATCGCGGCACAAGAGGATGGCCAGAAGCTGTCGGAAGACGAGTTGGTCTCGTCTGCCATCCTGTTGCTCAATGCAGGCCACGAGGCGACCGTCCATCAAACCGGCAACGCCGTGCGCACGTTGCTGGCGCAAGGCGGCGACCCCGGCCGTTTCTTCACCTCGCCGGAAGCAACCGCTGCAACGGTCGAGGAGTGCCTGCGCTTCGACGCGCCGCTGCACATGTTCACCCGCTACGCCTATCAGGAGGTCGAGGTGACATCGGGGGTTGTCGTACAACCGGGCGAGACGGTCGGCCTGCTGCTCGGCATGGCCAATCATGATCCGCTTGCCTTTGCCGAACCTGGCGCCTTCCGGCCCGGCCGACTAGACCAGAAGAATGTCTCGTTCGGCGCCGGTATCCATTTCTGTATTGGTGCGCCGCTGGCGCGGCTGGAATTGCAGGTGTCGCTGAAAACCCTGTTCGAGCGGCAGCCGCAACTCCATCTTGCGGAGCAGCCGCGCTTCCGCGACACCTATCATTTTCATGGGCTGGAAAAGCTCGCCGTCGGGTTCTGACGCGAGGATGGGGGTTCTACGCAGGCGGCAACCAGCCCCTTGGCTCAATCCTCGCCGGGAAGCTCAAGCGTACGCCCTGCGTAGAGAATCCGCAGTATGATCACCGTGTCACCGGTGACTTCAAATGCAATGGCAGCGCGACGGCGCCAGCCAACGGTGCGCAAGCCAGGAGCAATCTCGTCATGAGCCCGCTCGGGAAATGTCTCGAAGTTCAGGCAATAATCAACAATCCGTCCGACAAAGTTCAGCGCCGCATCGACGCCCGCCCTTGGCGCAACTCGGCAATGTCTTGCTGTGCCGCGGCGTGAAACCTCACCCGATATTTCATGCACCGGTGCGCGGCCTGGCAGTGACTTTTCGAGCGTAGTCCGAAAGGTTCTTGCGTACCTCTTCGGCCGTCAAAAGGCGCTCGGGATGCGCGCGAGCATCCTCAAGGGTCGGCACCACTTCCTCCAGTAGCCAACGCTGCATGGCCGAATCGCGCGCTACCAGGGTGCGCAAGCCATCGCGGATAACTTCGCTTTCGCTGGCGTATTTGCCTGGGAAACCTTATCCTTCACCATCTGCGCGAGGTCGTGCGGCAGGGTGATGGTCAGCGGTTGGGTCGTTCGCATGGTCGCATCCTTCCGATCCCCACACTATAGCATAGTGTATGACTTAGTCATACACTATGTCGAGATCGGATCGCTGGGCCAGAACCCTTGCACCGCGAAATCAGAGCTTGATCACATACTCCTTGCGGGTCGTTTCAAGCACTTCCCAGCTGCCCCTGAAGCCTGGCCTGAGCACGAAGCTGTCGCCGGCCCGGACCGTGCGCGCCTCGCCGCCATCCTCGGCAACCACCGAGACGCCGGACAGGATGTGGCAGAACTCCCATTCGTCATATTCGATGCGCCATTTGCCCGGCGTCGCTTCCCAGATGCCGGCATAGAGCCCGCCGTCGCGCTCCTCGACATTCCAGGTGCGGAACTTCGGATCGCCCGCAATCAGACGATCCGGCGCCGGGGCGCCAATCTCGGCGTCGACGCTGTCGGTCAATATGGCCAGGTAATGCGCGGACAGGATTTGCCTCCAACAGGTTAGTGAGTAGTGAGTAGTGCAGTGAGTAGTGACTAGTGAGTAGTGAGCGGAAAGCGCTCCCTCGAGCGGGTGGCTGATCACTAATCACCGCTAACTACTGAATACCGACTACTACTCACTACTCACTACTCACTACTCACTACTCACTACTCACTACTCACTCAAAAAATCAAACCTTGGCCAAAGCCTGTTCCAGATCGGCGACGATGTCGTTGACATCCTCGATGCCGACGGAAAGCCGGACCGTGTCCGGTCCCGCACCCGCCTTGACCTTCTGCTCGTCGGAAAGCTGGCGATGCGTGGTCGATGCCGGATGGATGACCAGCGACTTGGTGTCGCCGACATTGGCGAGGTGCGAGAACAGTTCGAGCGCCTCGACGAACTTGATGCCGGCCTCGTAGCCGCCCTTCAGGCCGAAGGTGAAGACAGCACCGGCGCCTTGCGGCGAGTATTTCTTCTGCAGCGCGTTGTTCTTGTCGCTGGGCAGGCCGGGATAGTTGACCCAGGCGACCTTGGGGTGGTTGGACAGCCAGCCGGCTACGGTGATCGCATTGTCGCAATGGCGTTGCATCCTGAGCGGCAAGGTCTCCAGCCCGGTCAGGATCAGGAAGGCATTGAACGGCGAAATCGCCGGGCCGATGTCACGCAGGCCAAGCACGCGCGCGGCGATGGCGAAGGCGAAATTGCCGAAGGTTTCGTGCAGGACAAGGCCGCCATATTCGGGGCGCGGCTCCGACAGCATCGGATATTTGCCGGATTTCGACCAGTCGAACGTGCCGCCATCGACGATGGCGCCGCCGATCGAATTGCCGTGGCCGCCGATGAACTTGGTCAGCGAATGGACGACGATGTCGGCGCCATGCTCGATCGGCCGCACCAGATAGGGCGAGGCCAGCGTGTTGTCGACGATGAGCGGCAAGCCGTGCTTGCGGGCGATGTCGCCGATTTTCTCTATGTCGACGAAGGTGCCGCCGGGATTGGCCAGGCTCTCGATGAAGATCGCCTTGGTCTTGTCGTCTATCTGGCTTTCGAAGGTGGAGACGTCGTTGGTGTCGGCCCAACGCACCTCCCAGCCGAAATTCTTGAAGGCATGGCCGAACTGATTGATCGAACCACCGTAAAGCCTCGTGGCGGCGACGAAATTATCGCCAGGCCGCATGAGATTGTGGAACACGATCACCTGTGCGGCATGGCCGGAAGCAACGGCAAGTGCAGCCGTGCCGCCTTCGAGCGCCGCGATCCGCTCTTCCAGCACCGCCTGGGTCGGGTTCATGATGCGGGTGTAGATGTTGCCGAAGGCCTTCAGCCCGAACAGCGAGGCGGCATGGTCGGCATCGTCGAACACAAAGGAGGTCGTCTGGTAGATCGGCGTGGCGCGTGCGCCCGTCGCCGGGTCGGGCTTGGCGCCGGCATGGACGGCGAGCGTGTTGAAACCGGGCGTGCGGGTCATCGAAAACCTCTCTGAGCGGTAAACGTGTGAATGATGAAATGGTCAATGGTGAGCGATGAATGGTGGTCGCAAAGTCGGCCAGTCCCACCTTGATTGCAAGCCGCTCATATGCGGCTTTACCCGGCTTCCAGGAAAATCCTTCTATTCACCATTCACCATTCACTGCCTTACTTCTGGCGCACACCGAAACTCTGGAATCCCGACCGCATCAGCGGCTTCTTCGACGAAAGCACACCGGAGTTGACGCCGGTCCAGCCGATCTCGCCCGACAGCTTGCCATATTCGATCTTCGGGCAGCGGTTCATCACCACCTTGATACCGGCCGCCTCGGCACGCGCGGCCGCCTCGTCGTCGCGCACGCCAAGCTGCATCCAGATCACCTTCGGCAAGGGGTCGAGCTTCAGCACCTCATCGACAATGCCGGGCACCGATGCAGAGGCGCGAAAGATGTCGACCATGTCGACCGGCTCCGGCAGATCGGCAAGGCTGGCATAGGTCATGCGGCCGAGGATTTCCTTGCCGGCCTGCCCAGGATTGATCGGAAACACCGAAAAGCCCTTGGCCAGCAGATATTTCAGCACGAAAAAGCTCGGCCTGACATCGTTGGCCGACGCGCCGACCATGGCGATGGTCTTCACAGAATTGAGGATGCCGCCGATATAGGCATTGTCGTAGCTATCGTGATTCACTCGTCGGTCTCCCTCAGTGCTTCCTCCATAAAGGACTGCGGGTCCGTGCAGAAGTCGCGCATCATGCGAAAATGATCGGTATCGGTGAAATCGGTCGGATCGAGGCCGAAACGGCTGATTCGGAAGAGCCGCGCGCCGGGACAAGCCATCAGCAGCGGCGAATGCGTCGCCATGATCACTTGCGCCGTGCCTGACTGGTCCATGCGCCGCAGCATCTTCAACAATTCGATCTGCCGCGACGGCGACAGCGCGCTTTCGGGCTCGTCGAGGATGTAGATGCCTTGCCGGCGGCAGCGCTCCTCGAAAAAGCGAATGAACCCTTCGCCATGCGACCACGATAGAAAGTCCGGCGGCGGCGGTCCGAACGGGTCTTCGAGTGCCGCCTGGTCGAGATAGCGCGCGACCGAGTAAAAAGATTCGGCACGAAAGAACCAGCCGGCGGTGACTTTTGGCAGCCAGTGGCCGCGGAATGTATTCGCCAGTGCCGCACCGCTCTTGTCGATGGCGATGGAATGATCGACCGGACGATAGCCCTTGCCGCCGCCGGCCTCGTCGTAACCGGCCAGCGCGCCGATGGCTTCCAGCAGTGTCGATTTGCCGGTGCCGTTTTCACCGACAATGATGGTGATCGGCGTGGTGAATTCGAGCTCGAATTCACGGCCGCGAAACAGCGGCAGGTTCCATGGATATTTTTCCCAATCTTCCACGCGCTCGGGGTCAATCAGGATGCGTTTGAGATAAGGCGCCTTAAGCCGGGTCAGTTGCTTGCGATAGCCCATGCGGACGCTCAGTCCGGCAGCGAGATGGTGCCGTCATCCGCGATCGGGAAGGCCGGATTGTGTGCGACTTCCCAGACATGGCCGTCGGCATCGGCGAAATATCCATACCAGCCGCCCCAGAAGGCGCGGCCTGCCGGCTTGACGATCCTGCCGCCGGCCTTCTCGGCGGCCGCCAGCACGTCGTCGACTTCGGCATCGGAGCGGGTGTTGTAGGCGAGGTAGACCGCCGACGGTGCTGCGGCGAAGGCAATGCCTGAATCCTCCTCGGCGCTTGGCCTCGGGAACAGGCCGAGAATGGCGCCGCCCATCTGGAAGAAGGCGACGCCATCGGTGATGCCGGCGTGGCGCTTCAAGCCCATGCCTTCGTAAAAGCGCACGGCGCGCTCGAGATCGTCGGTGGCGATGGTGATGATGGAGATGCGGGGTTCCATGGATCGAAAACCTATTCGTCCGTCCATTCCGGTTTGCGCTTGCCGATGAAGGCGCCGATGCCTTCCTCGGCGTCGCGGGCCAGCATGTTCTCGACCATGACGCGGCCGGTATAGGCATACGCGTCCGCCAACCCCATCTCGGCCTGCGTGTAAAAGGCTTCCTTGCCGGTCTTGACCACCAGAGATGATTTGGAGGCAATGGTTTGCGCGTATTTGGTGACGATCTGATTCAGGTATTCGCGCGGCACGACGCGGTTGACCAGGCCGAATTCCTTGGCGGTTGCGGCATCGATGGTCTCGCCGGTGAGCAGCATTTCCATGGCGTGCTTGTGAGACACGTTGCGTGACAGCGCCACCATCGGCGTCGAACAAAACAGGCCGATATTGACGCCCGGCGTGCAGAAGGTCGCTTCATGCGAGGCAATGGCGAGGTCGCAACTGCCAACCAGTTGCAGCCCCGCAGCGGTGGCTAGGCCATCGACTTCGGCGATGATCGGGAGCGGATGGCGCACGATCTGCTGCATCAACGCCGCGCAAGCCGAAAATGTCTGCTCGAAAAACCCCTTGCCCTTGTCGGCGTCGGCGCGGCGCGCGGTCATTTCCTTGAGATCGTGACCGGCGCAGAAGACTTTCCCGGCGGCCGCCAAGACGATGACGCGGACCGATTTGTTGGCCTTGGCACGGTCGAGCTCGGCGCTCAATGCCGCCATGACGGAAAGCGACAAGGCATTGGCGGGCGGATTGGCGAGCGTCAGGCGCAGCACGCCCTTGTCCAGCCCGGCGATGACCGGCCCGTCTATGGCAACAGGTTTGATCGAAAGGATTTCGGCCATGACAAGGGTCTCCGCGATTCCGCCGGGCGCCGCCAGACTATCTAATATCGGATCGAGTTTCATCAACACCCATCGCTTGCGCCAGAGGTGTTGCCAGAAGCGCATCATTGCGTTCATACAGGCCCGGCATAGAACGAGAGACCGACATGCCCGCCCAGGACAATCTCAAGCCGGTGCTGACGGCGGCTGAAGTCAATGCGCTGATGGCCAGCGTCTACCCGCAGCTCAACGACGAGTTCACGTCGTATGAGGCGCTCGATGTGTTTCCGGGCGGCTGCACGGTGCGGCTCAATGCCGACGAGCGGCATTTGCGGCCCGGCGGCACGGTGTCCGGGCCCTCGCTGTTCACGCTGGCCGACATTGGCGGCTATGTCTGCGTGCTCAGCCACGCAGGACCGGATGCGCTTTCGGTTACGGTCAACCTCAACATCAATTTCGTCCGCAAGGCCGAAGCCGGCCCGATCGACGGCCATTGCCGCATCCTGAAGCTGGGCAAGAGCCTGATGGTGTTCGATATCGACATCGTCGCCGGACCGAAGGGACACACGGTAGCGCATGCGACCGGCACCTATTCGATCCCGCCGAAGCGCGCCGCCGATGTGGTAAAATAATACCTTTTGATCAAACCTTTGTTTTTATTACACTTTACGAGCAGACGTGCTTTTCCCGCGCCTTGACGTGCACCACCCCCTCGCCTATAAGCCGTCACGAAGCAGCGGCCCGCAAAGGCCGCCGTTTTGTTATTGGCGGCGGGCAAGTGCCTTGTCGCCAATCCAAGCAACAAGAAACGCCTTCTTCGGAAGGTCAAAATCGAAAGCAGAAAATCCATGGCAACCTTTTCGCAGAAGCCTGCGGATGTGGTGAAGAAGTGGGTGCTGATCGACGCCGAGGGTCTCGTCGTCGGCCGTCTCGCCACTGTCATCGCCAATCATCTTCGCGGCAAGCACAAGCCCACCTTCACCCCGCATGTCGACGACGGCGATAACGTCATTGTCATCAATGCCGACAAGGTGGTGTTCACCGGCAAGAAGTTCACCGACAAGGTCTATTACTGGCACACCGGTCACCCCGGCGGCATCAAGGAGCGCACCGCGCGCCAGCTGCTCGAGGGCCGTTTCCCCGAGCGTGTCGTCGAGAAGGCCGTCGAACGCATGATCCCGCGCGGGCCGCTCGGCCGTCGTCAGATGAAGAACCTCCGCGTCTATGCAGGCACGGAACATCCGCATGTCGCCCAGCAGCCCGTCACCCTCGACGTCGGCGCGCTGAACGCCAAGAACAAGAAGGTTGCATAAGATGGCTGAGCTTTCCTCGCTCGCAGAATTGGGCGCCGCCACCGGCAACACCAACACCCAGCCGGCAGCACCCGTCCATGTCCAGAAGCTCGACAAGTCGGGCCGCGCCTATGCCACCGGCAAGCGCAAGAACGCCATCGCCCGCGTCTGGGTGAAGCCGGGTTCGGGCAAGATCGTCGTCAACGACAAGGAATTCGCGACCTATTTCGCGCGTCCGGTCCTGCAGATGATCCTCAACCAGCCGATCATCGCTTCCAACCGCGCCGGCCAGTACGACATCGTCGCCACCGTCATCGGCGGCGGCCTGTCCGGCCAGGCCGGTGCCGTTCGTCACGGCATCTCCAAGGCGCTGACCTACTATGAGCCGGCACTGCGCGCCGTGCTCAAGAAGGGCGGCTTCCTGACCCGCGACAGCCGCGTCGTCGAGCGCAAGAAGTACGGCAAGGCGAAGGCCCGTCGTTCCTTCCAGTTCTCGAAGCGCTAAGCGCTGCGACGTTCCAGACATCGAAAGGCCGCCTCCGGGCGGCCTTTTCTTTTGGGTCTCGGCAGTCACCCCACCCGGCGCTGCGCGCCGACCTCCCCATCGAGGGGAGGTAGGAGGTCGCGGCAGTTTTGCCGCCCGGACAATCCACGATGGTCCAGCGGCTAGCAAACCAGTTCGACCATAAAAACGCGGCACCCTACCTCCCCTCGATGGGGAGGTCGGCGCGAAGCGCCGGGTGGGGTGATGGCGCCGGCCTCGGTTCAAGTCTCAGAACTTGCCGGCCTTGATGTAATCGATAAACGCCCGTAGCGGCGCTGGAACCAGACGCCGTCCGGGATAGTACAGAAATGGTCCGGGAAAACTCTGCCACCACGGTTCGAGCACGGGCTCCAGGGCGCCGCTTTCGAAGTGAGGGCGAAGCCAGCCCTCGAAGAGAGCGACGATGCCGCTGCCGGCAATGGCCGCATGGACGGCAAGATCGCTCGCCCCGCCGATCCGCACGATCAACGGCCCCGTCGTGTCGACACGCACCACCTCGCCGTCGCGCTCGAATTCCCACGGCAGCATCGCACCGCTGGCAAAACGACCGCGCAGACAAGCATGGCCAAGCAGGTCGCTCGGGTGCTGCGGCCGCCCATGGCGCTCGAGATAGGCGGGGCTGGCGCCAGTGGCGAAGCGCTGGACGCGCGGTCCGATCGGCACCGCGATCATGTCCTGCTCCAGTCGCTCGTCATAGCGGATGCCGGCGTCGCAGCCCGCCGCCAGCACGTCGACGAAGTTCTCATCGGCGATGACCTCCAGCCGAATGCCGGGATAGGCGGCGAGGAAGCCCGGAACGATGTCGGGCAATATCAGCCGCGCGGCGCTGACCGGGACGTTGAGGCGCAGCGAACCAGCCGGCCTGTCGCGAAAGCCATTGACCACGTCGAGGGCCGCCTCCACCTCCGACAGCGCCGGGCCAAGCCGTCCGAGCAGGCTGAGACCTGCGTCGGTCGGAACGACGCTGCGTGTCGTGCGGTTGAACAGCCTGACGCCGAGCTGCGTCTCCAGGCGGCGCACCGCTTCGCTCAGGCCCGACGCGCTGCCGCCGCCGGCGCGAGCCCCTTCGCGAAAGCCGCCGGCACGCGCCACCGTCACGAAAGCGTTCAGGTCGCCAAGGTCCATCATTGTTCGCCATTCCGCACAAGCTGTACGGATTGTACCTTATTATCCCGAGGTTGAGCAGCGTCTATCTTCGCCTCCTCAAAGGAGACCGACCATGTCCACCATCCAAAAATCCGGCACATTCACCCTCGGCAGCCACACCGTGAAACGGCTCGGCTACGGCGCCATGCAACTTGCCGGCCCGCACGTTTTCGGTCCGCCGAAGAATCATGACGCGGCCATTGCAGTGCTGCGCGAAGCGGTGGCCTCCGGGGTCAACCACATCGACACCAGCGACTATTATGGCCCGCATGTCACCAACCAGCTGATCCGCGAAGCGCTGGCGCCCTATCCGCAAGACCTCGTCATCGTCACAAAGATCGGGGCGCGGCGCGGCAGCGACGGCTCATGGCTGCCTGCCTATTCCGCCAAGGAACTTGAGCAGGCCGTGCACGATAATCTCAGGAATCTCGGTCTTGAGGTGCTGGATGTCGTCAATCTGCGCATCATGTTCGGGGTGATGGGTCCCGCCGAGGGCTCGATCGAGACGCAGTTGACGGCGCTTGCCGAACTGCAGCGGAAGGGCCTGGTGCGCCATATCGGCCTGAGCAACGTCACCCCTGCGCAGGTCGAGGAAGGCCGTGGGATCGCCGAGATCGTCTGCGTGCAGAACCAGTACAATCTGGCGCATCGCGACGACGACGCGTTGATCGATGAACTGGCGCGCGCCGGCATCGCCTACACGCCGTTCTTCCCGCTCGGCGGCTTCAGCCCGCTGCAGTCGTCGACCTTGTCGGATGTGGCCACGCGGCTCGGCGCCACACCCTTGCAGGTTGCGCTCGCCTGGCTGCTGCGCCGCTCGCCGAACATCCTGCTGATCCCGGGGACGTCGTCGATCGGGCATTTGAGAGAGAACCTGGCGGCGGCGGAACTGGAGCTGTCGGCCGATGTGCTAAGGGAATTGGATGGGGTGGCGAAAGCGGCGTGAAGATTTTGCGGGCGGCGCTGTCACCCCACCCGCGCCTTCGGCGCGACCTCCCCATCGAGGGGAGGTAGGAGGTCGCGGCAGCTTTGCATGCCTCGCAATCGCTACGACTGTCGGAATCTAAAGCGCCAACGCCCTACCTCCCCTCGATGGGGAGGTCGGCGCGCAGCGCCGGGTGGGGTGATGGCGCCGACGTACGATTTCTAATTGATACTCGCCGTATTCGCGGCTCGGCCGGCTTCGCCTCATCCACATAAGGCACCCTAAACCCGTTGGCCCCCAGCCAGCCAATGGCAGCCTTCGGTTCGTCGGTCTGGATGATGGTGGCGCCGCGTTCGGCCCAGAAACCGTGGTCTCGGCCGGCATGCCGGCCCGCACCGCCAGTTCATCGCCGCGGCCGCCGGAGAGGATGCCGCCGGGCCTTGCACCTTGGCGATACAAGTCCTTCGCCAAGCTGTGACTGGCATCTTGCGTGCCGGTTCTGTAGTTGTGGCAGCCCGATGAACAAAGAAGGACCCGTAATGGCGAACCAGACCATCGATAACGCCTTCACCGCCCGCTCCAAGACGGGGCCTTCCTTCGAGCCGACCTATGCCGGCGCGCTGTCGTTCATGCGGCGCAAATACACCAAGGATGCAAAGGGCGCGGACGCCGTCGTGTGGGGCATTCCGTTCGATGCCGCCGTCACCAACCGGCCGGGCGCGCGCTTTGGGCCGCAGGCGATCCGCCGCGCCTCGGCGATCCTCGACAACGACCCGCAATATCCGTTCTCGCGCGACCTGTTCGAGCATCTCGCCGTCATCGACTATGGCGATTGCCTGCTCGATTCGGGCAATCACCAGAAGACGCCAGGCACGATCGAGCGCGAGGCGGCGAAAATCCTGAAATCGGGCGCCTTCCTGTTGTCGCTCGGCGGCGACCATTTCGTCACCTGGCCGCTGCTCAAGGCACATGCCGCCATCCACGGGCCGCTGGCGCTGGTGCAGTTCGATGCGCACCAGGACACCTGGCCTGACGATGGCAAGCGCATCGACCATGGTTCGTTCGTCGGCCGCGCCGTCAATGAAGGCATCATCGACCCTGACCGCTCGATCCAGATCGGCATCCGCACGCATGCCCCCGATACGTTCGGCATCAAGATCCTTTACGGTCACGAGATCGAGGAGATGCGGGCTTCCGACATCGCCTATGCGATCGTCGACCGCACCGGCGGCAGGAAGACCTATCTCACCTTCGACATCGACTGCCTCGACCCGGCCTTTGCGCCCGGCACCGGCACGCCGGTTGCCGGCGGACCGTCCTCGGCGAAAATCCTGTCGACGCTGCGCCAGCTCGGCCAGGTCGATATTGTCGGCGCCGACGTCGTCGAGGTTGCGCCGGCCTATGATCACGCCGATATAACGGCGATCGCCGGCTCGATGGTGGCCATGCACTATCTCGGCCTGGTGGCCGAGCGAAAAGCGCGGGCGGAAGAGCTGAACAGCGGCAACCATGGCGCGGCAAACCATGGCCAGGGCATATAGGCCTGAATTAGCAGGGAATTGACGAGCACATGAAACCGAAAATCTTCATCGATGGCGAACACGGCACCACCGGCCTGCAGATCCGGGCGCTGCTGGCCGAGCGCGGCGACCTCGAGATCATCTCGATCCCGGCCGAGCGCCGCAAGGAAACGGCGGCGCGCGCCGAGTTCCTCAATGCAGCCGATGTCGCCATCCTGTGCCTGCCGGATACGGCTGCCAAGGAAAGCGTATCGCTGATTGCCAACGACACCACCAAGGTGATCGACGCCTCCACGGCGCATCGCGTCGCCGAGGGCTGGGAATATGGCTTTGCCGAGATGGAAAAGGGCCAGGCCAAGATCATCGCCAATGCAAAACGCGTCGCCAATCCCGGCTGCTGGCCGCAAGGACCGATCGCGACACTGCGGCCGCTGGTCGCCGCCGGCCTGCTGCCGGCGGATTTCCCGATCACCGTCAATGGCATTTCGGGCTATTCGGGCGGCGGCCGGCCGATGATCGAGGACTATGTCGCCAAGGGCGAGGATGCCTCTGAATTCCAGGTCTATGGGCTGACCCTGCAGCACAAGCATGTGCCGGAGCTGCGCACCTATGCGAAGCTGTCGCACGATCCGATCATGCAGCCGGCGGTCGGCAATTTCGCCCAAGGCATGATCACGGTGGTGCCGCTGCAGCTCGGCGGGCTTGACCATGTGCCGGCCGGCGCCGAACTGCACGCGGCAATCGCCGACCATTTTGCCGCCATCAAGGGCGGCGTGGTCGAGGTAGCTCCTTACGAGCACGTGGAGCGCCTGCCCGAGATCAATCCCGAGGTCTATAACGGCACCAATCGGATGAAGGTCTATGTCTTTGCCAATGACGACAGGGCGCAGGCGCTGCTGATTGCGGTCTATGACAATCTCGGAAAGGGCGCCTCGGGTGCTGCCGTTCAGAACATGGATCTGATGCTCGGCCTTTAATTCAGTTGGAGAGAGCATGTTGCCCGAAAACCGCTTAACACTTTTCGGCATCACGCTCTGAATGGACGCGCCTGCATTTCCAAAGCGCTGGAAGATCAGCGCGCCCGAGCTCATTGCGGAGACGTTTTCGAGCCGCATCTGGAAGGTGCGGCGTGAGGACGGCTCGCCGGCCATCGTCAAGGCGCTCAAACCATTCGACGATGTCGAGGACGAGTTGCGCGGCGAGCACTATCTCGCATGGCGGCGCGGCGAAGGCGCGGTGCGGCTGCTTGGCCGGGACGGCCACCGCATGCTGCTCGAATATGCCGGCGACACCCTGCTTTCCGACGTTCTGGCCAAGGAAGGCGACAACCCCGCGACCGCAATCGCGGCCGAGTTGATGGGGAGACTGTTCTCGCCCACAAGACACCCTGACCCGCCGGACCTGCAGCCGCTGCGGACACGGTTTGCCAGCCTGTTCAAAAAGGCCGGAGCCGATCGCGACGCCGGAGAGCACAGCCTCTATATCGAGGCCGCCGAAATCGCGGACCGGCTGCTCGATGCCCCGCATGCGGTCAAGCCGCTGCATGGCGACCTGCATCACGACAACATTTTGCACGGTGCGCGCGGCTGGCTGGCGATCGACCCGAAGGGCGTGCTCGGCGATCCCGGCTTCGACGCCGCCAATCTGTTCTACAACCCACTGGGGCGCGACGACCTCTGCCTCGATCCCGAGCGCATCGCGCATATGGCCGAGATCTTCGCCAGGACACTCGGCCAGACGCCGGCTGCCACTCTCGACCATGCCATCGCCTATGGCTGCCTGTCGGCCGCATGGCATCATGAGGACGAGAATGCGGTCGACGAGAACCGCGAGCTGTCGGTTGCGGGAGTGATCCGAAAGGTGCGGCTCAGCTTCTGACCGGCGCAGCCTCGCGCGTTAGACGTAGCGAGGCAGTTCGTTCGCGAAATAGATTATTGCGACGGCCAAGACACCGTAGACGATGTACCTGCGTTCATGGGCGGCCGCGTTGGCAGTGGATAGGCGCCCTTGTTGCCGCGCCAGTGGGCGGCGGCAAATCCCAGCAGGACAAGCGCGAAGGCCTGATGGGTCAGCGCCATGTGCAGCGGCACCTGCATCAGCAGCGTGCCGATGCCGATCGAGGCCTGGACCAGCACCAGCAGAAACAGCAGCGTCGCGCGGCGTGCGTGTGTCGTGCCTGGTAAACGCCGGCGTGTCGCGATCATGTGCCAGAGCGCGACGGCAAAGACCGTGTAGGCGCCCAGTCGGTGGACGAACTGCACCGTCTTCGGGTTCTCGAACAAGTTGCGCCAGGCCGGCTCGAGCAGAAGCAAATCTGACGGGATCACCTTGCCGTCCATCAGCGGCCAGGTGTTGTAGCTCAGGCCGGCGTCGAGCCCTGCGACCAGGCCGCCGAGATAGATCTGGACCAGCACCAGCAGCACGATGAAGCCGGCCAGCCTTTGTGTCGGCCGGTCGGCGGCAGGCTCCGAATGCGGCGCCAGCCCGCGCGCGACCACCATGGTGGCGGTGAAGATCAGGGCGGCAAGCGTCAAATGCGTGGCCAGGCGGTACTGGCTGACGGAGATCCGGTCGATCAGGCCGGAGGCCACCATCCACCAGCCGATGGCGCCTTGAAGGCCACCAAGCAGCAGAATACCGACCAGCTTTGGCCCAAGGCCGCGCTCGATGCGGCGCGTCGCCCACAAGACCAGCAGCGGCAGGCCGAAGACCAGGCCGACACTGCGCGCCAGGATACGGTGCGCCCACTCCCACCAGAAGATCGATTTGAAGGCGTCCAGGCTCATGCCCTTGTTGAGCTCGGCATATTGCGGAATCTTCTGGTAGAGCTGGAACTCCTCCTGCCACTCGGCGTCGTTGAGCGGCGGTATCACGCCGTGGATCGGCTTCCACTGCGTGATCGACAGGCCGGAATTGGTGAGCCTGGTGGCGCCGCCGACCAGCACCAGCGCAAACAGCACCAGAAGCACGACATAAAGCCAGCCGCGCAGCAGAGCCCGGTTTTGCAGATCGCGATCGCGGTCAATGTAAGGCGCGGCGGCTGATATGGCGGCCATGGGTTGGTCCCGGCAGGTTGACGTGGCGGATTGGTGAACCATCGCAACCCGGCTGACAAGACCGGACGGCGCGGCACGCCGTCGCGCCGCAAGTCACGGGTTGCACGCGCCCCCGGTTGGGCCTAAGCGGAGGCGATCAACGAGAACGCTCATGCCCATCCGCCTGAAAAAGCTGATCGGAACCTTCCTGCTGGTGGCGCTGGTCATCATCTATGCGCTGGTCGCGTCGATCATAGCGGTCGCGCAGCTGTCGCAATCCAGCCCGCTGGTGCATTTCCTGTTCTTCCTGTTCAGCGGCCTGTTCTGGGTGCTGCCTGCGATGGGCATCATCAAATGGCTGATCCTGGAGCCGCCGCCGAAAGGCTGAAGCGCCCGACCCAGGTCAGATGGTGACGACCATTTTGCCGGCATTGGCCAGCGGCGTCGTCACGCCCGACAACATGGTGCGGATATGGGCGACACTCTGGTAGCGGCCGTTGATCGAAATGCGCGGCAGCGCGTGCAGGAAGCCGGCATGTTCGGCGTGCAGCACGCCGTGGCGAGTGGTCACCGCCGAGGCGTAGCCGGCGTCGCGGGCAAAGCCCACTTCGCGGCAGCCGACAGCGCTGGCGTAACCATAGGGGTAAGCGAGATGACGGGGGTCTTCGCCGAGCTGCGCCTGCAGCTGGCGCCTGACGTCGACGATTTCATGGCGCGCATCGGCTTCGTCGAGCCGCTTCAGATTGCGGTGGTTGACCGTATGCGCGCCGATCGTCACCAGCCTGTGCCCGGCCACGGCGCGGATATCGTCCCAAGTCATTAGCGTGCTTGGGCGCAAGCCATCGAGGTCGATGCCGTTCGAGCGCGCCAGATCGCGCAGCACAGCGCGCTGATCCTCCTCGCGCACCTCGAGCGTCAGATAGGCATGCAGACGCGCATTGGCGTGGAGTTTCTTGCCGTGGGTCGAGCAGTCGATGGTCACCGGCCCCTTCGGCGTCGCCAGCGTCAAACGCTCCCGCGCGTTGACGATATCCTCGACCACGTCCCACCATAAATCGGCGCTGCCGTCGATCAGACCCGGCGCGACATAGATGGTGATCGGCGCGTCGTGCTTTTCCAGCACTGGCAGCGCTTCGGTCATGTTGTCGCGATAGGCGTCGTCGGCGGTGATGGTGGCGAACTGGCCGTCCTTGCCGCCGGCCTTGATGCGCTCGATCGCCTCGTCGAGGGTGACGAAGGCATAGCCCCTCGCCTTCATGTCGGCGACGAGAGCGTCGAGGAATCGCGGGGCGATGTTGAGGTGGCGGTTGACGCCGTCCGGCTTCTCCGGCGTGGCGGTGACCCGATGCAACATGAGGATTGCGCCAATGCCGCCGACGAACGGCTTGGCCAGCGGTGCAAGGCCGGTAAAGCGGGCGATATTAAGCGCCAGTTTCCGAACTGCCTCACCACCGTCGATCATTCATTCACCTTTTGCGCCTAGGCTCGATCCAAGCACGGAACGCGCCGACGCGAACTCCTGATCGCGACGAATACGCCTTAAGGATTGAGGTATGGTTGACGCCACCGCGTCATTTGACGGCAATCGGCTCGCCGCAAGCAAGGCGTCTGCGCGTGCGCCGGCTGCCGACCAGACCAGTCTGTCGGTGTCGATCGCAGATGCTGCCGCGCTCGCCTCTTACGGCGAATTCTGCCGTTCGGCGCTGTTTGCGCCGGCGCAAAGCGCGGCCTGGGTTCATGCCTGGACGGCGCAGGCCAATCCCGATGCGGTCGTCGCCACGCTGACAATCGAGGACAGGCCGGTCTTTGCACTGGCACTGGAAATCACGCGAACTGGTCCATTCCGCGTCGCCCGCTTCATGGGCGGGCGCCATGCCAACGGCAATTTCGCCGCCGCCGATCCGGCATGGCTGGCAAAGGCCGATGCCGGGGGGATCCGCAGGCTGGTGACGGCGATCGGCAAGGCGCGCCCCGACATCGATCTCGTTGCCTTGGAAAGGCTGCTCCCCGACCTCGATGGCGTTGCCAATCCGCTGGCGGCGTTCTCCAACTTTCCGAGCCCAAACCTGTCGCTCGCCGTCAATCTCGACGGTGGTTTCGATGTGCTGCTGTCGCGTGTGGGCGGCAAGCGCAAGCGCAAGAAGCACCGTTCGCAGACACGCAAGTTCGAGGCGGTCGGCGTTCATCGCCGCATCGAGGCGCAGACACCGGAAGACGTGAACCGGCTGCTCGACGCTTTCTTCGAGATGAAGGAGTTCCGCTTCGCCAAGATGGGCATCGCCAATGTCTTCGGCGAGCCGGAGGTGCGGGCTTTCTTCCGTGCCCTCTTCGCCGGCGCGCTGGCCGAGGAGAAACCGGCCTTTGTGCTGCATGGGCTCGAAGTGGCCGGCAAGCTGCGCGCAATCACCGGCTCGAGCCGCTCGGGCAAACGCCTGATCTGCGAATTCGGCGCCATCGCCGAGGACGATCTCGGCCACACCAGCCCCGGCGATTTCCTTTTCTTCGACATCATCGAGGAAGCCTGCCAAACAGGCTTCGATGTCTATGATTTCTCGGTCGGCGACGAGCCCTACAAGCGGCTCTGGTGCGATATCGAGACCCAGCATTTCGAGGTGCTGGCGCCCCTGACGCTGAAGGGACGCGCCCTGGCGTCGGCGCTGCGGCAGGGCGCACGGGCGAAAGCCTTCATCAAGAACAACCCGACGGTCTGGAAACTGACCAAGATGCTGCGCCGCAAGGCCGCCGGACAGGCAGCGCCCGCTCCCACGGACGACGAAAACTAGCGTTCAGAAATTCAGCGCTTCGCGGAGCGCCGGGCCGGCCCTGACCCGCAGGTCGAGATCCGCCTCGATGTGGTCGATATGGTGCAGCATCAGCCGGCTCACCAACCCGCAATCGCCGCTCTCCAGCGCGCCGACCATTTCCGTGTGCTCACTGTGCCCGCAGGCCGACACCCCGGATCGTCCGTAAAGGGCGATCACCAGCGACGAACGCGCCACCAGCTCCTCCATGAAGCGCTGCAGGATGGCATTGCCGGCGACGGAGGCGAGCAGCAGATGGAAATCGCCCGACGCCTTGATTTCGGAGCGCCGCGCGGTTGGGCCGCGCTCGGCGATGAAGCGGCCTTCCTCGTCGAGCTGCGCGCGGAACGCAGCGATATCGGTGGCTGTGACCCGCCCACAGGCGGCAATGGCTATGCCCGGCTCGATCAGCCGGCGCGATGCGAACACCTGGCGCGCTTCCTCGGGCGAAGGGTTGGCGACGAAGGCGCCACGGTTGCGCTCGGTACGCACCAGCCCCTCGAAGGACAGCATCTGCAGCGCCGCGCGCGCGACGGTGCGCGAGACGTCGAACAGCGTGCCGACCTCGCCTTCCGACAGCTTGGTGCCGGGCGTCAGCCGACGGTCGACGATGGCGTCCCGCAGATTGTCGCGAATCGCCTGGGCGCGATCCTGGTTGGCGCTGTCGGCGGAATGGATCTGATCGGCAATGTTCATGGCGATGATGGTTCCCAGCCTCTTCTAGCGCAACTCGTCGCCTGCGCACGAGAGGCAAAGTGGACACGAAGCCAAAAAGATTGCATACGATTCTTGTGCAGATCGCGCACAATCGCCCATAATTTGTGCAATGCACAAGATAGCCTACCGGCTAGGCAGTGGGCAAGAACCCCGATTTTTCTGTCGATTCAAACGCTTGGGCCGGTTGCCGCCGATTGGCACGCATAATGCATTGGGTAATGCGACCAAACGGGGAAGCCTGAATGTCCAAAGCCGCCGAGATCGACATCGTGTCCGTTTCGAAAGTGTACGGAACGACGACTGCCGTCGAGGCCATCAGCCTGAAAATACCGGCAGGCACCTATTGCTGCTTGCTTGGCCCCTCCGGCTGCGGCAAGACCTCGACGCTGCGCATGATCGCCGGCCACGAAAGCATTTCGTCGGGCGATGTCCGCCTCGGCAACATTGTCGTCACCGACCTGCCGCCGGCAAAGCGTGGCACGGCGATGATGTTCCAGTCCTATGCGCTGTTTCCGCATCTCGACCTTGTCGACAATGTCGCCTTCAGCCTGAAGATGAAGGGCGTCGACAAGGAGCAGCGCCGTGCCAAGGCGCTCGACATGCTCAAGCTGATGCAGATGGAGGCCTATGCGACGCGCCGGCCGGCGCAGCTTTCCGGTGGCCAGCAGCAGCGTGTTGCACTCGCCCGCGCTCTGATCACCGATCCCGAGGCGCTGCTGCTCGACGAGCCGCTGTCGGCACTCGACCCGTTCCTGAAGATACGCATGCGCGCCGAGCTGAAGAAATTGCAGACCTCGCTCGGCATCACCTTTGTCCACGTCACCCACAGTCAGGAGGAGGCCATGGCATTGGCGGACCTGATCGTGGTGATGAATGACGGCCGCATCGAACAGGCTGCGCCGCCACGAGATGTGTTCGAAAGGCCGGCCACCGCCTTCGTCGCGCGCTTCATGGGCGACCACAATGTCATCTCCGGCCGGGTCACCGGCGCGCGCGACGGCATGGTCGTCTTCGACGTCAATGGTGGCGCCTCGCTCGCCGCCCGCGGGCAAGGCCGGGAGGCGGGCCAGGAGGTGGGCACGCCGATCGACATCGCCATCCGCACCGACCATGTGCGCATCGGCGAAGCACCCTCTCCCGGCCTCGGCTTCACCGGCATCGTCTCCAACATCGAGTATCGCGGCGCCACGGTGAAGCTGTCGGTCACCGATGCCGGCATCGACGATTTCACGGTCATCATCGACGATTCCGACTTCTTCGCCAAACCCGTCGCCCTTGGCGGCGCCGTACCGCTCGCCTGGGATTCCGAGGACGCCATCGTCCTCGGGCGCCTTCATTCATGAGTTCGCAAAACAAAACAGGGGAATAGGAATGACAAAAACAGTAGAAACAAAGACCGGAATTTCGCGCCGTTCGTTGCTCAAGACAGGTGCGGCCGCCGTCGGCCTCGCCGCAGGCTCGGGCGCCATTACAGGCTTCCCGACCATCTGGGCGCAGTCCAACATCACGCTGCGCCAGTTCGGCACCGGCGTGTCGAACCTGAACGCGATCGCCGACAAGTGCAAGGCCGACCTCGGCATCACGCTGGAAATGACGGCGACCGATTCGGACGCGGCCGCCCAGCGCGCCGTGACCCAGCCCGACAGCTATGACATCGCCGACATCGAATACTGGATCTGCAAGAAGGTGTTCCCGAGCGGCGTGCTGCAGCCGATGGATGTCAGTAAGCTGAAATACTACGACGAGCTGGTGCCGTTGTTCAAAACCGGCAAGCTGACGCCCGACAGCATCATTGCCCAGGGCACCGCGCCGCACACGGTCGGCTATGTCGAAGCGCAGGACTCAAAGACCTTCGCCAAGGCGCCGACCAAGTGGTTCACCATGGTGCCGACGATCTACAACGCCGATACGCTAGGCATCCGGCCCGACCTCGTCGGCCGCGACATCACCACCTGGGCCGACATCATGGACCCGGCCTTCAAGGGCAAGACCGCGATCCTCAACATCCCGTCCATCGGTATCATGGATGCGGCCATGATCATGGAGGCCACAGGCAGCATCAAATATGCCGACAAGGGCAACATGACCAAGGAAGAGATCGACAAGACGATCGACTTCCTCATCAAGGCCAAGCAGGCCGGCCAGTTCCGCGCCTTCTGGAAGTCGTTCGACGAGAGCGTCAACCTGATGGCATCGGGCGAAGTGGTCATCCAGTCGATGTGGTCGCCGGCCGTCGCCGCCGTCCGCTCCAAAGGCATCGCCTGCCGCTTCCAGCCGCTCAAGGAGGGCTACCGCTCATGGGGCGGCGGCCTTGGCCTTGCCGCCCATCTCAAGGGCGCCGAACTCGACGCGGCCTACGAATACATCAACTGGTATACGTCGGGCTGGGTCGGCGGCTATCTCAACCGCCAGGGCTACTATTCCGCCAATATGGTCTCGGCCAAGAAGTTCATGTCCGACGACGAATGGGGCTACTGGATCGAAGGCAAGCCGGCCAAGGGCGAGATCAAGGCGCCGGACGGCACCGTCATGGAAAAGGCCGGCGCCGTGCGCGACGGCGGCTCGTTCGAAGAGCGCATGGGCAAGGTCGCCTGCTGGAACTCGGTCATGGACGAGGACCGCTACATGGTGAAGCGCTGGAACGAGTTCATCGCGGCGTAGAGCGGACGCGTTCACTGTGATGTTGCGATCCTTCGCGCCCCCCTCTGTCCTGCCGGACATCTCCCCCACTTGGGGGGAGATTGGCAGCGTCATGGCCGGCTCTTCGTTAGCAACGTTGGAGTTTGGCGAAGGCCGTTATGAGAGTTCGATCTCCCCCCTCGTGGGGGAGATGTCCGGCAGGACAGAGGGGGGCGCGAAGGATCGCAAGTCATCGCGATCACGCGGAGGATTTTCCCAATGACAGTCGCGCTCGAACGCCCCGCCATCGCAGCAGCCAAGCCCGCCAGACGCCGGCGCTTCTCCATCAGTGCCGTCACGCCCTACCTCCAATCGGCGCCGCTGGCGCTCATCCTCGGTGCGTTCCTGCTCTTGCCAATCATCATGATCGTCGTCGTCTCCTTCTGGGATTATGACTTCGCCGCCATGTATCCGGATTTCCTGACGACGAACTATTTCGACGTGCTGGGATCATGGGTCACCTGGAAGACCTATCTCAACACCATCAAATTCGCTGCCATCGTCTGGGCCCTGACCTTGTTCATCGGCTTCTGGGTGGCCTATTTCCTCGCCTTCCATATCCGCACCACCGCCATGCAGATGGTGCTGTTCCTTGTCTGCACGGTGCCGTTCCTGACCTCCAACATCATCCGCATGATCTCGTGGATCCCGGTGCTTGGCCGCAACGGGTTGATCAACTCGGCGCTGGTGCAGTTGGGGCTGGTGCCAAAACCCATCGAATGGCTGCTCTATTCGGAATTCGCCGTGGTGCTGGCCATGGTGCATCTCTACACGCTGTTCATGGTAACGCCGATCTTCAACACGTTGATGCGCATCGACCGCTCGCTGGTCGAGGCCGCGCGCGATGCCGGCGCGTCCGGCTGGCAGGTCTTGTGGAACGTCGTCATCCCGCTGGCCAAGCCCGGCATGGCGATCGGCACCATCTTCGTCGTCACGCTGGTGATGGCCGATTTCTCCACTGTGCAGGTGATGTCGGGCGGCCAGAGCGCGTCGGTCGCACTGATGATGAAGAACCAGATGTCGCTGCTGCAGTATCCCGCAGCCGCCGCCAATGCCGTAGTGTTGCTGGTGTTGGTACTGTTGATGGTCGCGGGCATCCTGCGCATCGTCGACATCCGCAAGGAGCTTTGAGGTGAGCCACGAAAAACGCACCCTCGAATTCTATGTGCTTGCGGTCTTCTTCACTCTGTTCGTGCTGTTCCTCTACGGCCCGCTGTCGGCGATCCTGATCCTTTCTTTCCAAGGCGAGACCGGCGGCCTCACCTTCCCGCTCAATGGCGTGTCGCTGCACTGGTTCGCCAATCTGTTCGAGCGCCAGGCGGTCGGCGATTTCGGCGGCAGCTTCAAGCGCTCGCTCGTGCTCGGCCTTATGGTGATGATCGTCACCGTCGTCGTGGCGCTGCTGGCAGGGCTCGCTTTCCGGCAAAAATTTCGTGGCGCCACCGCTTTGTTCTACCTGGCGGTCGCCAGCCTCGTAGTACCCTCGATCATCATTTCGCTCGGCGTCGGCGTCGTCTTCCAGCAGGTCGGCTTCCGCCCAGCCTGGTACACATCGGCCTTCGGCGCGCACCTGACCTGGACCTTGCCCTTCGGCGTGCTCATCATGTTCGCCGTCTTCAACCGCTTCTCGCCCGCCTATGAGGAAGCCGCGCGTGACCTGGGCGCCAACTCCTGGCAGACCTTCGCCCATGTCGTGCTGCCGATGATCGCGCCGAGCCTGATCGGCGTCGGCCTGTTCGGCTTCACGCTGTCCTATGACGAGTTCGCCCGCACGCTGATGACGTCGGGCACCTTCAACACGCTGCCGCTCGAGATCTACGGCATGACCACCAATGTCACGACGCCGGTGCTCTACGCGCTGGGCACGGTGACCACCGTGTTCTCCTTCCTGGTGATCCTGGCCACACTGGGCGCCATCCTCTATGTTGGCCGCAGGCGGGCCAGGGTTTGATTGTGCAGATACTGGTGGTGAACCCCAACACGACGGCGAGCATGACCGAGACGATCGCGGCGGCGGCGCGCGGCGTTGCCGGCGCCGGGACCGAGGTGATCGCGGTCACCTCCTCGATGGGCCCGACCTCGATCGAGGGCTATTATGACGAGGCATTGGCCGTGCCCGGCCTTTTGATGGAGATCGCCGCCGGCGAACGTGCCGGGGCTCAGGCCGCCATCATCGCCTGCTTCGACGATACCGGCCTGGATGCGGCACGCGCCATGGCCTCCATTCCGGTCATCGGCATCTGCGAGGCCGCACTCGGTGTCGCCTCCTACATTGCCCAGCGATTCACAGTGGTGACGACCACCGAACGCTCGCGTGTCCCTGTCGAGGGGCTGGTGCAGCGCTATGGCATGGCCGGGCGTGCCCGCGTGCGCGCCGCCGACATTCCCGTACTCTCGCTTGAAGACGCTGCTTCCGGCGCTGTCGAGAAACTGCGCGCCGAGATCGCCCGCGCCATAGCGGAAGACCGCGCCGAGGCCATCGTGCTCGGCTGCGCCGGCATGGCCGACCTGGCACACCGGTTGCAGCAAGAGTTCGACCTGCCCGTCATCGACGGCGTCGGCGCCGCCCTCAAACAGGCCGAGGCGCTGATCGCATTGGGCCTGTCGACCTCGAAGCGCGGCTCCTATGCCAGTCCGCTGGCCAAGCCCTATCGCGGCGTGCTGAAATCCTTCTCGCCGGGGGTGGTCGCCGCGGAGTGAACGCTATGAAGCCTACCGTCCGCGCATTGTCTCCGCCGGAACTGACCGTTCTCATCGACTGGGCGGCGGCTGAAGGCTGGAACCCTGGCCTTGACGATGCCGCGGCGTTCCGGCCAACCGATCCTGAAGGGTTCATCGGCGCTTTTGTCGACAACGAGATGACCGCCGCCATCTCGGCTGTCGCCTATGGCGGCAACTTCGGTTTCATCGGTCTCTACATCTGCCGACCAGACATGCGCGGCAAAGGCCATGGCAAAGCAGTCTGGAATGCGGGCATGGCCAGGCTGGCCGGCCGAACGGTCGGCCTCGACGGGGTCGCCGCGCAGCTGGCGAATTATCGCCGCACGGGATTCAGCTCGGCGTACGAAACCATCCGCTTCAGCGGCCGTATCGCGACCCCGCCCGTCCGAAGCGAAGGGGTGCGCATGATAACCACGCAACTCGTGCCCGACATCATCGTCTATGACGCCCGCTGTTTCCCCGCGCCTCGACGAGCCTTCCTGCACCGCTGGGCGCAGCCGCCGCATTGCGGGTTCGCCGCGATCAGTTCACTCGGCACCATAGGCTACGCCGTGGCTCGTCCCTGCCGTTCGGGTTACAAGATCGGCCCGCTGTTTGCCGACGACACCGAGACGGCGATGCAGCTCATGGGCAGTCTGGCTGCCGCATGCGAAGGTGGCGACCTGCATATCGACGTTCCTGCCGAAAATTTCGATTTCACCACGGCGCTTTCAGCAATTGGTTTCAGGCCGACCTTCACCACCACGCGCATGTACAAGGGCCCGCCTCCGAAGGTCGACTCGCGCCGAATATTTGGCGTGACGACCCTGGAGTTGGGGTAGATCCCGGCGCCGACTGACAGGCTTGGTTTTTCGGGAGCCGGCGGGCGATGGACGAGCCGATCCGTAGTAGCGCCGCCTAAGTCGAATTGTCTGCTGTCTCAGGCGGCGCTACGTCGTCCCGGCACGGGGTTACCCGGCGTCTCGTGGCCGATCGGCGTCACCAGAGTGAGGTCGGGATAGCCGCTTTCGATCAGCTCGACGGCGGCCTGCGCCACCTCATCGTCCGCCTGCAGCATGGACATGAAGACCTCGGTGCTGTCGCCGACCAGTCGGCTGATGCCTTGCGCATCGGCCGGTCCGCATTCGACGATGACCAGATCATAGGCGGTGGTCAGCGACTGCATGATGATCGGCAGCCGGTCGGCGGCGCGCATGGCGCGAACCGGATCGGCGGTGCCGACGGGAACGACATGGCAGTCCGAATAGAGGTCGGCGTGGATGACGTCGCTGAACTGCGCTTCCGAAGCCAGCAGATTGGTGATGCCGGGGAAAAGTCCGCTGTCCAGCATCGGCCGCGAGGCGGCACCTGACGCCGTGAGATCGAGCAGCAGCACGCGCAGGCCAGCGTCGGAGACTTCGCGCGCTACCAGCACTGCCGATGCAGCCGCCTCATCGCCTTCGGGCGACACGAAGATGGCGCGCGCAGCACCGCTGGCGATCAGCTTTTCCGCCGCCTTCTCGACATCGATCTCGCCAAGGCTGGAGCGGACAGGTTCGGCTTGCGGTTCGGAACCGGCAGCCGCTGCTCCTTCCAGCACTGAAGGAGCCGGCTCGGGCTCTGGCACCAGTTCAGACTCCACGGTCGTCGGCTGATCGTCCACTTCCACGACCTCAGGAGCCGGTTCCGGGTGGACGACCGGCGCCGACATTGCCGACATCGCAACCTGCTCGATACGCTCGAAGCGCGCCCCTGGGGCCGGACGCATGGCGCGGCCGGAAAACAGCTCCTGCAGCAGCGTGATGACCGACATCAGCAGCAGCGAGCCGACTAAGGCGGCGCCGACGATCGGCACGAGCTTGGGGAAATAGGGTTCCGACGGCACGCGCGCCTCGGAAAACACGCTGGCATCGACCGGCAGGTAATTCTTGCGCGAGGACACTTCGCGGAAGCTCGCCATATAGGATTCAAGCTGCTGGCGCCGGACGTTCGCCTCGCGCTGCAGCGCATCCAGCTGGACCTGCTCCTCGCCGGCCCGCGACGACGCCGCTTTCAGCTTGTTGACGTCCGATATCAGCTGGTTTTCGCGCGCCTGGGCGGTCTGCGCCTGCGTCAGCAACCCGCGCATGATTTTTTGCGCTTCGTTGCGGATCTGGCCGTCGAGATCGGCAAGCTGCGACCTCATCGCCCGCAGGCGGGGATGGTTGTCGAGCAAGGTGGTGGAAAGATCGGCGATGTTGGTTCTGAGCTCGATCTGACGCTCACGCAGCCGCTGGATCAGATCGGAAGACAGCACTTCGGGTACAGCGTCCAGCGAACCGCCATTCTGCAAAGCCTGGCGCACCCTTTCGGCCGTCGCCTCGGCCGAAGCGCGGCTGGCGCGCACACGCGACAGTTCGGTCGATAGCTCGGACAATTGCTGTGTCGCCAGCACCGAATTGTTGCCGCCCATCAACAGGTCCGACTGGGCGGAACGGAAGGCCGCGACCTTGGCCTCTGCATCCCTGACCTGCTTCTGCAGATCGTCGATTTCCGGCCCGAGGAAGGCGGTCGCGGCGGCGTTCGACTTGGTCTTGGCGTCCGCCTGATAGGCCAGGTAGGCCTTGGCGATGGCGTTCGGAATGTCAGCGGCAAGCTGGGGATCTTCAGAGGAAAATTCGACGGCGATGACGCGGGTCTTTTCCACGCCATAAACATTGAGCTTGTCGCGCATCTTCGTCAGCACGCGCTCTTCGAGCGGAATTTCTTCCGGATCGCTCTTCAGCCCGGCAATGACCAGGAGCCGGGTGACCGGCGACATGCCGAGCGCATAGTTGAACTCGGGCTTGTCGCCCAGCTTAAGGTCGGCAGCCACCTGCTTGAGAATGTCGGACGAGGAAATGACCTGAACCTCGGTTGCTACACCTTCCGCATCGAGCACAGGTTTGTCGTCTTCATTGGTGCCGGCAGGCCGCGTATAGGCCGATTCGCTCAACTGGATTTTCAGCTGCGTCGTGGCCTTATAATGTGGCGTGGCAAGCCACGCGAACGCGAAGGCGAGACCAGTGACGAGAAGCGTGATCACAAGAACGCGCAGCCAGTTCCGCGCCAGGCTGGCGAAGAGCTGTCTCAGGTCGACATCGACATCTGCGGCCGCGGACTGGTCGGACATGCATTCCTGCTCCGGACATGAGGCTAGATGGTAGCGTAAACAACTATGGTAACTCAGCCGTTAAGATCGCGGTAAGCAGCTGTTAGGGTTTGCTGACATCCGGTAAACAAAGCCAGCAAAACTATACGGCTTTTTGTCGATTGCCGCCAAATCGGCCGCGTCCCTTTACCGGCCATTAACCCTAACAGGATGATAACGAACCCAGATCCTTAAGGTTTGCCGCCGTGTCCTGGCGGCCATAGCGACGAAGGTGTGTGTCCGATCATGAAAAGCGCTGCTGGTCTGTTTCGCGCTCTGCTGGCCGTGTCGATGCTCGCCGGCTGCTCCAGCTACCGGCCGACGCCGGCGGCCTTCCACGAGGTACTCGACCAGCCCTATCGGCTCGGCGCCGGCGACCGTGTCCGCGTCACCGTGTTCGAACAGGACGGTCTGACCAACACCTACAGTGTCGATCAGTCCGGCTACATGTCCTTCCCGCTGGTCGGCGCGGTGCCGGCGCGCGGCCACACGGCCCAGCAGCTGGAAAAAGCGCTCGCCGACAAACTGCGCCAAGGCTATCTGCGCGACCCCGACGTGTCGGTCGAGATCGATCGCTACCGGCCGATCTTCGTCATGGGCGAAGTGGGCGCCGCCGGCCAGTATTCCTACGTGCCGGGCCTCACCGTGCAGAAGGCCATCGCGATTGCCGGAGGTTTCTCGCCGCGCGCCAACCAGGAAAGCGTCGACATCACCCGCGACATCAACGGCAAGGTGATGACAGGCCGGGTGGTTACCTCCGATCCGCTGCTGCCGGGCGACACGGTCTACGTTCGCGAACGCCTGTTCTGACATCAACGTGGCGGACCAGCTCAGGATCGTCCACTGCTTTCGCTCACCCGTCGGCGGGATCTTCCGGCATGTGCGCGACCTGACGGAGGCCCAGCTCGCCGCCGGACATGTTGTCGGCATCGTCTGCGATTCGACCACCGGCGGCGAATACGAGGAACGCCTGTTCGACCAGATGAAGGACAGCCTGGCGCTCGGCATCCATCGCACGCCGATGCAGCGCCATGTCGGGCCGGGCGACTTCGCCTCGGCCTGGCGCACTTACAGGATCATCAAGGAATTGCAGCCGGACGTGTTGCACGGACATGGCGCCAAAGGTGGCGCCTATGCCCGTCTGTTCGGCTCATTGTTGCGGGTATCTAGGTCTCGCGTAGCCCGCCTCTATTCGCCGCATGGCGGCTCCCTCCACTATGATGAAACGACGACGACCGGGAAGCTGTTCTTCGCGCTCGAGCGCTTCATGGCGCGCTTCACCGACTGCCTGCTGTTCGTCTCCGACTATGAGCGGCGCACCTATCGCAGGAAGGTCGGCGAACCGCCTATCCCGAACACGCTGGTCTATAACGGCCTGCGCGCCGCCGAGTTCGAACCGGTGGTCGCACAGCCCGACGCGGCCGACCTGCTCTACATCGGCATGATGCGCGACCTCAAAGGGCCTGACATTTTCATCGACGCGCTGGTGCTGGCCGGGTCCCAGCTTGAGCGCCGCTTGACCGCGGTCATGGTCGGCGATGGCGACGACCTGCCGCGCTACCATGCGCAGGTGAAACGGCTGGGCCTCGGAAAACAGGTCCGCTTCTTGCCGCCGATGCCGGCCAGGGAGGCATTTTCGCTGGCCGATCTGGTCGTCGTCCCCTCCCGCGCGGAAGCCATGCCCTATATCGTGCTGGAGACGCTGGCGGCCGGCAGGCCGATGATCGCCACGGCCGTCGGCGGCATTCCCGAAATCTTCGGGGAGGGATCCCCTGCCCTGATCCGTCCCGATCCGCGCCAACTCGGCGACAAGATGGGTGAGGCGCTGCGCGATCTCGACGCCTACCGGCGCGCCATGCCCGATACGGCCAGCCTCAGGGCGCGATTCGGCGCCGATGTGATGGCCGCCGAAATCGAAAAGGCCTATTTCGCCGCGCTCAACAGATAGACGACCCTCCAAAACCACAAGTTGTCTCAAGGTTTTTTTAGCTCTCTTTCTGCTATCGTCACCGCGGAAGCTTGTGGGAAACCCGATGAACGAGACCGACCCCACGCGCCGCTTTTCGGCCGATGCGGTGCGCAAATTCGACAGTCCTGCCGAGAGCCCCACGCCCGGCGGCATGAACAGTGTTGCCCGCCAGGTCGCCTCGCAATACCGGCGCGATACGATGTCGCCGGTCATGGTCAGCGGCGTATTGCGCCTCGTCGAATTCGGCTTGCTGTTCCTGTCGGGGCTCGCGCTCTACTTCCACTTTGTCGGCTTCTTCAACTATCTCGCCTGGCAATATCCGCTGACCATTGCCGCGGCGTCATTCGTGGCCGTGGTGCTGCTCGACGTCAGCGATTGCTACCAGATCTCCGCCTTGATGCGACCGATCTCCAATCTCGGCCGCGTGCTGATGGTCTGGGCCGGCACCTTCGCGCTGATGGCGCTGACGGCCTTCATCATGAAAATGTCGGAGGATTATTCGCGTCTGCTGTTCGGCACCTGGTTTGTCGTCGGCCTGCTTCTGCTGTTCGGCCTCAGGCTGGTGATGTCGAAGCTGATCCGGCGCTGGGCGCGCAACGGCCGCATGGAACGCCGCGCCGTCATCGTCGGCGGCGGCAAGGCGGCCGAGATGCTGATCCGCTCGGTCGAGAAGCAGCCAGACAACGACATCCGCATCTGCGGCATCTTCGATGACCGCGGCGACAAGCGCTCGCCGCCGATCGTGGCCGGCTATCCCAAGCTCGGCACCATTTCGGAGCTGATGGAATTCGCTCGCATCGCGCGCATCGACATGCTGATCGTGTCGCTGCCGCTGACTGCCGAAACGCGCGTGCTGCAGCTGCTGAAGAAGCTCTGGGTGCTGCCGGTCGACATCCGGCTCTCGGCGCATTCGAACGCTTTGCAGTTTCGCCCGCGCGCCTATTCCTACATCGGCTCGGTGCCGATGCTCGATATCTTCGACAGGCCGATCAACGACTGGGATTCGGTCGCCAAGCGCGCCTTCGACATCGTCTTCTCGCTGATCGGCATCATCCTGTTCTCACCGGTGATGCTGGCGACTGCCATCGCCATCAAGCTCGACAGCAAGGGGCCGGTGCTATTCAAGCAGAAGCGGCACGGCTTCAACAACGAGATCGTCGAAGTCTACAAATTCCGCTCCATGTACACCGACCGCTCGGACCCGACCGCCAAGCAGACGGTGACCAAGAACGATCCGCGCGTCACCCGCGTCGGCCGCTTCATCCGCAAGAGCTCGATCGACGAGCTGCCGCAGTTCTTCAACTCGCTGTTCGGCACGCTGTCACTGGTTGGCCCGCGCCCGCATGCGATTGCCGCGCAGTCGCACAACCTTCTCTACAATGAGGTGGTCGACGGCTATTTCGCCCGCCACAAGGTCAAGCCCGGCGTTACCGGCTGGGCGCAGATCAATGGCTGGCGCGGCGAGATGGACACCAATGAGAAGATCCGCATGCGCACGGAATATGACCTCTATTACATCGAGAACTGGTCGATGCTGTTCGATCTGCGCATCCTGCTCATGACGCCGCTGCGGCTGCTCAATACGGAAAACGCCTATTGAGCGCGATTTCCCATGATTTGCCGCAGGCTGCGGTCAATGCCAAGCTGATCGCGCTGATATCGTCGGGGGCGGTGTTTTTTGGCGTCTTCCTGTCGGGCTTCGTCATCGACGAACCGGCGCCCTACGATCTTTTCATGCTCGGGCTGATCGGGGTGTGGGTGCTGTTTGGCCTGCGCATATCGCGCGCGGCCGTGCCGCTGCTCGTGCTGCTGATCACGATGAACATCGGCGGCATGATTGCCATGACGCAGATGGCCGTTCTCGCCAACACACCGCTCTATCTCGCCGTCTCGCTGTTTCTCGCGTTCACCGCGGTGTTCTTCTCGTCGGTGACGGCGGTGCAGCCCGGCCTCTACCGGCTGATCTTCATCGCCTATGTCGTCTCCGCGGTGGTGACCTCGCTGCTCGGCATTGCCGGCTATTTCCACGCTTTCCCGGGCGCTGAAATCTTCACCAGATACGACCGCGCCCAGGGCGCCTTCCAGGATCCGAACGTGTTCGGACCATTCCTGGTGCTGCCCGGCATCTATCTGCTCTATCTCCTGTTGACCGGCTCGATCGCGCGCATGCCGCTTCTGGCGGTGCCGCTGCTGATCATCACCGCCGGCATTTTCTTCTCCTTCTCGCGCGGCGCCTGGGGCATGTTCGCCGTCTCGGCCATCCTGCTCACCGGCGCCCTGTTCCTGCAAAGCAACAGCGGCAAGTTCCGGCTGCGCGTCATCATCATGAGCATTGCCGCCGTCACCCTGCTGGTGGTCGCCATGATCGTCATCCTGCAGCTGCCCGGCGTCGGCGAGATGTTTTCCAGCCGCGCCCAGCTCGAACAGAGCTACGACACGGCGCGCCTTGGCCGCTTTGCCCGCTACACGATCGGCTTCGAGATGGCGCTCGAATATCCGCTCGGCATCGGCCCGCTGGTGTTCGGCACCATTTTTGGCGAAGACACGCACGACATCTGGCTGAAGACGTTGATGGATTATGGCTGGCTCGGCTTCGTCTCGTTCCTGTCGCTGACGCTGTGGACGATCGCCGCCGGCTTCCGCATCCTTTTGCGCGACCGGCCATGGCAGCCCTATCTGCTCTGCGCCTACGTCGCTTTCATCGGCAATATCGGGCTCGGCACCTTCATCGACATCGACCACTGGCGCCATGTCTACCTGCTGCTCGGCCTGATCTGGGGCGCGATCGCGCTGGAATACAGGCATCAGCGCGGGTTGCGGGCGGTGGCGCAACCGAGGTAGCCGAGTAATCCTGAAGGACAGGAACAGCCGCGCACGCCAATACCGGGGTTGTGCAGGCCCTCGCAGGCTTTGATCTGCTTGCTCCAACCCCTGGTCGAATTGAGCACGGTTGCCGGCGGCGCATTTATGTTGTGATGGTGGGAAAACGTCGCTAAACGCGACTGACAAAATTCCAATTGAGTTGGCGTGCTTGCCGGGCTGGATAATATTCCGGGTTGGTGGGCGCCACTAATCTGACGGGCGTGGTTATGCTGAGGGAAAGCTATTTCGAATTCATGCTGCGCTGGTACGCGTATCGCCGGTGGCACAGGCCCCCGCGGCGCGTGCGGCAGGCCGAATACGACTTCCATCAGCTTATGAAAAAGCTTCCCGCCGATAGTCTGTTCATCGATCTCGGCGCCAATATTGGCGACGTCACGGGACATGTACTAGCCTATGGGATGCGGGTGATTGCTTTCGAGCCTGACCCTGTTGCTCGCCAGATTTTGACGACAAGGTTTGGCAACAACGACCGGGTGACGATCATTCCGAAGGCTGTTGGTGGATCAGCGCGAACGGCCACATTCCATCAGAGGCCGGACGTCAGTGATCTCCGCAGGACCGAATCGTCGTCCCTGATCCAGACACACGAACATACGAACGGGAAAAGCTTTGAAGTTGAGGTGGTTGACCTGGTGCAGTTCCTGCAAGGTCTCCATGAGCCGATCGTCATCATCAAGATGGACATAGAAGGGGCCGAAGCGGAATGCATCGAAGCCATCCTGGATGCCGGCATTCACCGTTCGATTGGACAAATCCTGGTCGAGACACATGAACGGTTCTCGCCAGACCTGGCCGACCGGATCGGCAAGCTGCGGGGCCGGATCGCACAGGAAGGCATCCGCAACATCAATCTGGATTGGAGCTAAGTATCGGCTCGGCCTTGAGCGTGCTAGCCGGAGGGCATCAACCAGCGAGGCAATAGACTTATCGAGGAAGATTGGCGGGAGGAACCGCGTCCGGCGGAGCGTCAAGTTCTATCTGGCTATGCCAGCGACCCGTTCGGGGTATTGCACGGCCAACATCGAATTGTCCGCATGGCTGGCAAAGATGGCGCTGACCTTTTCGGCGTCGAACCGCGCCCGTCGCTTGCGCTTCTCGTCGTTCAGCAAAATCCCGCTGATGGCGTCGAACTTGCGGCCGAGGTTTTTCAATATGCCTCTCTTGATCGGCCAGTTGCTGTTGAAACGGCCGGCCCAGGGCGTGCCTTTCGCCAGATCACGATAGATCGCCATGGCGCCGACCTCGACACCGATCGGCGGACGGTCCCAGGGCTTGCCCCAGGCGAAGTGGCGGGCGTAGCAGCGGCTGAAAGAAATCTGGCTGGTGTAGTTGGTCATCACGTTCCAGAACGGGTGCATCGTCTGCCACCTGCCCTCGAAAGCCACGTTCAATGCACCTTGATCCATCCCGTAAACCTGCTCGGAGGCCAACTGCCGGGTACGCTCCAGAAGCCCCTCCTGCCTGACCAGTGGCATGTTGAACACCAGCACGCCGGCATTGAACTTCGGCGCGCCTGGCTGCATCGGCAAATGCTGTCGATACTTTACGTCGAAATAGGTCTGCTCATCGTGTGCGGCCAGCAGCGGAGCGTTGAGCGGGACGTTGCAGAGGTCTTCTATCGATCTGTTGAAAAGCACATCGGCGTCGGAATAGGCGATGCGGTCATATGGTTCGAACTCCGGCAATTGATCGGCAAACAGCCTGATGTAGGTCGCAAGGGTTGGGTGCGTTCCGCGGTTGAAGTTTGTCGCTTCCATGAATTTCGTGACATCCAGGATGCGGATCTTCCCACCGAGCAGACGCTCTCCGATAGCTCGGTCTTCGTTGGAGATGACACCGGTGTGCAAAATAAAGCCGTCGAGGTGGTCCGACACATTCAGCACGCGGCGCGCCGCCAGGCTGGCATACGGGAAATACCTCTGGTCGGTGGCGAAAAAGAAACACGATTTTTGCGGCATGCTACAACCTGTTGCCTGACCCATTCGCGAGAGCTCCGTTGCGGGTCTCAGGCGAAACCACCGAGTACTTCCGGAAACTGCACAGCCATCGCCCCGGCGTCAGCATGCTCGGCATATATCTTATGCACCTTGCTGCCGTCGTACCGTGCGCGCCGCCGATACCGGTCCTTGTTCGGCAACATCCCCATGATACCGTCGAACCTTCGGGCGAACCGCCTCATGACGCCCCGCTCGAAGGGAATACGCTGCCGGAAGGGCTCAAGCCATGGCGTATCCTTTGCCAGATCGCGCCAGACGGCAAGCGCCTCGGGCTCCACGTCGACCTGGCTTCCCCAGGGCTTGCCGCCGGCGAAATGCCGCGCATAGGCTTGGGCGAACCGAAACTCCTTCGTATCGTTGGACATCAAATTCCAGTTCGGGTGCATCGTCTGCCACTTGCCCTCGAAGACGATGTTCAGCGCGTTCTGATCGTTCATTTGCCCGGCAACGGCAACATCTCTGGCGCGGTGCAAAAGTCCCTGTTGACGCACCGGCGGCATGTTGAAGACGATGATGCCGGCGTTGAAATAAGGCGCCCCCGGCTGCATCGACAGTTTGTTCCGATAGCCCGGGCGGAAATACATGTAATCGTCGTGAGCGGCCAACAACGGAGCATGAAGTGTCTGGCCCACCAGGTCGGCGATATCTCGATTGAACAGAACATCACAATCGACATGGGCGATGCGGTCATAGTCCGCGAACTGAGGCAGTTGGTCGGCGAAAAGCCGAACAAAAGTGCCGACATTGCTTGGCCGGAAAGTATGGCCAGCCTCCGCAAACAGCCCCGAAACGTCCACTATGCGAAGACGGTTCGTCAGCAGGCGTTCAGCAACACGCATATCGGCATCGCGTGCGCCGACATGCAGGATGAATCCCGGTGTTGCCTCTCCCGAAACATCCAGAATTCTGCGCGCCGCCAAGCATGCATACGGAAAATAATTGGCGTCGGCCGCCAGAAAAAAACAGGAATTTGCCACGCGCAATCCTTCGTATCGATACTGCGCGAGCCATATCGCCTTGGCATTGCGGCGACAAGGCCGCATGCTGGCGACTTTCAGGCCCGGCGCGCCGTTTTAGCGCTTGCACCATACCCCTTGAAAATATATGGCTTTGCGCGGTCCGGAGTGTAGCGCAGCCCGGTAGCGCACTTGACTGGGGGTCAAGGGGTCGTCGGTTCGAATCCGGCCACTCCGACCATTTTTAGACAGGACTTGCCCCCAAAGGTCCTGCTTCTCAAATCACCAACATTCATCCTTGGCAGACGTCGACCCATTCGGCGCCGACAATCTGTGCCATGCGCTCAGGGCTCAGCCGCACCGCGGCGTTGGTGGCGCCGGCCGCGGGCACGACTTCATCGAAGGCGCGCAGCGAGACGTCGCAATAGACCGGCAGCGGCGCCGGCAGGCCGAATGGGCAGACGCCGCCGACGGGATGGCTGGTAATCGCGACAACCTCGTCGGCGTCAAGCATGCGCGGCTTGCCGCCGAAACGGTCCTTGAATTTGCGGTTGTCGAGCCTCGACATGCCGCCGGCCACGATCAGCATGGTCTCACCGCCGACGCGCAGGCAGATGGTCTTGGCGATCTGCGCCGGCTCCACACCATGCGCCTCAGCCGCCAGCGCCACCGTCGCGGAACTCGCTTCGGTGACGAGCACTTCGACATCGGGCGCATGGGCAGCCAGGAAGGCGCGCACGGATTCAAGGCTCATCTCGGCATTGTCCCATTCGAAAACGGTTAGCGTTCACACTGGATAGCTTCACGCTCGGTCGGCGGCAACCTCCCCGCCCCTCGACGGCTGCAGCGATACCAGGCCAGGCGGGTCGCGCCGCATGTCAGCAACGCAAGGCGCATCCCCCGTGCGGGAGATGTGTTCGGGCTGCTGCCTTGGTAGGTCGCAATGGATCAGGGCCGGCGCTGATGCTGTGCTCCCACGACCAACCGGAGAGATCATCATGCTCAAGCTCGCCTCGGCTCTGGCGCTGCTGCTTGTCGGGACGGCGCCGCTGCTTGCCGACGACATGCCGATAAACGCGGACGCCATCAAATGGGGCCCTGCTCCTGCTGTCCTGCCCGCCGGCGCGGACATGACTGTCATCGCCGGGGACCCCTCGAAGGATGGCATCTACGTGCTGCGGTTGAAGCTGCCGGCCGGCTACAGGATTGCCGCGCACAACCATCCCACCTCGGAATATGTGACGGTGATTTCCGGCAATTTTCATATCGGCATGGGCGACAAGCTCGACGAGACCAAAGGCATCGAACTGACCGCCGGCGGCTTCGGCGTAGCCCCACAGGGAATGAACCATTACGCCTGGACGACAAGCGCTACGATCGTCCAGGTTCATGGCGAGGGGCCGTTCGCGATCACCTACGTCAACCCGGCGGACGATCCTAGCAAGAAGTGACATTCGCCATTGGGCGAATGCAACAAGCCCGCCAGGGCAAACCATGGCGGGCTTGTTGAACGACGCTTGGCCGTTGTTTATGAAACGGACCGGTTTTCCACAGGCGCCGTGGGCGCTGGGGCATCGATCAGGGCCGTTTCCGGCAATTGCAATGCTGCGGCGATCCGGCGAAGTTTCGTCGGATCGGTGTCCTTGCCGCTCTCTATATCGGCAATCTCGCTGGTCGACAGACCGCAGGTCAGGGAAAGCTCTTCAATACTGTATCCCTTTGTCTCCCGGATGGCTTTGAGGCCAGGGTGCTCAAGCGCTACATCGGCCGCCAGCCTGGAGAAGGGTTCGTGTTTTGCAGTTTGGGGCATTGGCAACTCCATGGGGCTAAAGAGTTTTGGATCAAATGATAGGGTGTTGCCTGAGAGCCGGGACAATGCCCGCTTGACGGCGATTTGCCAAGGCCCAAACCGACCGTCACAGCATCGTGAACCGGCGTCAAAACCGCAGGCGCCAGGGCACATATAGGATCTCCGCCCCGATCTCCCAATCAAGTTCTTTTGAAGGGCCGCACGCCGAAGTGTTCAGCGGTTTTGCGCCGCTCGGGCGTTATCCTGATGTTGCTGGCAGCCGCATCGGGCCAGCTTTCCCAAGAGGATCAGATCCATGACATTCAAGACATCAGCCATCGTGCTCGCCACGATTTCAGGCCTCGCCGGCGCGAGCATGGTCGCGGCGCAAGCCGCCGAGGCCGTGCGCATTCGCGGCACGGTGACCGCCTTTGCCGGAGCGACGCTGACGGTGAAGACCCGCGAAGGCGCTACCGACGCCATCGCGCTGGCTGAAGGGTGGAAGATTTCCGGCGTCGCCAAGGCGGATGCCGGGGATATCAAGCAAGGCGATTTCCTCGGCATTGCCTCTGTTTCGAAGGCCGATGGCGGCAGCGGCGCGCTCGAGGTGGTGATCTTCCCGGCCGCGCTCAAAGGCGCCGGCGAAGGCGACCGCCCGTGGGATCTCGAGCCCAACAGCCGGATGACCAACGGCACGGTCGCCGATGTCACCGAGATCGCAGGCCGCACGGTGACGCTGACCTATGACAATGGCCAGAAAAAGCAGATCGCCATTCCGCAGACGACGCCGGTGGTGACCTTCGCGCCGGTGACGCCCGCCGACCTCAAGCCTGGCGCTGTGGTGTTCGTCAACGCCGAGCGTGGCAGCGACGGCAAGCTGACCGCGGGCCGGGTCGTGGTCGGCACCAACGGCGTCGTTCCGCCGATGTAAGTTGCGATGAAGCCGCCAGACACAATCCAGAAACAAAATTCTACAGTCCGGAAAAACTGTCGAAAAGTTCGGAGGCGATAGTCATGACTGCGGGGTTCACCGGCACCGATCTTGCTCGGTGACGGTCAAATTCAGCCCGCAGAAAAGGAAACGAAGTCATGAAGAAGTCCCTCCTGTCGGCTCTCGGGCTGGCTTTTGCCCTGGCTGTCTCTCTGCCCCTCATCGGCGCCAGCAGCGCCGACGCAGCACCGCTGCACAAGAAGCATCGCCACCATCATCATCATCACAAGAAGCATCACCGCCATCACCGCCATCACCACCACCACCACCACCACAACAAGGTGGAGGCCAAGAAGGCCTGACAGGGCCGACTTGCCCAACGGGAAGGCTGGCCCTGGAGTCCTCGCCAAGGCCGCCTTCCCGTTGGTTTTTGCCAGGCGACACGTGGAACAGCTGAAGGCAGGATTCGATGGCGCCCATGCGTCAGAATGCGAGCAAACACAGGTTGCCAGCTGCAGGACACCACGGGTCTCTCAATGCCGTCGGAACCCGCTAGGACGGCGCCGCGAACGCGAGCACTATTGCGATCAAAATCAAAAGCGGTCCCATCCATTTGAAATGCTTCGCGACCTGCAGCCACCATGGCTGCTGACCTTGTTGGGCCTGAAAAGGACTTTGGAGCAGCCCAAAACCAACGCCTGTCATCCACAGCCCAGCGCAGAACATGATGAACTCGTCGATGTAATTTGCGACCACGCCCGTCTCCTCCGCCGGTACCTTTGGACTGGCGTTATAGTCGCAGCCGGGAGTGGCAGAAAGCGCGGTGCCAAGTGGCGGCAATGACTGCTGCCGCCACCTGACAAGAGCCGGGCGCGGACTCGGTCTTGGCTGGCCATTTGGGCACGCCACGGTGTGACCTTCGCATGGGATGCCGCGCCGCTACGTCAGCGGCCTTCACGCGAAATGCATGATCGATGCCCGCCCGGCCCCGCCAGGCGCCGTCAGTTGGCGAAGGCTAAAAATCGACGTCGCAAAAAAATGCGAAGAAAATTCGAACCACGCATGAACCTTTGCTTTGGAGGCCGCACTAACCCGGCATGGACGCCGATAAGGCGATCCCAACACAGAAGGACGCCATGGTGGCGATCCTCGATCCAGAGAAGGAAATGCTCAAATGACCAACTTCAAGCGCATCACGCTCGCCGCGGCTTTCGTCGTCTCGGCCTTCGGTTCGGCTTCCGTTCCGACCTCGGCTTTCGCCAACGGCACGCATCCCACGGGCGACGGCGGCGCGGTTTGCAAGGGCTCCGGTCATTGCCTGGTGCTCTCGATCGAGTGCAAAGGCACCTATACCGACGCCACGGACAAGAATGGCACTGTCTATGGCAAGTGCAGCCAGACCGCGCAGGTTTCGCCGCAGGCCAAGATCAAGCTCGCCAAGTAATCGGCCGCAGATCAGGGAAATGGCGGCCGTCCGCGGGACGGCCGCCATTTTCTTTTTGTTTTCGTGAATTGTTTTAGCGCCGGCTGAGCAACAGGCTGGCGAGAAGGCCGACCACGACCAACCCAACAGCAGCGGCTGTTGCCGGACGATCGCGCGCCGTCTTTTCGATCGCCCTGCCCTGCTTCCTGATCGCCGGCAGCGCATCGCTGACAAGGTCGGCAAGCTGCCCATAATAGTCCGAAGCGGCATCGCGCCCGTCCTCGTAGTAAGCACCGCCGCGTTTGGCCACGACTTTGCGCAACGCGGCGAGCTCTTTGGAAAGGGTCGCGACCTGCTTTTCGAGATCGAGATCGGAGAGGGTCGAAAGCGATACCATGATTGTTTTCCTTCTTTTTGAGAGAAGGCCAAACGCATGGCCGCAGAACCGGTTCCGGTCTGCTTGCCCGAGGCAGCGGAAAGGTTAGCGCACCTGGTCGAGCAGACGCTTGCACTCCAGGAGGTCAAACAGCGCCTCCTGCAGCAAGGCCCGGTTGTCGCGCGATAGTTTCGACGCGCCGGGCTGGACCGGACCTTCCTCCTCGGTCTTGCCCAGGCCGAAAAAGCGGCGGCTGGGTTTTACCTTGGGCTGGCCGACCAGCATCTCGTCATCCATGCCGCGAGGCTGGGCGGCCGGAGTCAGCGGCACCTGATCGGCCTGCCTGCGCTGCGAGATCGCTTCGACGGCAGCCATGTCGCCATTGCCGATCGCGACCAGGAAATGGTTGCCGTTCTCGCGCAGCAGTTTCTGCACGCCCTTGATCGTGTAACCTTGGTCGTAGAGCATGTGGCGGATGCCCTTGATCAGTTCGACATCCTGCGGCCGGTAGTAGCGGCGGCCGCCGCCGCGCTTCATCGGCTTGATCTGGTTGAAACGGGTTTCCCAGAAGCGCAGCACGTGCTGCGGCAGATCCAGATCCTCCGCGACCTCGCTGATGGTGCGGAAAGCGTCGGGGCTCTTGTCCATGGGCGAAATCCTCACGCTGGACGGCGATCCGGCCCAGTCTGCCGAATCGGGTATCATTTCAGCGGTTTATGAAACAATATTCAAGCCCGGCGTCAAAACGGCCCGGCGTTTTCAACCGAAGCCTGCGGCAGAACCTATTTGCCGCCCTTGGCCTTGCTGTTCTGGTGCGAGCGCAGGATACGGCTTTTCAGCACGTTCGACGACTTGAAGGTCATCACCCGGCGCGGCAGGATCGGCACTTCCTCGCCGGTCTTGGGATTGCGGCCGATGCGTTCGTTCTTGGAACGGACGTGGAAGGTGGCGAAGGACGACAGCTTCACCGTCTCGCCGCGTACGATGGCTTCACAGATTTCGTCCAGCACCGCTTCGACGAGTTCTGCCGATTCAGTGCGTGACAAGCCGACCTTACGGTAAACAGCTTCGGCAAGGTCGGCGCGCGTAAGTGTCTTTCCCCCCATGCGACCGCCCCATCAGTTCAAAAAACATAAATCGATACAGGTAAAGGCAGAGCCTAAGTAATTGATCCGGCAAGGTCAAGGACCGAAACCGGACCGTTCGGCACTTACCAGCGAACGAGAACCGCGCCCCAGGTGAAGCCGCCGCCCATCGCTTCCAGGAGCACGAGATCACCCTTCTTGATGCGACCGTCGGCGACAGCCACCGAAAGCGCCAGCGGCACGGAAGCAGCCGAGGTGTTACCGTGCAAATCGACGGTGACCACCACCTTTTGCTCAGCAATCCCGAGCTTCTTGGCCGAAGCGTCAATAATGCGTTTATTGGCCTGATGCGGCACGAACCAGTCGAGGTCGTCGGCGGTTATGCCGGCCTGCGAAAACGTCGCCTCGATGACGTCGGTGATCATGCCGACGGCGTGCTTGAACACCTCGCGGCCTTCCATCCTGAGATGGCCGACCGTGCCGGTGGTCGAGGGACCGCCATCGACGAAAAGCTTGTCCTTGTGGGCGCCGTCGGAGCGCAGGCTCATCGCCAGCACGCCACGGTCGGCAATGCCGCCGGTGCCCTCATCCGCTTCCAGCACCAGCGCGCCGGCGCCGTCGCCGAACAACACGCAGGTCGAGCGGTCGCTCCAGTCGAGGATGCGCGAAAAGGTCTCCGCGCCGATCACCAGCACGCGCTTGGCGAGGCCGCCTCTGATGTAGAGGTCGGCGGTGGTCACCGCATAGACGAAGCCCGAGCACACCGCCTGCAGGTCGAAGGCAAAGCCGTGATGCATGCCGAGCCGGTTCTGGATCTCGACGGCGGTCGCCGGAAAGGTGTTGTTGGGCGTCGAGGTCGCCAGCACGATCAGGTCGATGTCGGCAGGCGTAAGACCAGCATTGTCGAGTGCTGCGCGCGCCGCCGCCTCGCCCAGGGATGCCGTCGTCTCGTCATCGGCGGCGATATGGCGCTGGCGGATGCCGGTGCGCTGGGCGATCCACTCGTCCGAGGTCTCGACCATGCCTTCGAAATCGGCATTCTTCATGATGCGGCGGGGCAGCGCAGCACCGGTGCCGCGCACGACTGATCTGATCAAAGCTCTTTCCTATTCCTTTTCGTCGACGGTGGCGTCGGATTTTCTGCTTGCCTGGGCATGCGGGTTGCGCGCATGGAACAGGTCGAGATCGGCCTCGATGCGGTCGATCAGATTGTTGCGCACCATATCGTAGCCAAGCTCGATCGCTGCCGCGAAACCGTCCGAATCGGCGCCGCCATGGCTCTTTACCACGATGCCGTTCAGACCCAGGAAAACGCCGCCATTGGAGCGGCCCGGATCGAGCTTTTCGCGCAGGCGGTCAAAAGCGCCCTTGGCGAAGACATAGCCGATCCTGGCCATCAGCGTGCGGTTCATCGCGGCGCGCAGATAGCCTGAGATCTGGCGCACAGTGCCTTCTGCCGTCTTGAGCGCGATGTTGCCGGCAAATCCTTCGGTGACGACCACGTCGACCGTGCCCTTGCCGATGTCGTCACCCTCGACGAAGCCATGATAATTCATCGAGGCCATGTTGGCCTCGCGCAGCATGCGCCCGGCTTCCTTGACCTCTTCCTGTCCCTTGATCTCCTCGACGCCGACATTGAGCAGGCCGACTTTCGGCCGGTCGATGCCGAACACCGAGCGCGCCATGCCGGTGCCGAGAATGGCAAAGTCGATCAGCTGGTGCGCATCGGCGCCGATGGTGGCGCCGACATCCAGCACCACGCTCTCGCCGCGCATCGTGGGCCAGATCGCCGCGATCGCCGGACGGTCGATGGTCGCCATCGTGCGCAGGCAGAATTTCGACATCGCCATCAGCGCGCCGGTATTGCCGGCCGAAATGCAGGCCTGCGCGCTGCCACTCTTGACTGCTTCGACAGCCTTCCACATCGACGACTTCCAGCGGCCGTGGCGCAGCGCCTGGCTCGGCTTGTCGTCCATCCTGACCGCGACTTCGCAATGGTGGAACTCGCTGACCTCGGCCAGTTTGGGGAATTTGGCGAGTTCGGGGCGCACCAATTCCTCGCGCCCATATATGACGAAGCGGATGTCGGGACGCCTGACGGCGACCGTCATGAGTGCCGGGATGACCACGTTTGGCCCGTGATCGCCACCCATGGCATCGATGGAAATCCTGATCACGCGGTCTTTATCTCACTAGCTTGGGCCAGGGCACATGGCCCGCGAAAGAAATACTAAACTCGCGAAATTCGGGGGCTCGCGAAGGTTCGGCGAAAATAGCGGTTTTGGGCTGCCGCACAACCGGCTTTTCTCCGATCGCTTCGTGTTTTAGGATTTTCCAAGCAAGGATCGCAGCTTTTGCTGGAATTCATTCTCGACGGGCTCGTTCGGGCCGGCGGCATCGAGCGAGGCGCCTGCCTTGCGCGGATAAGGATCGATCGCCAGCCCGAAGAACTGTTCGGCGAGCGCGCCGACGTCGATCGTGTCGCCGGAGAATGTTTCCGGGCCGTCTGGCCCGTCGGCGTCGAGCAGGATCTCGCCGCCGCCTTCGAACCCTTGCCGTCCGAGCTTGGATTGCTCCGGCAGGAACAGCGCCTCGACCTCTTCGTCGATATGGGCCGCGACCGGCTCAAGGGTGACGATGCAGGCCTGGGTGATATCAGCCTCGACGCGGCCGCTGACCTTGACGCCATTGCGCTTCCACGGCGCCACCAAAAGCTCAGCACGGTAGTTTTCGACAGAAAGCAGCTCGTGCTCGCGCGCAAGCATTGCGCGCTGCGCGGCGTCGGCGTCGATCACCACCTGCAAACCTTTGTGGGGCAGGCGGCCGACATTGGCCGCGAATGAGACCGGGCTAGGCGTGTCCACATGTTTCATCTTGGTCTCCCCTCCTCACTCCGCTTTCGCGACGGGAAACGCCACGGCACCGGAAACGATCGATTCGGACGGCTGTGCTTCAAGCTGCCTTGCGGCATCGATTACATAGGACGCCAGCGGCAAGGCTTGCGGCCAGGCGCCGGCATCGGGTCTGACATTGCGCGCCAGGGCGGCAGCAAGCGCGTCGCGATCGCTGCGTTCCAGCGCGTCGTCATAGGCGGCGGTACGGCCGTAGAACATTTTGGCCAGCCTCTTCATGCGCTTGGGCACGCCGACATCGCCAACGCCCAGTTCCCGCAGCGAATGCTCCACATCGAGAAAGAACTCGTCGATCAGCACCTGCGCGACCTCATGCGCGACGCCCTCTTCGCCGCGGAGCCGGTGCTGAAACAGGAACATGTGCAGCGACAGCATCTCGAAACGGCCGAGCGGCGTATCCGGCACATTCCAGTGGGAATAAAACACGGTCTGCCGCGCCGCCGCCACGATTTGTGCGTAAAGCGCCTCGGTGATAGCGCGGTTGGCGTTGCGTTCGCGGCCAAAAAGGCGCTGGAACATTGAGGGTGGTCTCCTGGGGACCGATTGTTTGAATGGGCCTTGTTGCATCGGCAAGCAAGCTGGTTTACCGGTTTTGCCGCCCAGCGCAAGTTGCGGTCAGCTAATGGAGTTGTTGTTGCGCGCGCTGAAATTCAATTCGACTTTTCTGCCCGGGGCCACCGCCGCGGTTTCGCTGGTGCTGGTGGCTTCCGCGCTGTCGGGCTGCAATTCGTCCAAGATGTTCGGCGACCTTAACCCTAGCGAGACGCTGACGCAGGGCTATGTTATCGACCAGCAGGCGGTCGATTCAGTGCCGGTGGGCTCCAGCCGCGAACAGGTGCTTCTGGCGCTCGGCACGCCGTCGACGAAAGCCACCTTCGACAATGAGGCGTTCTATTACATTTCGCAGACGCGCAAGCGCTATGTCGCTTTCGACAAGCCGCGCCTGGTCGACCAGAAAGTGCTCGCGGTCTATTTTGGCGAGGACGGGCGCGTCACCCAGATTGCCAATTACGGTCTGAAGGACGGCAAGATTTTCGACTTCATCTCGCGCACCACGCCGACCGGCGGCAAGGACCAGAACTTCCTCAGCCAGATCATCAAAGGCGCCAGCAAGCTGGCGCCCCCCATTCCTGGCGGCGGCGCCTAAGAAGCGACCGCCTTCCTTAGATTTTTGCTTCCCCCGAAGCGACACCATCTCAGGCGACCAAAAGCCCGCGGGAGCGATCCTGCGGGCTTTTGTTTTGAGGTCATGCGGCCGCAACACCCGTCGCGCTTTGCCGCGCGTGGCCTGTTCGGCCGCCGGGCTCCAGCGAGGCGCGGTGCACAGCCGCACTCTGCCGCGCTTCCGAAGGCGTCATGCCGAAATGCCGGCGGAAGGCGTGGTTGAAGGTCGAGAGATCGCCGAAGCCGGCGTCGAAGGCGATGGCGCCGATGGTGCGGTGTGCCAGGCGCAGGTCGGATAGCTTGCTGCAAACCAGCGCCAGCCGCCGGCCAAGCACGAACTGCGACAGCGAGGTACCCTCACCCTCGAACAGCTTTCTGATATAGCGCGCGCTGACGCGGTGGCGCCCGGCCAGGGCGTCCGACCCGACATCGCCGGAAGCCAGATTGCTTTCGATATCGGCTTTGATGGCGCGCAGCCGCGCGGCGCGTATGCCGCGGCCTGCGGCGACCTCGGTGGCGTCCTGCGTTGCCCCGACCACGACCGCGACAAGGTCCTGTATGTGCTTGGCGGCAAGCCAGCGCAATTCGGACGCGGCCAGGTTCGGCTCCTGCATCAGCAGACGGACATAGCTGGTCAGCAGCAAGAACTTTTCGCCCACGCATGACATCGGCGTCATCAGGGCGGCGTCCGCATTCGCAGCCATGGGCCCGAGCGCTGCCTTGGGGATGGTGATGAAGAGATGATGCGACATCGCCCGCTCGATCACATGCGGATCAGAGGAGGACAGAAGGATTGCCTGGCCGGCCTCGATGCTGGCCTCGCGGCCGAGATGCGAGAAGGTGGCAGCGCCCTCCAGACACATGAAGAAAATGTAATCATCGGTCCCCTTGGCCATGGCGCGGGAACGGATGGTGCGGAAGGCGGTGGTCCTCGAATCGGCAATGCCGACGCCCGGCAGCCGCAGGATGGTCGCGTCGACGGAGAGCTTTTCCTCCGTGACGTTAAAATCCATGTCGGTCACCATCCGGCGCAAGGTCGCAATAGACGTTTCTCCATTCGGCTCGGGGCCACATGGCGGTCGAAAAGCGCGCATGCGCAAACTCGGGGGGTCGAATAGTCATGGGGTACTCCCAAGCGATTGTCTTCATTTCACTGTCGTTCGTAGTCGAGGCTCGTTCCATGAACGGCCTCTCATTCCGACGGCGGCAATCGGGGGGCAGTGGATGGCTACAATGATTTGCGCACTTGGACAAAAGACTATTTACGAAGCTATGGATGAGCTTAGTTCATTCATGCTAAGGAACCCAGGGGCAGGATAGGGTAACGGCAAATGACAAGACGGCTTCCACAACTGGAATCCATTCGGGCTTTCGAGGTCATTGCCCGGCTGGGCAGCTTCAAGCGCGCCGGCGATGAGCTGAATGTTACGCCAAGCGCGCTCAGCCACCGCATCGCCGATCTCGAAGCCGATCTCGGCGTGCTTCTGTTCACCCGCCATGTCCGCCGCGTCGAACTCACGCTTGAAGGCGAAAGATTGTCCGCAGGCGTGCGACGCGCATTGCTGGAAATCCAGAGCACGATCGCGAGTGTCGCGCGCAACGAGCGCACGAGGCTGAGGGTCACCGCCATTCCTTCGCATGCCGTACGCTGGCTGGCCCCGCGCCTGCACAGGTTTCGCAAAAAGCATCCCGAAACAGAGATCGACATCAATGCGGATCTTGCAGTCGTCGACCTTTCGCAGCGAACAGTCGACATCGCATTGCGCTTCGGCGGCGGACACTATCCGGCCGTCGAGACCGAATGGCTGATGGCAGATGCGATCTTTCCTGTCGTCAGTCCCGACTATCTCGCCGCCAACGGCCCGGTCAGAGACCAGCACGATGTGCTGCGACTGTTTCGCATCCTCGACACGACGGCCGAAAATGACGAGAGCGGCGCCAATTGGCGCCACTGGTTCGAGAGAAACAATCTGCCGCTGGATACGGTTGGCGACGGCATGAATCTGAACGGCACCTTGCTGGCGGTCGAAGCGGCGGCGAGCGGTCTGGGCGTCGCCATCGCGAGGAAGTCGCTGGTCGAGAGCGATTTGCGCACCGGCAGGCTCGTCCGCCTCCTGACAACGGACATACCGACGAACTGGAACCACTACGTCGTCGTCCACCCGTCCATCTCCGCCTGGGAGCCTGCCAGATCGTTCATCAACTGGCTGAAGGCGGAAGCCGGCGACAGCGCCGGCGCCGGTTGACCTCGGCGGCCGTTTGGGAACTCTCCTCGGGAGGTCAGCAGAAGGCGCCCCCCGGTGCTCACGGACTCATTGCACCGGCCGGTTGGTCATCCTTGCGGCCCGACTGGTTCGCGGCCTTGGCGGCAAGCGCTGCCGCCATCCGGCTCTCCAGCTCGCGCAGCTTGGCGTCGAGTGTCGCCATGCCGCCCCAGCCGAATGTCGCGCGGTACAGCGGTGCGATCTCGGGCGTCAGGAATTCGACGAGGGTTTCGTCCTCGACCCAGACCTTGAGCACCTTGAACAGGCGCGCATCGATCAGCTCGCTATGCCAGCCCATGCGGGCGGCAATGCCCTGGATGGTTTCGGTCGAATTGGGCGTGCTGAGCAGCACATGCGAGCCGGAGCGCAGGCGCATGTTCGGGTCGAAGCCGATGCCGAGCGGCGCTTGCTGGTCCAGAACCGTGCCGCACGGCAGGATTTCGATCAGCGAGCCGAAATCGTCGCCGAGGCAGACGGACCATGCTCCCTCAGGAAATGGCGGCGACGGCGCACGAACCGCGGTGGCGACAAGCATTTCGGCAAGGACGCTGGCGACGGCCTGCGGATCGCGGGCGTTGAATGAAGCGTGGTGCAGCATGGCAATACTCCTGTTTTCAACGGCGGCGGCCGGCAGAAGTGCCGACCCATGCCGCGGCGTTCCGCGAAAACTGAATCACCGGCTGAGCGTCAGGATGACCGCGGCAAACAGGCAGGCGTATTCGGCCAGTCCAAGCACAAGGCGCAGATTGTGGTTGGCCGCCCAGCTGTCGCGCGTCTGCGCCCAATCATCGGGGATGGTCACCGGCGTCCAGCTCTGCACCTGTTTGTTGAGCGGCACCTGACGGCTGACGGTGAAGCCAATGTCGATCACCACCAGCGCCGCGGCGACGATCGTCAGGATGCGCGGCAGGCCGGCATCGACCGCAAACATCGCCGTCGCCGCGATCAGCACCAGCGTCGTCAGCCTGACGACCGGCATCACCCGGGTAAACGTCCGGTCGCGCATCTGATGCATGGCCATGTACTGGCCGGCGGTAAGATCATCGATGCGAAAATCGTGGATTACGCCCGAGACGTAGATGCCGGCAATAATTCCAGCCAGCGCAAGCGAAGCCGTCATCAAAAACATGTCCATGTCTTTTCCTGCCGAAATGCCTTTCCCTGCCCGAAATCGCCGCGAGGGCGAGCAGACACCGCGTCGATCGCAATGTCCTGGCCATGGCCGGGGTATTAAAGCAGGCGAACGGTCCGGGCTTGGGCAGAACGGAACGATGTTTTGGGCAATGCGGCCCTCCGATTGCATCAAAACATCAAGTGCCGTGAGATCGAAACCCATCAGCAAACCTTGACGCGTACTTGCCAGCGACCGGTCAAATTCGTATCAGACCGTGCTGGCCAATGGCGCATCACGCTGAATTGGGAGGAGCATCCGTGCCGGAAAAAACCCGGACAAAACCGACAGGCTGGATGGCGACCGGAACGGCTGACGGCCAGGTGGTCACGCCTGACTGGATGCCCATCGAGCCGGTGGCGATCGATGGCGTGAGGGTCAAGGAGATAAGGCCGGTCGCAACCTCCACCGGCTATCTGACCGAGATCTTTCGCGAGGAGTGGGAGCTCGATTCGGAGCCGGTCGGCCAGGTCTTCCAACGCACCTTGTATCCCGGCGCGGTGACGGGCTGGCATGCCCATGCGGTGACGACCGACCGGCTGTTCTGCTGCGTCGGCAGCGTTCGCATTTCGCTGTTTGACGGACGCAAGGCCTCGCCGACCTTCGGCGCCGTCTGGCACAAGATTATCGGCCCGCTGCGCCCGGCGGTCGTCATCATTCCGCCCGGCATATGGCATGGTGTTGTCTCGCTCGGAGCGGAGACGGCGGTGCTGCTCAATCTCGTCGACAAGGCCTATGCCTACGATCAGCCCGACCATTGGCGCCTGCCGCCAGACACCGACCACATTCCCTACAGACTGGTGTAGCGTGGAAGCATCGGCGCAGCGCGACCAGGCCGGCGGCGAACCGCTGGTCTCGATCGTGATCGCGACGCACAACCGGCCGGCAGCGCTGCGGCAGGCATTGACCAGCGTCATGCGCCAGACGTTGCAAGACTGGGAAGCCTTGGTCATCGGCGACGATTGCAGGCCGGATACGGCGGCCGTTGTCGCTGAATTTGACGATGCCCGCATCGTCTACATCGATCTTCCCGTCAATTTCGGCGAACAGTCCGGTCCCAACAATATCGGCTTTGCCAGGGCGCGTGGCCGCTTCGTCGCCTTGCTCAACCACGACGATCTGTGGTTTCCCGACCATTTGGCGGCGACGACCGGCTGGATCGACGCCACAGGCGCCGACGTGGTGCTGGCGCGCGGCGCCGTCATTGGGCCGCCATCGGCGGCAGGCGATCTCGTCAATTCGATCTTCGGGTCGGGCAAGGACGGTTTTTACGATCCGGTAACGACGGAAGGATTTGGCTCGGCACACATGTTTCGCCGCGCTTCGTTCAGCCTGCTCGGACCTTGGCGACCCGCCAGCCAGTGCTTTTGCGAAAGCTCGCAGGACTGGCTGTTTCGGGCATGGCGAAAAGGCGCGGTGATCGCGACGATGCCGCACCTCACGGTGATCAAGCTGCATTCCGGCATACGCAAGGGTTCCTATCTCGGCGACAATGCGCAGGAACAGAAGGATCTTCTGGACGCCATGCAGACGCCGGACGCCTTGCGCGTGAAAATCCTTGGCTGCGCGGGCGAACCCATTCGCCTGGCGGCATCGAGTTATCTCAGGCGCAGGCTGATGGCGGCTCTTGGCATCCATCCCCGCGCCCGCGCCTTCCGCCGCAAGTATAAGCGAGGCGCCTTCCTTGCCAAGCTGCGGCGCCTGCGTGGCCTGGCGCCGATGCCTGAGCGCGAGCCCGGCGTGAGCGAATTGCTCGATCGCTACAGCAAGCGCGGCGATGCCGGCACCGAGCCGGATGAGGGTTGACTGCCACCAGCGTAAATCTCAAACAAAAACCCGCGGGATCGCTCCCGCGGGTTTGTTCCTGAAGCAGTGGCGTTGCCTTAGCCGTGCGCGAGCACGGCCAGCAGCAGAAGCGCCACGATGTTGGTGATCTTGATTGCCGGGTTGACCGCCGGGCCGGCGGTGTCCTTGTAGGGATCGCCAACCGTGTCGCCGGTGACCGAAGCCTTGTGCGCTTCGGAGCCCTTGAGGTGCTTGACGCCGTCCTTGTCGACAAAACCGTCCTCGAACGACTTCTTGGCATTGTCCCAGGCGCCGCCGCCCGAAGTCATCGAGATGGCGACGAACAGGCCGTTGACGATGACGCCGAGCAACGAGGCGCCGAGTGCCGCAAAGGCGGACGCCTTGGAGCCCGAGATCAGCTGCACGCCGAAATAGACGACGAGCGGCGCCAGCACCGGCAGCAGCGAGGGGATGATCATTTCCCGGATCGCCGCCTTGGTCAGAAGGTCGACGGCCCGGGCATAGTTCGGCTTGGAGGTGCCGGCCATGATGCCCGGATCCTCGCGGAACTGCTTGCGCACTTCCTCGACGATGGCGCCGGCCGCACGGCCGACCGCCGTCATGGCGATGCCGCCGAACAGATACGGGATCAGACCGCCGAAGATCAGGCCGGCTACGACGTAGGGATTGGAGAGGTCGAAGGAGACATCGCCCATGCCCTGGAAGTACGGATATTTGTCGCCATTGGCGGCAAAGAACTTCAAATCGTTCGAATAGGCCGCAAACAGCACCAGCGCGCCGAGGCCGGCCGAACCGATGGCATAGCCCTTGGTCACCGCCTTGGTGGTGTTGCCGACCGCGTCGAGCGCGTCGGTGGAGTGGCGCACTTCCTTGGGCAGGCCGGCCATTTCGGCAATGCCGCCGGCATTGTCGGTGACCGGGCCGAAGGCGTCGAGGGCGACGATCATGCCGGCAAGGCCGAGCATGGTGGTGACCGCGATCGCCGTGCCGAACAGGCCGGCGAGCTGGTAGGTCGAGATGATGCCGCCGACGATGACGATTGCCGGCAGTGCGGTCGATTCGAGCGACACCGCAAGTCCCTGGATGACGTTGGTGCCGTGACCGGTCACCGAGGCCTGGGCGATGGAGTTCACCGGGCGCTTGTTGGTGCCGGTATAGTATTCGGTGATCACCACGATAAGACCGGTCACAACGAGACCGATCAGGCCGCAGATGAACAGGTTCTTGCCGATGATGGTCATGCCGGCGACGGTGCCGACCTCGCCCCAGCCGACGGTTGCCGAGGTAGCGACACCGAGACCGACGATCGACAGCAGGCCGGTGACGATCAGGCCTTTGTAGAGGGCGCCCATGATCGAGCCGTTGGAACCGAGCTTGACGAAGAAGGTGCCGACGATCGAGGTCAGGATACAGGCGCCGCAGATGGCGAGCGGATAGAGCATCGCCGCACCCAGAGCGGCGGTTCCGCCGAAGAAGATGGCAGCCAGCACCATGGTGGCAACGACGGTCACCGCATAGGTCTCGAAGAGGTCGGCGGCCATGCCGGCGCAATCACCGACATTATCGCCGACATTGTCGGCGATGGTGGCCGGGTTGCGCGGATCGTCTTCGGGAATACCGGCTTCGACCTTGCCCACGAGATCGCCGCCGACGTCGGCGCCCTTGGTGAAGATGCCGCCGCCCAGACGGGCGAAGATCGAGATCAGCGAAGCGCCGAAGCCGAGCGAAACCAGCGCATCGATGACGATGCGGTCATTGGGCTGCAGGCCCATCGGGCCGGTCAGAATATAGTAGTAAATCGACACGCCGAGCAGCGCCAGGCCAGCCACCAGCATACCGGTGATGGCGCCCGACTTGAAGGCGATGTCGAGACCGGCGGCGAGGCTGTTGGACGCCGCCTGCGCGGTGCGCACATTGGCGCGCACCGAGACGTGCATGCCGATGAAACCGGCGGCGCCCGAAAGCACGGCGCCGATCAGGAAGCCGACCGCGGCGGTGATCGAGAGCAGCCACCAGGCGAGCACGAGCACGACCACGCCGACGATGGCGATGGTGGTGTACTGGCGCGCCAGATAGGCCTGCGCGCCTTCGCGGATGGCGGCGGAGATTTCCTGCATGCGTGCATTGCCCTGATCGGCTGCAAGAACCGATCGTGTCGCCCAGATGGCGTAAAGGATTGAAAGCAAGCCGCAGGCGATGACGGCAGAAATGATGGTCATTGCCGAATTTTCCTCGATTGATGGCCCAAAAGAACCCCTCCCTGGGCCGTTGGTGCGGGGAGCGGATAAGCCTAGGCGGAATCCGTCCTTCGCAGCGGTGTATGCGAAACAGGGCTCGGAACGTCAAGATATTGTTCGGTTTTTGCCCCGCTTTCAGCCAAAAGGTTTAGGCCACAACATTCCCATTGCCGATGCCCTGCTATTAGATCGATTGAAATGACGCCGCGTCAGTCAATGCTTTGCCCGCAGTCCAGCGACGGTCAGTCGCCAGTCTCCTGCCCCATCTTGCGCGCGGTGTAGCGCTCGATGGCGGACAGTCCGTCATAGATCAGCACCGCCAGCGCCGCGACGATCAGGCCGCCTTGCAGGACGAAGGCGAGATTGTTGGACAGCAGGCCGGCGATGATCACCTCGCCCAGCGTCTTGGCGGCAACCGTCGAACCGATCGTCGCCGTGGCCAGGCTGATCACCACCGACAGCCTTATGCCGCCCAGAATGATCGGCGCACTCAGCGGCAATTCAACCTTGATCAGCCTTTGCCAGCCGGTCATGCCGGCGCCGCGCGCGGCCTCCATGATGTTGCCCTGCAGCGTCGTTAGGCCGGTCAGCGCGTTCTCGAAGATCGGCAGCAGGCCGTAGAGAAACAGCGCAATCAGCGTCGGCTTCTCGCCGAAACCGACGGCGGGCACCGCCAGCGCCAGCACCGCCACCGGCGGAAAGGTCTGGCCGATATTGACCAGACTGCGCGACAGCGGCAGGAATTCGGCGCCCGCCGGCCTGGTCACCAGGATGGCAAGCGCCACGGCAACGATGGTTGCGGCGACGGTAGCGATCAGCACGGTCCTGAGATGCAGCAGGGTCAGCGTCAGCAGGCTGCCCTGATTGTAGATCGCCGGCGCATTGTTTTCGGTCAGCGGCTTCAACAGCGGCTCGAACCAGCCGGGATTGGTAACGAAGGCTATGAGAAGCACCACCAGGGCAAGCCTGAGCAGCGAAGGCAGCCAGGCTTTTAGACCGGCCCCTTTCATGCCGGTCTCGCCGCGCGCTTCACCAGCCCGTCGACGGTGACGCGGCCGAGAGGCTTGCCGTCTTCGCCCTTGACCGGCAGCGCCGGCCGGCCCGACCACAGAAGCTCGGCCAGCGCGTCGCGCTGGCTGGCGTCGCCTGGGATCGCCTCGCCTTCGGCAGACCCCTTTTCCACGGCGTCGCGCACGCGGCCGAGCGACAAGAGCCGGAACGGCTTTTCGCTGGCGCCGACCAGGGTTTCGACGAAGGCGTTCGCCGGCCGCGCCAGGATCTCTTCCGGCTTGGCGTATTGCACCAGCTTTCCGGCATCCATGACGGCGATCTTGTCGCCCATGTGGACCGCCTCCTCCATGTCGTGGGTAACGAGGATGATGGTGGTGCCGAAGCGCTTCTGGATCGCCAGCAGGTCCTCCTGCGCCTTGGTGCGGATGATCGGGTCGAGCGCGCCGAACGGCTCGTCCATCAACAGCACGTTGGGTTCGGCGGCGAGCGCGCGGGCAACGCCGACGCGCTGCTGCTGGCCGCCGGACAATTCGTGCGGGTAGCGCGGGCCATAGGCCTCGGGGTCGAGCTGGTAGAGTGTCATCAACTCATCGACGCGGCCGTTGATGCGGTCCTTGTCCCAGCCCAGCAGGACCGGCACGGTGGCGATGTTCTGCGCAACGGTGCGGTGCGGGAACAGGCCGTGGCCCTGGATAGCGTAGCCGATGCTGCGGCGCAGCTCGTAGCCGGGCAGCGTGCGGTTGTCGTTGCCGTCGAGCTTGATGACGCCGGCGGTCGGCTCGACCAGCCGGTTGATCATCCGCAGAAGCGTTGTCTTGCCGGAACCGGAGGTGCCGACGATGACGCAAACCGTGCGCGGCTCAATGACCATCGACACGTCGTCGACCACGGTCGTTGCGTCATAGCGCTTGGTAATGCCTTCGATCTCGATCATGCCGTTTCAACCCTGCGCCTGGTGGCGGTCATTTCGATTACTGCGTCGAGGATGATGGCCGCGGCGAAGGCCAACGCCACCGTTGGCACGGCGCCAAGCAGCACCAGGTCCATCGCCGTCTGGCCAACTCCCTGGAACACGAAGACGCCAAAGCCGCCGCCGCCGATTAGTGCTGCGATGGTGGCCAGGCCGATGTTCTGCACCAGCACGATGCGGATGCCGGTGAGGATCACCGGAAAGGCCAACGGAAACTCGACGCCGAACAGGCGCTGGCCATCGGTCATGCCCATGCCGCGCGCTGCATCATTGGCCGCGCGGGGTACGCCGGCAAGCCCGACCACGGTGTTGGCCACCACCGGCAGCAGCGAATAGAGGAACAAAGCCACGAAGGCGGGCGCGGTGCCGATGCCTCTGATACCGAGCGCTGCGGCACCCGGAACATGCGCGGCAACCCAGCCGAGCGGCGCGATCAGCAGGCCGAACAGCGCGATCGAGGGTATGGTCTGGACGATGTTGAGCACATTGAGCACGCCGGCCCGCAACCGTTCGACGCGGTGGCACAGGATGCCGAGCGGCAGGCCGACGATCACCGCCGCCGCCAGCGACCCCAGCGCCAGTGTGATGTGCTTGGAGCCTTCCGCCCAGAAACTATCGGCGCGGTTTGCATATTCCTTGAGGATCGACAGGCTGTCCCACTGCCCCGATATCAGCAACAAGCCGATGGCCAGCGCCGCGAGGACGAGCACGCCGATGCGGGCCGGTGGCGACAGGTTGAGCCTGGTCAGCACGTCGGCGAGCAACAATGTGAAGGCAAAGATCAACAGCCAGAAGCCGGAAGCCGGCGAGATGCGGGCGAAGGTGTTGCCGGCCGGCGTCAGGAAGGTGCCGGCGACACCGATCAGGATGGCAAGGGCGGCGAGCGCCACGACGCTTGCAGCCAGGCGCAGGACAAGCGGGGTTTTCAGCAACGCAACAATTGCGGCCACGACGACGACCGCCAGCAGCAGCGGCCCGACTGTGGCCGGCAGCGCCTCGAGGATCGAGCGCGCCTGACCGGGAACGATACGATTGGCGCGGAAGGTGGCGAACGGGGCCAGAAACGCCGCATAGGCAACGATCGCCGCGATAACCACGCCGAGCTTGTCGAAACGCAGGGTCATGGATGCCCCTCATGAGGAGCGATTTTCCACGTTGCGCAGACTACGCCGGTGATCGGCGAAAGCCGACGCGAAATCCGATCTCCCCCCTTGCGGGGGAGATGGCCGGCAGGCAAGAGGGGGGTGTGAAGGATCGCCAGCTTTCGAGCGTCGGCTTGTTCAGAAGCAACCCTGTCGAGGCACGCACCTGCTACCGGTTGTGAGGTCGGCGGGACAGCACCCCCCTCTGTCCTGCCGGACATCTCCCCCGCAAGGGGGGAGATCAGCAGCTTCCAGAGAGAGGTGTCTCGCACCAGCGTCACGATCAGCTATGCGCTGACTACTTCAAAAACCCGTTCTTCTTCAAAAAGTCCTCGGCGACACCCTTGACCGGCTCGCCGCCGACCTGGACGCGGCCGTTGAGTTCCTGCAGCGTGACGAGGTCGAGCTTGGCGAACACCGGCCTCAACAGCGTCTCGATCTCCGGATGCTCTTTCAGCACCGCTTCGCGGATGATCGGCGCCGGCTGGTAGACCGGCTGCACGCCCTTGTCGTCGGCGAGCACGACCAGGCCGGACGGCGCGATGCCGCCGTCGGTGCCGTAGACCATGGCGGCGTTGGCGCCGTTGGTCTGGTTGGCGGCAGCACCGATTGTCGCGGCGGTGTCGCCGCCCGAAAGCGTGATCAACTGCTCCGGCTTCAGCGTGAAGCCGTAAGTGGTCTGGAACGCCGGCAGGGCTGCCGCCGAATTGACGAACTCAGCCGACGCCGCCAAAACCACCGTGCCGCCGCCGGCGACGTATTTGCCGAAGTCGGTCAGGGTCGCCAGCTTGTTGGTCTCGGCAACCTCCTTGCGCAGCGCGATCGCCCAGGTGTTGTTGGCCGGTGACGGCGACAGCCAGACGATCTTGTTGGCGTCATAGTCGAGCTTCTTGGCGGTCTCATAGGCCTTGGCGGCATCCTTCCAGACCGGATCGTCGGCCTTCTCGAAGAAGAAAGCGGCATTGCCGGTGTACTCGGGATAGATGTCGATCTCGCCGGCAGTGATCGCCTTGCGTACCACCGGCGTGCCGCCGAGCTGGATGCGGTCGGTGGTCTTGATGTTGTTGGCGTTGAGCACAAGCTGGATGATGTTGCCGAGCACGCCGCCCTCGGTGTCGATCTTCGAGGAGACGACCACCTGGGCATTGGCGGAGGCGGCCGTGATGCCGAGCGCCAACGCCGCGCCGGCCAGAATCTTGACTGAAAACATTGTGAAAACCCCTTGCTTTGGACCGAAATGCGGTGGCCGCATATGAGCATGGCTTCAACGCCCCGTCGGGGCACACGGTTTCATAACAATGGGTACAGACGCAATAATTTTGTGCGGTCGCCGCGATTTCGGCCGCCGCCATGCTGACACGTCGTGCCAAGCCAAAGATAGAACCGGATCAGGCGCGGGCTTTGCGCGATCCGGTCAGTTTGAGCGCGCCAAGGGCGACGAAGCAGAGGGCGACGACCGGGAAAACCAGCCAGTTCAGCATCTCCCAGCCCCAGGCATTGTAGATGGCGCCCGACATTAGCGAGGCGAAGGCGACGGAGCCGAACAGGACGAAGTCGTGGAAGCCCTGCACCTTGCTCTTTTCGGACGGATGGTAGCTGTCGGCGACCATGGAGGTGGCGCCGATGAAGGCAAAATTCCAGCCGAGGCCAAGCAGGATCAGCGCCGTCCAGAACTGCCACAAATGCAGGCCGGACAATGCCACCGCGGCGCAGCCGATCAGCAGGACCAGGCCGGTTGCGACGATGCGTTCGGCGCCGAAGCGATGGATCAGCGATCCGGTGAAGAAGCTCGGCGCAAACATCGCCATCACATGCCAGGAAATGCCGAGCGTGGCGTCGTCCGTCGACAGGCCGCAGCCGACCATGGCCAGCGGCGCGCCGGTCATGACGAAACTCATCAGCGCATAGCTGCCGACGGCGCAAAACAGTGCCGCGACGAAACGCGGCCGGGTGACGATCTCGGACAGCGGCCGGGCGTCGCTTGACGCGACTTCCGCGTGGCCGGGAGCCTTGGCCGGGATGCGCAGGAATGACAGGATCATGGCGCCGGCCGCCGCCAGAACCGGAATGGCCAAGAACGAGCCGGCAAACATCACCGGCGCCAGCAATTCGCGGGTGAAGATGACGATCTGCGGCCCGAGGATCGCGGTGATGACGCCGCCGGCCAGCACGAAGGAAATGGCGCGCGCCTTGAATTCGGGCGGAGCATTATCGGCGGCGGCGAAGCGGAACTGCTGGACGAAGGCGCCGCCGACGCCGATCACCAGCAGGGCGAAAGCGAACAGCCAGAAGCTGGCGTGGAACAGTGCCAGCGTGGAGATGACGCCGCCAAGCGCGGTCACGATGGTGCCGGTCATGAAGCCGCCGCGCTGGCCGAGCCAGCGGATGATGGCCGCGGCCGGCAACGCGCCGAGCGCCACGCCGATGTTGAAGCCGGTGATTGGCGCCGTTGCCAGCGACTTATCGGGGCCAAGCAGATATTGCCCGGCCAGCCCGCCCATGGAAATGGCAATCGGCGCGGCCGAACCGATAATCGCCTGCGACGTCGCCAGGATGATCGCCGTGCGGCGCGCTTCCCTTGCTGCGCCGGCGACGGTGCCGGTCACAATGCGTCCTTGCCGCGCCCCTCGCCCCGCACCCGGCGCGACACACGGTCGAGCACGGCGTTGGTCAGCTTCGGCTCGTCTTCCTCGTAGAAGGCCTTGGCGATGTCGACATATTCCGAAACGATGACGGCCACCGGCACGTCGTCGCGCTTCATCAGTTCGTAGACGCCGGCGCGCAGGATGGCGCGCAACGTCGAATCGAGTCTGGACAGCGGCCAGTCTTCCGTCAGCGCCTGGCGTATGATCGGATCGATGGTCGTCTGGTTCTCGACGACGCCGGCCAGGATGGCGCGGAACCACTGCGCGTCGGCCTCGCGATAAAGCGCGCCGTCGACTTCCTTGCCGAGCCGGAACGCCTCGTATTCGGCGGTGATCTCGAAGACGCCGCTGCCGGCCACGTCCATCTGGTAAAGCGCCTGCACGGCGGCCAGACGGGCGGCGCCACGCTTGTTGGCGTGGCGTATCGCGGGCTGGCCGGGCGAAGCGGGTTCGCTCACGATTGCGCTCCCAGCTTCTCCTTGAGCGCGATCATGGTCAGCGCCGCGCGCGCGGCAAAGCCGCCCTTGTCGCCCTCCGAGCGCTTGGCGCGCGTCCAGGCCTGCGCGTCGTTCTCGGTGGTCAGGATGCCGTTGCCGATCGCAATCGCTTCCTGCACCGAGAGATCCATCAGCGCGCGGCTCGATTCATTGGCGACGATGTCGAAATGATAGGTGTCGCCACGAATGATGGTGCCGAGCGCGACAAAACCATCATAGTCCTTGCCGCCCTCGCCCATGCCGTCGAGCGCAAAAGTGATCACTGCTGGAATTTCCAGCGAACCGGGAACGGTGACGACGTCATAGGTCGCGCCGGCTTCGTCGAGCGCGCTCGTCGCGCCGTCGAGCAGCGCGTCGGCAAGATCGTCATGAAAGCGCGCCTCGATAATCAGAAGGTGGGCCTTCTTCTTCGGGCGAATGAACGCTTTGCCGTGTTGGGATGTGCCTGCCATGAATGTCTCCGGGGGTAGCCGGTGACTTAGGCCGAAGCCGGTTTGATCGCAAGCGGAAGATTGCTGGAGGCGAAGCGTAGCCTAGCGCGTCTTTGGGCTGGGCGTCGGTAGCGGGCACTCGCTGCAGAGGCTTTCAGCCCAGACGAGAACAGCTTCGTGATCCACTAAACGACCCGCGTCTACATCGGCCATTGCTTCGCGCGTAAGCCGCTTTTTCTGTTCGATTGTGAGTCTTGCGGCCATCAAAGCCCCTCTTTCGCCGCCTCGACTAGGCGCGCGGCGTAGCGGGCCATCGTGTCGATCTCCAGGTTGACCTTGTCGCCGACCTTGCGCTCGCCCCAAGTGGTCACGGTCAGCGAATGATGGATCAGAAGCACGTCGAAACGGGTGCCCTCGACCTTGTTGACGGTAAGCGAGGTGCCATCAAGTGCGACCGAGCCTTTTGGGGCAATGAATTTTGCCAGTTCGCGCGGCGCCTCCAGCGTGAAGCGAACGGCATCGCCTTCATCCTTGCGCTCGATGATTTCGGCCATGCCGTCGACATGGCCCGACACGATGTGACCGCCGAGTTCGTCGCCGATCTTCAGTGCCCGCTCGAGATTGACCTTGGTGCCTGATTTCCAGCCCGACGCCGTGGTCAGCCTGAGGGCCTCTTCCCAGGCTTCGACCTCGAACCAGCGTGCGTTGGACCCGCCATCTGGCAGCGCCGTCACCGTCAGGCAGACGCCGCCGCAGGAGATCGAGGCGCCAATAGCGATGGTCGCGGGATCATACGCGGTGTCGATGCGCAGGCCGACGCCTTCGCTCAGCGGCTTGACGGCCGCGACGGTGCCGATATCGGTGACAATTCCAGTGAACATTTCAGATATCTCTCACCCATTCGGCATAGCTGTCTTCCGCGAAGCGCATCTCGCGCAATTTGCGGAAGCCTGCCGGGATATGGTTGGCGTCGATGGGCGATGCAATGCCGCCCTCGCCGATCGCTTCCGGTCCCTGGAACAGCACGATGCGGTCGACCAGTCCTTCGGCGAGGAAGGCGCTGGCTACCTTGGCGCCGCCTTCGACCAGAACGCTGGCCATGCCGAGCGCGCCGAGATCCTCGAGCAGTTCCGGCAAGGCCACGCCGCCTTCATGGGTTTCGGTGCCGATGAAGCGCACGCCGGCACGCTCCAGCACCGACCGCCGCAGCGGATCGGCCCCCAGGCTCGCGGCGACATAGAGCGGCACTCGGTCGGTGCCGGAGACCAGCTTCGAGGCTTCCGGCAGCCTGATCTGGCGGTCGAGCACGATGCGCGCCGGCGAGCGGTTCTCCAGCCCCGGCAGCCGCACGGTGAGCGCCGGATCATCCTCCAGCGCCGTGCCGATGCCGACCAGTATGCCATCGGCTTCGGCGCGCATCAGATAGACTTCGCGGCGGGCGATATCGCCGGTGATCGCGACCTGGCCGGCGCCGTGCCTGCCGATCTTGCCGTCGCTGGAAAGCGCAAGCTTCAGAATCACTTCCGGGCGCTTTTTCAGGGACCGAATCAAATAGCCGGCCATCTGCTCGGCGGCTTCCTCGGCCAGCACCTTTTCGACCACTTCGATGCCGGCGGCGCGCAGGATGGCATAGCCTTTGCCGGAGACGCGCGGATCGGGATCGCTGGCGGCGCCGACGACCCGCGCCACTCCGGCATTGACCAGCGCGTTGGCGCAAGGCGGGGTGCGGCCATGGTGGGCGCAGGGCTCCAGCGTGACATAGGCGGTGGCGCCGCGGGCCAACTCGCCGGCTTCAGCCAGCGCCTCGGTCTCGGCATGCGGCCGGCCGCCAACAGCGGTGACCCCTGTGCCGACGATCATCGGGCCGGCGCCATCGTCGCGAACGATTATGGTGCCGACGGAAGGGTTGGTCGAGGTGCGGCCGGCATTTCTGCGCGAGAGCCTCAGCGCCGCGGCCATGAAGCGGCGATCGAGGGCCTGCTGATCGGCCTTCCCTGACGTTTGGCTTGCCATGCTCAGCCGGCGTCCTCTTCGCTCTTCAGCTCGTCGCCTTTGAGTTCGTCACCTTTGAGCTCACCCAGCACGTCATGGAAGTCCTTGGCCTCACGGAAATTGCGATAGACCGAGGCGAAGCGGACATAGGCGACGTCGTCGAGCGACTTCAGCGCTTCCATGACGAGCCGGCCGACCTCGCCCGAGGCGATTTCAGTCTCGCCGGAGCTTTCGAGCTGGCGCACGATGCCGGTGACGGCGCGGTCGATGCGCTCGGGATCGACATTGCGCTTGCGCACCGCGATCTCCACCGAACGCAAGAGCTTGTCGCGGTCGAACGGCACCTTTCTGCCGGACTTCTTCACCACCACGAGGTCGCGCAACTGGACGCGCTCGAAAGTGGTGAAACGGCCACCGCAATCGGGACAGACGCGCCGCCGGCGGATCGCCGCGCCATCCTCGGCGGGGCGCGAATCCTTCACCTGCGTATCTTCGGACTGGCAATAGGGACAGCGCATGGAGAGCCTTCAGGTTGGCGATTCTGGCGGAACGATAGGCTTAGAGGTTTTTGCCGGGACGGCAAAGGTTCGGCAACGGCCGCTCGCGCCCTCAGAGATAGCGAGGCGGGAGGAAAATTGCCAGCCGCGCCAGATATGTCAGGGGGCGACGTCCTTGGTCGGGAAGCCGCAGGACGTTCCGAGGTTGCGGTAGGCCTTGGTGAAGCCGTCCATAGGGATGCTGGCGACGGCTTGCTTGCCGAACGTCACGTCGAGCGAGATGACCTGGCGCATGGCCCGCAACAAAGCGAGACTGGTCTTGGCCTGGTTGTCGACGGTCCAGCTCGGGCGGCCGGCATCATTGGAATAGACGGTCGCGGAAACCTTGACGCCGGGGTCACCGAAGGTCGCGGCGATCTTCTTGCCGGTCGGCAGCTCCTTGTTGGCGACGGTGAACATGATCGCCGGATAGGCATCGGGCGGCAGGGCGTCGCCAGTCGAGATCGAAAGCGTCAGCGTGCCGGCATTGCCGCCGCCATCGACAAAGGCCGTGGAGGCAGCGCAGGTCTTGTGGGAATCCTGGCCGGTGTCGAGCGCATCGATGATGGTGGTCCACCTGCCAAAGGTGTTTGTGGCGGGGATATCCGTGCCCGGCTGCGGCTGCTCCTGGGCGATCGCGCCCGACACGGCGACAGCGGCAAGCGAGCCGATGAAGGCCAGAACGGCAGGACGGAACACGCGCATCGTCAGATCTCCAACAGGCCGCGCCGCCCGAACAGCAAGCGGCGCAGAGCGCGGGATAAAAGACGATGCGCCGCTGGCGGTCAACCGAGATAGGGATAGAGCGGGAAACGATCGGTCAGCGCCACGACCTTGGCCTTCACGGCTGCTTCCACAGCCGCATTGCCTTCGTCGGAATTGGCGACCTTCAGCCCGTCCAGCACCTCGGCGATCAACTTGCCGATCTCGCGGAACTCGGCCTGGCCGAAGCCGCGCGTGGTGCCGGCCGGCGTGCCCAGACGCACGCCCGAGGTGACGAAAGGCTTTTCCGGATCGAACGGGATGCCGTTCTTGTTGCAGGTGATGTTGGCGCGGCCGAGCGCTGCCTCGGCGCGCTTGCCGGTGGCGTTCTTGGGCCTGAGATCGACCAGCATCAGATGGTTGTCGGTGCCGCCGGAGACGATGTCGAGGCCGGTTTCCTTGAGGCTCGACGCCAGCGCCTTCGCGTTGGCGGCGACACTCTCGGCATAGAGCTTGAAGCTCGGCTTCAGCGCCTCGCCGAAGGCGACCGCCTTGGCGGCGATGACATGCATCAGCGGGCCGCCCTGCAGGCCGGGGAAAACCGCCGAGTTCATCTTCTTGGCGATGTCCTCGTCATTGCACAGGATCATGCCGCCGCGCGGGCCGCGCAGCGATTTGTGCGTGGTCGTGGTCACGACATGGGCGTGCGGCAGCGGTGACGGATGCACGCCGCCGGCAACCAGGCCGGCGATATGGGCCATGTCGACCATCAGATAGGCGCCGACCGCATCGGCGATCTCGCGAAAGCGCTTCCAGTCCCAGATGCGCGAATAGGCGGTGCCGCCGGCCAGGATCAGCTTTGGCTTGGTCTCATGTGCGGTCTTTTCGATCGCGTCCATGTCGAGCAGATGGTCGTCCTTGCGCACGCCGTAGGAAACGACTTTGAACCATTTGCCGCTCATATTGACGGGCGAACCGTGCGTCAGGTGGCCGCCGGAATTCAGGTCGAGGCCCATGAAGGTGTCGCCGGGCTGCAGCAGCGCCAGGAAGACCGCCTGGTTCATCTGGCTGCCGGAATTCGGCTGGACATTGGCGAAGTTGCAGCCGAACAGCTTTTTGGCGCGCTCGATAGCGAGTTCCTCGGCGACGTCGACGAACTGGCAGCCGCCATAATAGCGCTTGCCCGGATAACCCTCGGCGTATTTGTTGGTCATGATCGAGCCCTGCGCCTCGAGCACGGCGCGCGAAACGATGTTTTCCGAGGCGATCAGCTCGATCTCGTGACGCTGGCGGCCAAGCTCGTTGCGGATCGAGCCGAAGATCTCCGGATCGGCATCTTCCAGCGTGGTTTCGAAGAAGGATTCGAACTTGTTCGACGCTGCCGCTGCAGTTGCCATGGCCTGAAATCCTTCGGTTCGGGGCATTTATCTATGCATATCGTTGCCCCGAAACCGCTGCACGGTTCCGGGCGACATGCATTGCCGCGCCATTAACACAGTTGTTTTCGCCTCGCCACGTTTGCAGCGCGAAATTTGCTGGCCGGATTGCGCCAGAGCGGCCCTGAACCGCTATTTTCGCTCCTGCCGCCCCTGCAGCAAGGCTTCGGTGAGCGTGATCTCGGTAAACAGCGCCCGCGCCGTATGGTCGTTGATCGCGCCGCTGCTTAACATGTCGCGCACGGCGATGCGCTCGGCCTCGATGCCGGCAAGCCGCATTTCGAGCTCCAGCCGCCCGGCTTCGCGGGTCTCTGCCCGGGCGTCGTCGGCCTCGTCCGAAGTGGCGATCCGGCGCCGGTAGCCGGCGACGATGTTTTCGGCGGCGGCAAGCCTGGCGCCGGGCACCTCGCCCTGGTCGTCGTCGCTGGCGCCCGCCATGCTTTCGATGCGGGCGATGGCCGCCTTGGCGGCGCCGATGCGGGCGAGACGCTCCTCGATGGCGCTGCCATCCTCGCCCGGCTCGACCAGTCCGTGCGCTATCTTCGGCAGCGCCACGCTGGCGATGGCGAGCGAACAGATGATGACGCCGGCGGCGAGAAAGATCACCAGGTCGCGCGCGGGAAAAGGCGAGCCGTCCGGCATGGCGAGCGGGAGCGACAGGATGCCGGCCAGCGTGATCGCGCCGCGCACGCCCGCCACCGAGCCGGCAAGCCGCACACGCATCCCGAACGGCTCGGCCTTGCGCTTTCCCCATTTTGCCTTGAGGCCTGCCGCGATGTCGCCGACCCAGATCCAGAGGAAGCGCAGCGCGATCAGGCACAGCGTCAGCGCTATCACCGTCGCGACCGGCTGGATGATCGGGTAATGGCCGGTCAGTTCGGGCGGCACGCGGCGAATGATTTCGGGAAGCTGCATGCCGAGCACGATGAACAGCGCGCCATTGTAGACGAAGGACAAGGTCGTCCACAGCGAGATCGTCTGCATGCGCGCCGAGACGCCGAGGAAGCGGAAGACGCCGGAGCCGCCGGTCAAAAGCCCGGCGGTGACCGCCGCCAGAATGCCTGAGGCATGCAGATGTTCGGCGACGAGATAGGCAATGAAGGGCAGCAGGACCATGACCAGAACCTGCGCCTCGGCCGGAACGCCGCCGATGCGATTCAGAAGCTGCAGCAGCCTGGCGGCGATGAACAACGCGGCGATGCCGGCCAGGATGCCGATGGCGACGGCATAGACGAAGGACAGCGATGCATCGGCGAAGGAAAAGCTGCCGGTCACGGCGGCGGCGACGGCGAAGCGGAACATGACCAGGCCCGAGGCGTCGTTGAGCAGCGCCTCGCCTTCCAGAATATGCATCAGCCGCGCCGGCACCAGGCTTCTGTCGACGATCGAGGACACCGCCACGGCGTCGGTCGGGGACAGCACGGCGGCGAGCGCGAAGGCGACGACCAGCGGGATGCTCGGCACCAACCAGTGCAAGGCATAACCGAAGCCGACAATGGTAAAGAAGACCAGCCCGATGGCCAGATCGAGGATCGGCCCGCGCAGCGCGATCAGCTCGCGTTTGGGCGCTCCATAGGCATCGCCGAACAAAAGCGGCGGAATGAACACCAGCAGGAAGAGTTCGGGGTCGATCTCGACATGGATGCCTTTCACCGGCCAGGCGAGCGCGGCGCCGATGGCAATCTGCAGCACCGGCAGCGGCACCCGAACCAACCGCACCAGTGCGCCGGAAAGAGCGACGAAAACCAGCACGGCGAGGATGAAGATTGCGACCTGCATGGCGCGATTCCGGCTGTTTTGAGTACCATGCGCAATTGCCGTTAGTCCGTCCAGATGGGCCTGCGGCGCAACGTCCGGCAGTGTTCATGGCCTGCATGGCTGGCGGCCACCAGTCTTCTTCTGTTGGGATGTCGAACGGAAAAGGCCACCTTGCGGTGGCCTTTCCTGAAGGAGATCAGCAGCTTAGAGCGAAGAGGTGATCTGCAGTTCGCTGGCGCCATCGAGCGCGTAGACGTCGTCGCGGAACTGCACGACGCCCGGACCCGTCGACCAGGCCGACACATAGAGGAAGTGGACCGGAACCGGGTTGACGACCTGCACCGGCGTGTTCTCGCCGGTCTTGATGGTCGCCTCGAAATGCTGGCGGTCCCAGCCGGGCGTGTCGCGCAGGACCCATGTGACGAGGTCGCGCACGTTCTGGACACGCACGCAGCCCGAGGAATCGAAGCGCATCATCTTGCCGAACAGGCTTTGCTGCGGCGTATCGTGCATGTAGACGCCGTCGGGGCTGGGGAAGTTGATCTTCACCGAGGCCATGGCGTTGCCGGAACCCGGATCCTGGCGGAAGCGGTATTTTGCGGCATCATCCGTCGACCAATCGACAGTCATCGGATCGACTTCGCTGCCATCCGGCGCAAACAGGCGGATATGGCTGTCCTTGAGATAGTCGGGGTTCTTCCGCATCAGCGGAATGATGTCCTTGCGCACGATCGAGACCGGCGCGTTCCAGTAGGGATTGACGATGATCTCGTTGATCTTGGAATTGACCACCGGGGTCTGGCGGTCGATCTTGCCGACGATTGCGGTGTGGCGCAGCACGACGCGATCGTTCTCGACCGCCTCGATCTGTGCCGCCGGGATATCGACCAGCACATAACGGCTGCCCAGCGTGCCGGCCTTTTCGCGCAGGCGCTCCAGATTGGTCTGCAGCTGACCGAGGCGGATCTGCGCCGAAACGTTCATCGCGGCATAGGTGTATTTGCCCATGGCGCCGTCGGCCGGCAGGCCATGGCGCGCCTGGAAGCGCTTGACCGCGGCGTCGACATAGGAATCGAACGACGTCGAAATGCCGGCGCTCTGCGCCAGGTCGCCCGAAACCATCAGCCGCTTGCGCAGCGGCACCACGTCCGGATCGTCGACGCCAAGCTGCAGCTTCTTTGTCGCCGGCACCTCGCCCCAGCCGCCCTGGGCGACGATGTTCTGATACTGCGCCACAGCCTGTTCGGTGAAGGCGACCGTCTGCAGGCTGAAGATCGGCAGCGTCGAGGCGACCTTGCCGCCTTCCGAGGCGCGGGCATCGAACTGGTCGTCCCAATTGCCGCGGTTCGACGATTTCAGGATATCATCGATGACATCCTGCGCGCTGGCGGCATTGGCAACCATGGCCACGGCGAGCGCGGAAGCTCCGGAAAGAAAAAAGCGGCGGCTGGTTCTCATGGACGTTCCAGACATTCTTGTCGTGTTTGGCTTGTAGCGTTTGGCTGTTGCAGCGTTCGGCTACGTGCTCGATGTTGGGCGATATCGCCCGCACTCTAAAGTTGGCACTGTTAACAATTAGCCAACCATGACCTGCGTCACCTGGCCGTCAAAAGCGGACCGCGATGCGACATTACAGGCGCGCGAACAGCTTTCGCCGCCGCATCACCCGCATCCCCGCTTCCACCGCGAATATGGCGGCAACGTGGCTTACGACGAATTTGGAAGCGCCGGCGGCTCGAAAAGAAAAGGCCGGTGCTTTTCGGCACCGGCCTGTTGGCTGAGACTTTCCTCCGGCCGCGCTTCTTCCGGCGCAGCTGCTATTCAATGGCCCGCTGATTACATCCGGTAGGCGATGGTGTCGTTCCAGAAGCGATCCAGGCGCTGCAGCGCGCGGTTCATCTGCTTGAACTCTTCGCTGTTGATGCCGCCGACCTGTTCGATCGAGCCGACATGGCGCTCATAGAGACCGGCGACGACTTCGGCCACTTCATTGCCCTTCGGCGTCAGCGAGACGCGGACCGAACGGCGGTCGATGCGCGAGCGCTGGTGGTTGATGAAGCCGAGATCGACCAGCTTCTTCAGATTGTAGGAGACGTTCGAGCCGAGATAGTAGCCACGCGAGCGCAGCTCGCCGGCGGTCAGCTCGGAGTTGCCGATGTTGAACAGAAGCAGCGCCTGGATGGCATTGATGTCGGAACGGCCATTGCGGTCGAACTCGTCCTTGATCACGTCAAGCAGACGGCGATGCAGACGCTCCACCAGCTGCAGCGATTCCATGTAAAGCGAACGGATAGCCTCGCGGCGATCGTCGGATACGTTGGCGGTCTTCGCCGCCGGACGCGAATTGATCATTGTCTTTGCCTCTCGTTTGTCGCCTGGTGATTTTTTGTTTTTCACCTTGATTGCGACACTATCGAATACTCATAAAATTCGACTTAAACGCTAGGGCTAACAAGAGCTTACCGGTAATAGGTTTCGCAAGACGCTTAACGAACGGTCACCCGAGCAAGGATAATTAACCTAAAGATTTACCCAATGGCTGCGGGGCGGCGTTTCAGGCGCGAGCGGGGCGCTTGCGCATCCAGATGACAACGCGGAAGGCGATGTAGAGCAGCGCGACCGCGGCATGCGAGAAGACGATGAGCGGCCGGTGGCCGTACAGATCGGGGAAGCCGGCATACATGATGGTCTCGGTGACAGCACAGATGAACCAGATCACCGGGCCCCACGACGCCAGCATCCAGAGGCCGGCGGCGGCGAAGGGGAAGAACACGGCCAGCATCACCGCCACGACCTGCCAGTGCACCGGCATCAGGTCGAAGCGCCACAGCGGGCCGGGATAAAAGCCGATCAGCCGGATCCAGTACAGGATGCCGAACAGCAGGCAATAGCCCGCTATGACGCGCTGGAACCAGGCGAAGATGATCTCGACACCCGAGGGCTGCAGCACGATGCGCCGCGACGTGACCTCGCTCACAGTTCGAGCTCCCGTTCGAGCGGCGCGAAATAGGCGTCCACCGAAGCAGCGTCGACCTCGGCCAGGCTTGCCGGCCGCCACTGCGGCGTCGAACCCTTGTCGACGAGGACGGCGCGGATGCCTTCATAGAAGTCGTGCCCGGCCAGCATGCGGTTGAGGATGCGGAACTCCATCTTCATGCAGGCTTCCATCGACAGCGTCAGCCCGGCGCTGATCTGGCGCCACGCGACATTAAGGCTGGTCGGCGAGCGGGTGCGGATGGTGGCCAGCGTCTTGGCGGCAAACTCGTCGGCGCCTGCCGCCCGCTCCAGGCTCTCGAGGATTTCGGCGAGCGAGGGTTGGGAAAAATGCCGGGCAATGGCTTCCAGCACCGGCTGGCCGGTCTCGCGCCTGGCCGGCACGAAAAAGCCGCGCAGCACCGATTCCGGATCGCCATTGGCGCAGAGCCGATCGAGAAAGGCAGCCTGGTCGGCGGCCTTGATGGTGTGGGTGGCCAGGCCAGACCACAGCGCATCGCCATAGCGAATGCGGTTGCCGGTCAGCGCCAGATACATGCCGAAGCTGCCGCCAAGGTCGGGCAGAAGATGGCTGCCGCCGACATCGGGGAAGAAACCGATGCCGACTTCGGGCATGGCGAACTGGGCGTTCTCGGTCAGCACACGCTGCGAACCGTGGAAAGAGATGCCGACGCCGCCGCCCATAACGATCCCGTCGATCAGCGCGACATAGGGCTTTTTGTAACTGTTGATGCGGGCGTTGAGCCGGTATTCGTCGGCGAAGAACTCGACCGGCGGCTTTCCGGCGCGGGCCTCGTAGACGTGCATGATGTCGCCGCCGGCGCAAAACGCCCTGCCCTCGGCCTTGACGATGACGACATCGACGCCGGTATCGCGCTCAAAAGCGTCGAGCGCCTTGTCCAGCGCCTTGATCATGCGATGTGTCAGCGCATTGAGCGCCTGCGGCCGCGTCAGCGTGACGACGCCTGCCTTGCCCAACCGTTCGAAGCGGATCTCGTCGCCGCCGCCAAAATCCATCGTCAGAGAATCCCTCCCCGCGCCTGCGGGACTGAAGTGCTAAAGGTGGCGCATGGGTGCGTCAACCGGCGGGCGCGGTTTGGATTTTCGCAAGGGAACGCGACCGTGCTTTGCCCCCGACAGAAATGCGCGCAAAATTGCCGGGCAAAACAGCCTTTCTTCTGATGCAGGGACAAACGCATGACGCTTGAAACCGCAGCGCCGAGCCATGGCTGGGAGATGCCGAAAAAGTTCGACCCGGATGATGTTCTCAGCCGCCCGCTGATGGCCAATCTGGCGACCGTGACCGCTGACGGCGCGCCGCGCAACGCGCCGATGTGGTTCATCTGGGAGGACGCTGCGATCTGGCTGCTCGGCTCGACCGGCGCAAGTGCTGTCAAACACCTCGAACGCGACCCGCGCTGCGCCGTGGAGATCGTCCATTTCGACAATGAGGCCGGCATCCTGCTGCATCTCGGCCTGCGCGGCGTCGCCACCATAGAAGCGATGGCGCCGAACCGCTTCAAACGGCTGCTGCACAAATATCTCGGCCCGGAGGCGACCTGGAACCGCTGGTTCATCGACAATGTCGCCGACATCGGCCATCCGGACGGGCGCCTGATCCGGCTCGCCCCGGAGAGCACCTTCACCAACAATGTGTCGTTGTTCAAAACCGGCCCAGAACTGGCGTGGCCGCCAAAGCCGTAAGCACCGCGTCATCGGCTGGCACAATCGTGTCGCATTGGTCAGCGGCAAGGCCTCGTGGTAAAAGCCGCCTCGACCCGGAGTTTTTGCGATGAACAAATTCACCCCCGCGACGAGCAACAAATTCGCGCCGGCAAAGCCCGCCGGTGCGCGCAGCGTCGACGAGATCACCGGCAGCCGCCGCTTGCGGCGCATGCGCAAGGCCGACTGGTTGCGCCGCCTAGTGCAGGAAAACCGGCTTACGGTGAACGATCTGATCTGGCCGATCTTCGTCATCGACGGCAAGAACACGCGCGAGCCGATCGCCGCCATGCCCGGCGTCTTCCGCCTGTCGCTGGACCTCGCCGTCAAGGAGGCCGAGCGGGCCGCTAAGCTCGGCATTCCGGCGATCGCCACCTTCCCCAATGTTGAACTCAGCCTGCGCGACCAGACGGGATCGCACATCCTCGACCCGGAAAACATCATCAACCGCGCCACCCGCGCCATCAAGGACGCGGTGCCGGAGATCGGCATCATCACCGATGCGGCGCTCGACCCGTTCACCTCGCACGGCCATGACGGCATCTTGCGCGACGGCATCATCGTCAATGACGAGACGGTGGAACAGGTGACCGCCGCGGCCGTCATCCAGGCGGCGGCCGGCGCCGACATCATCGCGCCGTCCGACATGATGGACGGCCGCATCGGCGCCATTCGCGACGCACTCGACGCCAACGGTTTTTCGGATGTGGCGATCATGTCCTATGCGACGAAATTCGCCTCCGCCTTCTATGGCCCCTATCGCGAGGCGGTGGGCACCGCCGGCCTGCTCAAGGGTGACAAGAAGACCTATTATCTCGACCACGCCAATTCCGACGAAGCGGTGCGCGAGGCCGAGCAGGATATCGCCGAGGGCGCCGACATGCTGATGGTCAAGCCCGGCCTGCCCTATCTCGACATCATCCGCCGGCTGAAGGACGAGTTCCAGATGCCGACCTTCGCCTACCAGGTGTCAGGCGAATATTCGATGATCAAGGCGGCGGCCGCCAATGGCTGGATCGACGGCGAAAAGGCGATGCTGGAATCGCTGCTCGCCTTCAAGCGCGCCGGCTGTGACGGCATCCTGACTTACTTCGCGCCGGAAGTGGCGCAACTGCTGAAGGGTTAGCCGGAACCTGGATGCTCCGGGTTCCGGCTTTTCCTCACGCCTTTGGCAAATAAGGAATCGTTCCGGCGAGATCGGTATCGTCGATCAGTTGGAAGCGGCTGTCGCTGCCCTTCTGACGCTCCGCCACAAACGGAGCGTATTGCGGATCGTTGGTGAAGGCTTCGGCTGCCTTTGCCGACGGAAACGCCATGATGGCGATCAGGCTGGTGTCGAGCGGCTTGCCCTCCAGCGTCTTCACATTGCCGCTGCGGGCGAGATACTTGCCGCCATGCTTGTGGACGAGGTCATGCACCGAAGCGGCATAGGCCGGCACCCATTTGTCGTCCTTCACCTTGATGTCTGCGATCACGTAAGCGGTCATTGTCCAACTCCTCATGGATCGGCACCGGACTGCCCGGTGACGTGACCGCTGCCTCGCATGGCGGCGCCGGACCGCTCCAGTCACAGAACTGTACCGGGGGTGCCAGTACAGCTTCTGTACTGGCTGAACTCAGGTTTTCTGAATAAGGTCCGGCAACATCTTTTGGAGCTCACCACATGACACAAGCCGGTTACAAGCAATTCTGCCCGCTCTCCATGGCCGCCGAGCTGCTCTGCACACGCTGGACCATGGTGCTGCTGCGCGAACTGGTGGCGGGGTCGACCCGCTTCAACGATTTGCGCCGCGGCGTGCCGAAAATGTCGCCAACCCTTCTGTCGCAACGGCTCAAGGACCTCGAGGCCGGCGGCATCGTCGAGCGGACCGAGATCGCGACCGAGAAGGGCGTGTTCGAATACCGGCTGACCGAGGCGGGCCGGGATTTGCGCCCGGTTGTCGAGGCGATGGGGTTTTGGGGCCAGAAATGGGTCGAGGCCAGGCTGTCGCTCAAAAACCTCGATCCGTCGCTGCTGATGTGGGACATGCGGCGCAATCTGAACCCCAGTCCGCTGCCGGACGGGCGCACCGTGATACAATTCCTGTACCATGACCTGCCGGCGTCAAAACGATCGTGGTGGCTGATCGTCGAAAAGCAGGGCGAGGTCGATCTTTGCTGGTACGATCCGGGCTTCGACGTCGATCTCTACGTCTCGACCGATCTGTGCACCATGACCTCGATCTGGATGGGGCTGACGACAGTTCACAAGGAACGCGACAAGATCAGCCTGACCGGCGATCTCGACGTCGCCGGCAAGATGCAGATCTGGCTTGGGCTCAGCCCGTTTGCGGTGATGCCGAAGCGCGTGGCGGCTTGAGGTCCCTGCGCATTCCACAGATCGGCTTGCCTCTAAAATACTAGTTGCAAAATGCAATCAGTTTGAATACTGATTGCAAATCACAACTGGTCATCAAAGGGAGTCTTCCATGTCCAAACTCCGCGTCAATGCCTTCACCTTGTCGCTCGACGGTTTCGGCGCCGGTCCTGACCAGGACCTGCAAAATCCGCTCGGCGTTGGTGGCGAAGATCTGCACAAATGGATGACCGGCACCCGCACCTTCCACGAGATGGTCGGCAAGGATGGCGGCAGCACCGATGTGGACGACCGGTTCACCGTCCGCAGCTTCGACAATGTCGGCGCCTGGATCCTCGGCCGCAACATGTTCGGTCCAATCCGCGGCGAATGGCCAGACGAGAGCTGGAAAGGCTGGTGGGGCGACAACCCGCCCTATCATGTGCCGACCTTCGTGCTGACCCACTACGAGCGCGACTCCATTGTGATGGAAGGCGGCACCATTTTCCACTTCGTTACCGGCGGCATCCACGCCGCGCTCGAACAAGCAAAGGCCGCGGCCGGCGGCAAGGATGTCCGCGTCGGCGGCGGCGTTTCCACCATCCGGCAATATCTGCAAGAGAAGCTCATTGACGAGTTGCATCTGGCGGTGTCGCCGGTGTTGCTCGGGAGGGGCGAGAGCCTGTTTGCCGGGCTGGATATGCTGAAGCTGGGTTACCAGTGCACCGAGCAGGTGGCGACAGCGCTCGCCACGCATGTGACGATCAAGCGGGTGTAAGCCTCATTTGGGAAAATTGCGATCCGTCGCGCCCCCTCTGTCCTTCCGGACATCTCCCCCACGCCGGGGGAGATCGGATGTCGCGCCGGCTTTCGCCACTCATCAACGTAGCAAGAAGGGCGCCATCGGCGAAGCTGCCAATCTCCCCCCTTGTGGGGGAGATGTCCGGCAGGACAGAGGGGGGCGCGAAAGAATGCCGTCCTCTCGTGTCTTCAATTGCGAAGACGCTCAATACTTCTCCGGCACGTAAAGCTCGCGCGGCAGGACCTGGCGCTCGTACTCCGGGTTGAACACCCGCTCGGGCAGCGTGATTTCTTCGTGCGGCACGTCCTCATAGGGCAGCTGTTTGAGGAGATGGTCGATGCAGTTCAGCCGCGCCCGCTTCTTGTCGTTGCCTTCGACGATGTACCACGGTGCCTCGGGGATGTTGGTGCGGGCAAACGTCTCTTCCTTGGCCTTGGTGTACTGCTCCCAGCGCACGCGCGACTGCAGGTCCATCGGCGACAGCTTCCACTGCTTCATCGGGTCGTGGATGCGCATCATGAAGCGCATCTGCTGTTCCTCGTCGGTGATCGAGAACCAGTATTTGACCAGCGTGACGCCGGAGCGGACCAACATGCGCTCGAACTCCGGCACGTCGCGGAAGAACTCTTCGACCTGATCGGGTTCGGCAAAGCCCATCACCCGCTCGACGCCGGAGCGGTTGTACCAGGAGCGGTCGAACAGCACGATCTCGCCGCCGGCCGGCAGATGCGGCACGTAGCGCTGGAAATACCACTGCGATTTTTCGCGCTCGGTCGGCGCCGGCAGCGCCACGACGCGGCAGATGCGCGGGTTGAGGCGCTGGGTGATGCGCTTGATGACGCCGCCCTTGCCGGCGGAATCGCGTCCTTCGAAAACCACCACCAGCTTCTTCTTGTGGTAGGCGACCCAGGACTGCAGCTTGATTAGTTCCGACTGCAAGCCGATCAGGTCGCGGAAATACTGCATGCGGTCGATCGACGGCGGATGCGCGTTCTTGTAGATCTTGGAGATCTCCAGCGACAGCGCCGGCTCCGACATTTCAAGCTCATAGTCCTCGTCGAGCATGTCGGCGAGTTCGGCTTCCAGCCAATCCCTGGCCGGAGAATTCTGCTTCAACTCGGTCATTTCCACTGCTCCGCTTGCCGGCTGACATGAAACCCTGAGCCGACTTGATATAGGCCGGCAATGACGGTTTTATTGCAACCCGCCAGCCAGCCGATCATCGCTGCAAATCGGCGAGGCATGGCTGATCCATCGCCGTGGCATGGCGACAAGCCGCTCAAATTGTCCTACAAATGGCCGACCCGTTCGGGCTGCCCGCCCTTCTCCAGTAAATCCCCACCCGCCAAAATTGCGAGGACCGACATGGAATACAGCACGCTTGGCCGTTCCGGCTTGAAAGTTTCGACGCTGACCTTGGGAACCATGACCTTCGGCGGCAGCGGGCCGTTCGCTGCCGTCGGCAATTCCGATCTCGCGGAGGCCTCGCGCATCATCGACACTTGCATCGATGCCGGCATCAATCTCATCGACACCGCCAATGTCTATTCGAACGGATTGTCGGAAGAGATCATCGGCGAGGCGCTCGGCGGCAAGCGCAAGAACGACGTGCTGATCGCCTCCAAGGCGCGCATGCGGATCGGCAAGGGCCCCAATGACGAGGGCCTGTCGCGCCATCATCTGATCCGCGAATGCGAGAAGAGCCTGAAGCGCCTCAGGACAGATGTCATCGACATCTATTTCCTGCACGAATGGGATGGCGCGACGCCGCTCGAGGAAACCATCGCCGCGCTCGACACGCTGGTTGCCCAGGGCAAGATCCGCTATGTCGGCTGCTCCAACTATTCCGGCTGGCAGGTCATGAAGGCGCTCGGCATCAGCGACAGCCAGCACCAGCCGCGCTTCGTCACCCAGCAGATCCACTACACGCTGGAAGCACGCGAGGCCGAGTATGAGCTCTTGCCGATCTCGGTCGACCAGGGCCTTGGCGTGCTGGTGTGGAGCCCGCTCGCCGGCGGCCTGATGTCGGGAAAATACCGCCGCGACAGTCCGACGGCGCGCCAGATCGGCGGCTGGTCGGAACCACCGATCCGCGACGAGGACCGGCTGTGGCGGATCGTCGACGTGCTGGTCGACATCGGCGCCACTCGCGGCGTCTCGGCGGCCCAGGTGGCGCTGGCCTGGCTGCTTGGCCGGCCGGCCGTCAGTTCGCTGGTGATTGGCGCACGCAACGAGGCCCAGTTGAAAGACAATCTCGCCGCGGCAAGCCTGACGCTGTCCTTTGATGAACGCCAGCGCCTCGATGCCGTCAGCCGGCCGCCGGTGCTCTATCCCTACTGGCACCAGCAGTTTACGGCGAAGGACCGCTTCGGCCCGGCCGATCTGGTTATGGACCGCAGCGTTATCTGACTTAAGGGCGCCGGAAGCGGCTAGCCCGCGATAAACCGCCAGACCTGCGGATCGGGCTCGATCTGGCCGCTGAGCACGAAATATTTGTAGAGCACGAGCAGGCAGATCGCCTGCTCGGCCCGCTCGTCGGCGAATTTGCGGCAATAGGCGTTGGCCGCCGCAACGATGCGCTGGGCCTCGGCCGGATGCTGCTCGAGATGATGCACCCGCTCGGCCAGATCGCTGAAGTCGGGCGCCAGCGGCACATAATGGACATCGGGCTCGAGCTGCCCCTCGGCGAACCAGGTCTCGTAAGTCGGCGGCGGCATCAGGCAGAGCGAGTTCGAGCTCATGATCCATTTCAGATTGGTCGCGACATCATTGCCTTCGAGCGAGATGATGTAGCGGTAGCGGCGCTGCTGATCGATGCTGAGATAGGGCTTGCGGTATTCCGCAGGTGCTGTCGCCCTCGGCGTGCCGACATCGCAGAACGGCAGATTGCGGGCTGCATCCAGCAACAAGGTGCGGATCGGATTGTTGAGTTCGCCGCGCCAAACGACGAGCGGATGCTTGTCGGCGAAGGCGACATCGTCGGCCGGCATGTAGAAATGACGGAACTTGTTCAGCTTGAACAGGACGCCGTTGCCGTTGTCGCCCGCTATCGGCCGGTCCTTGACGATCGACGGCATCTTCGGCACTTCGATGACGTCGCCGAATTCCAGGTCGATGCGCAGATCTGGGTCGAAATAACGGGTGAACTCCTTCAGATCGTAATAGTACATGCTGCGGTCCGACGGCAGCCGGCTGACCGGCACGGCCTCGGGGCTGGGGCTAAAAGGCTCCCGCAGCGTGTTGTAGTAATTGAGCCGCTGGCGGACCGATGCGTCGGAAAGCCTGGCCTGATCGAGCAGCCGGCCGAGCCGGCGCCGGAAAAGAACCGGCGGCGCGATGTCGCGCATGGCGTTGCGCGCATAGTAGATCAGCTTCTGTGCGTTTCTTTGAAGCGTGGCCATCGGTCGTTTTGATTCGAAATCGGTCGGCGGCGGCTCCAGCAACTGTCCCGCAGCCTTTTCTAAACCATTGTGTTCGCCATCACGCAAGTCCAGAACCGCTGGCATCTGCCCTCGCGGCGCTGTTGTGTTTGCCGGCCAATGCTTCTAGGCAGGATCAGGCACAGCGAAAGGAAACGATATGGCTCGACCACCGAATTACGGTCAGGAACGCAAAGAGCGCGACCGGCAGAAGGCCGCCAAGAAGGCGGAGAAGCTCGCCGCCAAGGTCGCGGCCAAGGAGCGCGCCGAGCCTGAGAACGAGGCAAGTTCCAAAACCGACACCGAGACAGAAAAATAGGCAAGACAGGATCACCGGCCCGCGAAACGGGCCGGATCCTGGCAAAATGCCGGTGTGATCAGGCCGATGTGATCAGGCCGGGGCCTTGTCGCTGACGAAGACGTTGACCTCGCGCGCGGCGGCGATGAAGGCGCGTCTTGCAATCATCGCCGGCTTGTCGCCGGCCAGCGCGTCATGGCAGGCCTGCAGCGCTTCGCGGTGCTTGGGGCTGCGCTTGCCGGGCCAGCTGTTGAGCAGGTAATCGGAAGCCTCACGCACCGTACGCAAGAGCTGAGTGCTTCCCTCCGTGCCCGACTTAACGGTCACGGGTGTTTCAAATCGGTTGTTTTCCATGGCCGCCTCTTACGCCATCGGCGTCCGCGAAGCGAGGCCGAAAGCGGATCGCGACGGCGTTCTTTCGTTTTCGTGACCGGTATCAAGCGGCGACGACGGCAAAACCCCTGGCGCGCAGGCCGCGCCGGTCATTGTGCAACGACGTCACCAGGCGGTCGCGGCTGCCGGCGATATGGGCCGAAAGTCGCGCCGCCGCCGCATCGGCATCGCCGGCCCGCACCGCCGCCAGAATGGCGTGATGCTCGCTCCAGGCGCGGCCAAGGGCCGCCTCGTCGCGCACCTCCAGCCAGCGCGCCCGCGACAGGCGCGTCATGGCATCGCGCACGGCCCGAAACAGGAACTCGTTGCCGGAGAGCCGCGCCAGTTCGATATGGAAATCCATGCCGACGCGGTGCCATTCCTCGCGCGGCGTGGCAGTGTCGCAGGAATCCAGCATCGCCTCGATGACATCGGCTGCGCTCCTGTCGGCCAGCGCCGAAGTCAGCCTGACCGCCGCGACCTCGACCGCTTCGCGGTACACAGCGATCTGTTCCAGTTCGGCAAGGTTGATCGGCGACACGGTCCAGCCGCGCCCGTCGCGGCAGATAAGCCCTTCCGTCTCCAGCCGCAGCAGGGCTGCCCTGACCGGCGTACGCGAGGCGCCGAAGCGGCTCTCGATCCAGCGCTCCGTCAGCCGCTCGCCAGGACCGACCTCGAGGCCAAGGATCATCTCGCGAAGCGCTTTTTCGACGATCTGCATCTGCGACATAGTTGCTTCCATTGCTGGCGATCGGCCTTGCCCATTGGTCTTGCCGATCACATTGAGGGCGCCTGATTGACAGCAGCCGGGCTTTGCGTCCATGAGGGTGCCAAATTGGTATCCCAAAATGGTATCCGCAGCAAGCGGACAGGACAGGACATGCCGCAGGACAGTGCAGCGCAGGCCGCCGAAGCGCCTTCCACCTACAACATTCATTGGCGGCGCAACCTGTTCGTGTGCTTTGCCGGATCGTTCAGCACGCTTGTGGCGATGACGCTGTTGTTGCCGTTCCTGCCGCTCTATGTCGAGCAACTGGGCGCCGTCGGCCACGCGGCGATCGTGCAATGGTCGGGCATCGCTTTCGGCGCCACCTTCCTTGCCGCCGCCCTTGTCGCGCCGCTGTGGAGACGACTGGGGGACCGTTATGGCCGCAAGGTGATGCTGGTGCGCGCCAGTTTCGGCATGGCGATCTGCATGTCGCTGACCGGCATGGTGCAGACCGTCTGGCAATTGGTGCTTTTGCGCCTGCTGATCGGCTTTGCCGGCGGTTATTCCTCAGGCTCGACGATCCTTGTCGCCATGCAGACGCCGAAGAAGCGCTCCGGCTGGGCGCTCGGCGTGCTGTCGGCCGGCATCACCGCAGGCTCCCTGGTCGGCCCGTTGCTTGGCGGCGCGCTGCCGCCATTGATCGGTATTCGCGCCACCTTCCTCATCGCGGGCGGCGTCATTTTCCTGGCGGCGCTGGCGACGACGTTCCTGATCAAGGAGATGCCTCGCCCGCCAATGCAGGCACAACCCAAGGAGAAACCAAAGGGCGGTTGGGCGCAGATCCCCGACAAACGCCCTGTCGTGGCGATGCTGGCAACCGGCATGCTGTTCACCTTCGCCAACATGTCGATCGAGCCGATCATCACCGTCTACGTCCAGCAACTGGTCGCGGACGCAAGCCGGGTGACGCTGGTCTCCGGTGTCGTCATGTCGGCGGCGGCGCTGGGCGCCATCCTGTCGGCGTCACGGCTGGGCAAGCTCGCCGACCGCATCGGCCACTGGAACGTCATCGTCGCATCGCTGGCCGTCTCGGCGCTGCTGTTGATACCGCAGGCCTTCGTCACCGAGAGCTGGCAGTTGGTCGGGCTGCGGTTCCTTATGGGTCTGGTGCTGGGCGGGCTGTTGCCCTGCATCACCAGCGTCATCCGCCACAATGTTCCCGATGGGGTCGGCGGCAATGTGCTGGGCCTGGCAATCTCGGCGCAATATGTCGGCCAGGTTGCGGGGCCGCTGCTGGGCGGCTTCGTCGGCGGCCATTTCGGCATGCGCGCGGTGTTTCTCGGCACGTCGGTGCTGATGGCGGGCGGTGCCGTGTATAATTGGCTGGCCCAGGCGCGCCGCACGCGCGACATGCTGGCGATATCGGAAAAATCCTGACAGACAGGTTGCGCCGCCTATCGTCAATCACGGAGCCCGAGACATGAGCATAGCCGAGTCAGCACCAGCAAACAGCGCGCGCATCCTCGTTTTCGCCGGCGGCCTCGCCGGCGCGGCGGGCGTGGCGCTGTCGGCGGCATCAGCGCATCTCGGCGGCGCCTTCGTCGGCACTGCGGCATCCTTCCTGATCATGCATGCGCCGGTGTTTTTGGCCGTCGGCCTCGCCGGCGCAAGCCGGATCTTGCGGATCGGCAGCCTGGTGCTGCTCGTCGGGCTTGTTCTGTTCTGCGGCGATCTGCTGGCACGAGATTTCGTAGGATCGCGGCTGTTCCCGATGTCGGCGCCGATCGGCGGCACCTTGCTCATCGCGGGCTGGCTGGTGATCGCGGCCTCGGCGCTCGTGCGACAACGGACCTGACGGGGCAAGAACCCTGCCCCATCAAATATCGCAGATTTAATCCTGCCGGCTTTCCGGCAGCAGGTCGCGGTTGCGCTTGGCAGGCTTGGTCGGCCGCCGCCGTTGCGGCTGCTCCGTGGCAGGCGAGATACCCCAGTAATTGCGATAAATGTCTTCGAACAGATGTTTCACGGGATGCATGTTCGTTCTCCTCTTCAAGAACTTGAATCGATCCAATCAACTGGCAAGAAAATGTCTGGCCGATCAGCTGCGCTTGCGTTTCACAAGGTATTGCAGGTCACGCCTCCACGGCCCGACCTTGTCGCGGCGCTTGCGGGTGGCGGCGTCGGAGACTATGCCCCAATCATTACCGTAGATGTCTTCGAACAGATAATTCACGGGATGCATGGCACCCTCCTCTTGAATCGATCCAAGTTCTAATTGGTGAAATCCCTTGGATCGATTCAAATATAGACCCTCTCGGCCGTCTGATCAAGGGAAAATTTGAACCGATCCAACTAAAGTGCTAAATAGGCTCCGGTTCAGGAGACGAAAATGACGGTATTGACCTCCGGCAAGACGAGACCAGTGCGGCTTGCCGACATCGCCAAGGCGGCCGGGGTCTCGCACGGAACCGCGTCCAACGTGTTCGCTCGCCCGGAAATCGTGCGCGAAGAGGTCCGCGAGCGGGTCAAGGCGGCGGCGGAAGCGATGGGCTATGCCGGCCCGGATCCCAAGGGCCGGCTGCTGCGCGCCGGCAAGGTCAACGCCATCGGCGTGGCAACGGCAGAACCATTGTCCTATTTCTTCGACGATCCCTTTGCCCGCGTCATGATGGCCAGCATTTCGCAGGCCTGCGACGCCACCGGCGCCGGAATTTCGCTGGTCTCGGCCGCCAACAGCGAGCAGCTCGCCTGGAACATCCAGAGCGCCCTGGTCGACGGCTTCATCGTGTTCTGCATCGAGGGTGGGTCGCGGCTGGTCGAACTGGCGCGCGAACGCAAACTGCCTTTCGTGGCGCTTGATCTCGATTCGGAAAATGAGGCGGTCGCTGCGATCGGCGTCGACAACGTCGCCGGCGCGGGTCTGGCGGCGCGCCATCTGGCCGAGTTCGGCCATCGCAGCTTTGCCGTACTCGCCCTGGAATCTGCCGACGCTGGCTTTGGTCCCGTCACGCAGGAGCAAGTCGAGACGACATCCCTCTACTCGGGCACACGCGACCGTCTGCGTGGCTATTTCGGCGAGCTCTCCCGCTTCGGCATCGACGTCTCGCAAGTGCCAATCTACGAAACCCTCAATGACGAGGCGAGCGTGCGGGCCGGCCTCGATCATATTTTCGCGCTGCCGCAGACGCCGACGGCAATCCTGGCCATGTCGGACAAGATTGCGCTGCATGCGCTCGACTGGCTGCGCGAGCGTAACATTGCCGTGCCGGGCGATGTGTCCATCGTCGGCTTCGACGGCGTGCCGGAAGGCGCCGACTCCGAGCCGCCACTAACCACCGTCGCCCAGCCGATCGCCGAGATGGGACGCCTGGCCGTCAAGGCGATCCTCGAAAATGACGGCTCGCAGCACCGGCAATTGCTGCCGGTCGATCTCGTGGTGCGGGGGTCGTCCGGCCCCTCGCCTGCTGGCTAGGCGGCTGATGTGGGATCATCGGCTTAGCCTTGGCATCGCGGGCATGCCGAAGGTCTGGTGAACGGCTGGCGCTTCTTTGCGAACCGGCTTTTTGCTCGAGCCGATGCCGGACAGCCACTCAAGATAGAAGGCGAGCACGAATTGCATGGCGATGCCGGCCGAAATCAGCAAGGCGTCATAGGCAAAGCCGCCCGGATTGATCAGCTTCATCACCTGCGCCGCCATGGCGATCAGCGTGCCGGCGAGGAACACCGGCAAGGAGCGCTTGCCGAGCAGCGCTAGCGGATGATCCGGGCTGAGACGGAACAGGTTCGAGAAAGCCGGCAGGGCGACGATCAGATAGCTCACCGCCAATATGTGCAGGAGCCGCGGCAGCGACAGGAACGTCTTGTCGAAGCCGCCGATCACCACGGGCAGGTTAAACCACGTTATCTCGCCCCAGAGCGGGCTGTGCACCCAGACCGCCGCTGCCGCGACATAGGTCGCCGCGGCGCCCACCAGCCAACGATTGACGGGAATTGTGCCGCCGCGCCTGACATGCAGCATGCCGGCAAGGCCGATGTTGAACAGGAATTGCCAGGACAGCGGGTTGAGGAACCAGAAGCCGGGCTCGGGATAGTTCGGCGGCGCGATCTGCCAGAGGCCGGCGACGAGCCACAGCGCGCCGGAAAAGACCAGCGCCGGCAGCGGCCGGTAGCTGACGAAGAGCAGGAAGAGCGGCGCCATCAACAGCAGCGCCGCATAGACCGGCAGGATGTTGTTGTAGCCAAGCTGGTGGCCGAGCGTGACAATGCCGATCATGACCTCCGGCGTGTTCTTCATCAGCGGCTCGATGTTGATCAGCTTGAGCAGTTCCGGCCGCCGGCCGAACACCGCCGCGGCGCAGAATAACGCCATCACAACCATGGTGGTGACGATGTGGGCGCTGTAAAGCACGCCGGCCCGGCGCCACATCTTCAACGTCGCCAGTAGCCGGCCGCCCGGCTGGAACTTGTTGCCATAGGCGAGTGCGACCGACATGCCGGAAATCAGCACGAAGGCTTCCGCCGCGTCCGAGAATCCGAAATTCTTGTAGGTCAGCGTTTCGAAGACGGTGCCCGGCACGTGGTCGATATAGATGGTCAGGAGTGCGAGCGCACGGAACACGTCAATGCGCGTGTCGCGATCGGGGATACGCGGAGCGCGATCGGCGATACGCGGAGCGCGATCGGCGATACGCGGGGCGCGATCGGGCGGGACTGGCAGGGTCATCGACAAAAGGCCTCAAAGGAGAGCAAGGGTGCTCGCGTTGTTCATGCCGGGATGCGACCATCGGCGCACACCGCTTCGATTCCTCCCGCAGGGAGCATATCGGCGCAGAAACGGTCTGAAATGAGCCTGTTGCAATCACATTTCGCGGAGCGTGAAAATATTCCGTTTTGAAGCTGGCAAAGGACCAATGTCTCCGTGAAATCAATGAGATATGAGCGTGCATCGATATAGCGACGAGAACGCCTTTCTGCATCAGGATCTGGCGTTTCCCTACCGCCTCCTCAAGCCGGAGAATGCCGGCGGCGAGAGCCTGTTTTTACTGCACGGATCGGGTGTCGACGAAACGACGATGGTGCCGATTGCGAGGCAGATCGCCCCCAACGCCACGCTGGTCGCGGTGCGTGGCCGCATCCGCCAAGAAGACGGCTTCCGCTGGTTCGAGCGGATCACGCCGACCAGTTTTGAACAGGCGAGCATCCGTGCCGAAACATCGTACTTTGCCGCCTTCGCAAGCGAGGCCGCAAAGCGCCACGGGCTCGACCTCGCCCGGGCGACTTTCCTCGGCTATTCCAACGGCGCCAATCTGGTTTCCAGCCTGATGCTGCTCAACTCCGGCCTCGTCCGAAAAGCGGCGTTGCTGAGAGCAATGCCCGTGCTTGACGATGCGCCGGCAACCGATCTGACAGGAAGGCGCGTCCTGATTGTCGCTGGTGCCGCGGACGAGACCTACGGGCCGTTTGCGCCGCCACTGGTGAGGCTGCTCAACAAACATGGCGCCGAGGTCGATGCGCGCATCGTGCCTTCAGGTCACGAAATCGGCGACCCGGATGCCGCCATCGTCCGGCAATGGCTGGCGGGACCAGCATTGGTCGCACGCCAGGCAGGCTAAGAGACCTTGGTAGACCGCATCGGCGCCCGGCGGAACGGCTGAGCAGATGCTCGTCGCCTAGCCCTGTCCCATCCGGTTCCAGGCATCGAGCCCGGCGATCTTGTAGGCTTCGGCCAGCGTCGGATAGTTGAAGGTGTTGTTGACGAAGAAATCAACCGTGCCGCCGAGGTTGATCACCGCCTGGCCGATATGGATCAGTTCGGTGGCGCCTTCACCGACGATGTGGGCGCCGAGCAGGCGGCGCGTTTCGACCGAGAACAGCAGTTTCAGAAAGCCGGAGTTGACGCCCATTATGTGGCCGCGCGAGGTTTCGCGGAACCGCGCCAGACCGACTTCATAAGCAGCGCCGCTCTCGCGCACCTGCTCCTCCGACTGACCAACGGTGGAGATTTCCGGCACGGCGTAGATGCCATAGGGGAAGGTTTCCGGCGGCGGTGGCAGTTGCACGCCGAAGGCGTGGCAGGCGGCCACCCTGCCTTGCTCCATCGATGTCGAGGCAAGGCTGGGGAAACCGATGACGTCGCCGGTGGCATAGATGTTGGGCGCACTGGTCTGGAAGGTCTGCGGATCGACCTTGATGCGGCCCCGGGAATCGGCCTCGATGCCGACCACGTCGAGGCCGAGGCTGCCGAGATTGCCGCTGCGGCCGGCGGCGTAAAGCACGATCTCGGAGCGGATGGTGCGGCCATCGGCGAGCGTCACTTCGGCATAGTCGGGTTTTGAGACGATTTCCTTGACCGTACTGCCGAGGCGAATGGTCATGCCGCGGTCGCGCATCTGGTGGATGAAGTCGTCGACGATCTCGCGGTCGACGAAATCGAGGATGGTGTTGCGCGGCTCCACCAGCGTCACCGGCACGTCGAGCGCCGAAAAGATCGTCGCATATTCAACGCCGATGACGCCGGCGCCGATCACCGTCAGCGTGCGCGGCAGATGGTCGAGTTCCAGCATCTCATCGCTGTCGAAGACGCGGATCTTGTCGAAAGGCACGTCGCGCGGCCGGTGCGGCCTGGTGCCGACCGCGATCAGCGCATTGGTGAAACCAACCTCCGAGTAGTCGCCATTGTCTGCCGTCAGGCTGACCTTGTTTGGGCCGACGAATTTCGCCATGGCGCGCACGCTTTTGACGGCGTTGCGCATAAACTGGTGCTGCAGCACCTCGACCTCGTGGTCGAGCGTCTTGTGCAGCCGCTCGACCAGATCGGCGATGGAGATGTCCTGCTTGACCCGGTAGCCGCGGCCGTAAAAGCCCCGCTCGCGCCAGCCGGACAGGTTCAGCACCGTCTCGCGCAGCGTCTTCGACGGGATGGTGCCGGTGTGCACCGAGACGCCGCCGAGGCGCCGGCCCCTGTCGACCACCAGCACCGATTTGCCGAGCTTGGCCGATTGCACCGCGGCGCGGCGCCCGGAAGGGCCGCTGCCGATGACCAGCATGTCGTAATCCATGTAACCCCGTCCCCTCGGCGTCTTGTTGCGCCGCAGCAAGCTAACGCCATCCGTCCACCAAATTCAATCGGCTCAACCGCGTCACACTGCCGAGCAGGACCGATGGACGAACCGATCTTGATTCCGCCCGCGGTCTTCACCATTTCAGTGGCGGCGCACCCTAGCGTGGCGCCTGTTGCGAGGACATGACATGAACGCGCGCGTACTTGACGGCGAAATCATCACCAGCAGGCTCGACGACGTCAGGGCCTATGACGGTGTGCGCACGCGGCGCATCCTGGCCTTCATCATCGACTATTGCATCGTGGCGCTTCTCACCATTACGTTCGCGATCCTGGTGGCCGTGCTTGGCCTTTTGACATTCGGTCTTGGCTGGGCGCTGTATTCCATCCTCGTGCCGGCGGTCGCCATTCTCTACATCTGGAACACGCTGGGCGGTCGCAACCAAGCCACATCAGGCATGAAGATGATGGGCATTCGGCTCGATCGTCTCGACGGCAGCCGTATCGACGGCCTCACCGCCGTTGTCCATTCGGTGCTGTTCTGGGCGAGCACGGTCATCCTGACGCCGCTCGTCCTCCTGGTGACGCTGTTTTCCGATCGCAAGCGCACACTGCACGACCTGCTGCTTGGCACGGTCGTCAGCCGCAGCGACCGTTGAACCGGCGTTCAACCGGGGCCAACAGGCATTTGTGCGCAAATGTGAAGGGGTCCGTTCAACCCCGCCTTCACAATCCTGTTGAATTTTTCGCCAGCCAAGCCAAAGGTAGAGCGATTCGCAGGAGTGTTCCCAAGGTTCGATGACGCACCATCCGACCCAGTCGCCGCAGTTCTTCCTGACCGCGCCATCGCCGTGCCCGTATCTCGAGGGCCAGTTCGAACGCAAGGTGTTCACGCATCTGGTCGGCGACAAGGCGCCGGAGATGAACGACCTGTTGACGCAAGGCGGTTTCCGGCGCTCGCAGAACATCGCTTACCGTCCCGCCTGCGAGACCTGCCGCGCCTGCGTCTCGGTGCGCATCCTGGCGCAGGAGTTCACCGCCAGCCGCAACATGAAGCGGGTGATCCAGCGCAATTCCGATCTGATCGGCGCCATGCACGACGCGCAGCCGTCGACCGAGCAGTATTCGCTGTTTCGCGGCTATCTCGACGCTCGCCATCGCCGCGGCGGCATGTCCGACATGACGGTGCTCGACTACGCCATGATGGTCGAGGATACCCATGTCGACACCAAGGTGATCGAATACCGGCGCCGCGGCCCCGACACATTCATCACCGGCAAGGGCCAGGGCGAGCTGATCGCCGTGGCGCTGACCGACAAGATGGCCGATGGCCTGTCGATGGTCTATTCCTACTTCAATCCCGAGTTCGAGGACCGTTCGCTCGGCACCTTCATGATCCTCGACCATATCGCCCGCGCCCGGGCCATGGGCTTGCCCCATGTCTATCTCGGCTACTGGGTCAACGGCTCGCGCAAGATGAACTATAAAATGCGCTTCATGCCGCAGGAGCATCTCGGCCCGAAGGGCTGGGAACGCTACGACCACGAAGCGGTCACGCGCTGATTTTTTTCTTACCAAATCCTGATCTAAACATTTTCAGCCGAGACGATGCTGGTCTTTCCGCCCGTTGGCGGGGCGATTGCGCAGACCGGCATCTGCTCAAATCATTGCGAAAGCCGTTGCATGTCCTCTCACAATGCCCACACCAAAGGACTTCTGCTCACCGCGCTTGGCGGGCTGGCGCTGACCATCGACATTCCCCTGATCCGGCTCGCCCATGGCGAAGCCTGGACGATCCTTTTGCTGCGCACCGGCTGCACCTTCGTGGCGGGGCTGATCGTATGGGCCATCTGGCGCTCGTTCAGCAAGAATGCTCCGCAGCTGATACCCGGCTGGTCGGGGCTCGTCGTCGCCACCCTCTACGGGCTCGGCGCAATCGCCTTCATCACTGCCGTCTACAACACCTCGACCGCCAATCTGGTTTTCATCCTGGCCTTCTCCACCATGTTCTCGGCGCTGCTGTCGTGGCTGTTCCTGAAGGAGCGACCGCAGCCGCTGACGCTTGCGGCAATGGCGCTGATGATCGTCGGCATCGCGATCATCGTCGGCGATTCCGTCGGCACGGGAAATCTGTTCGGCGATGTGATGGCGCTGTGTTCGGCCTTGGCGATTGCCTGCGCAATCACCGTTTCACGCGCCAGCGGCAGGGATATGGGATTCACCGCGCTGACCGGCGTCCTGCTGCCGTTCGGGCTGGCGGCGCTCATGGTCTCCAGGACCGGTTTCCAGGTGGAGGCGCCATGGTGGATCATTTTCAACGGCGCCGTGATCATGCCGTTCGCCTTCTTCTGCCTCGCCAACGGGCCGAAATACATTTCAGGCCCGGAAGTGGCGATGTTCTATCTCCTGGAAACGGTTCTGGCGCCGGTCTGGATATGGATGATCTTTGCCGAGACGCCGTCGCGCAACAGCCTGATCGGCGGCGTGATCCTGATCGTCACGCTGGTCGCCCATTCCCTGTGGCAGTTGCATGAAGGGCGCAAGCGCCGGGCAGCGCTCGCCGTCGCTTACCCAGCCTGACTTTTCTTCGCGGGGCCGGCAACAATCTCGATCTGCGGCGGCCCGCCTTCGAGCTCGGCCGCCGCGTCGGGAACGGTGTCTTCGGCCAGTTCCACCTCGCGCAGCCATTCGCGCCAGATCGCCACCAGCAGCGCCATCAGCACGGGACCTATGAACAGGCCGAGAAAGCCCATCGTCTTGACGCCGCCGATCAGGCCGAAAAAGGTGGGCAGGAAGGGCAATTTGATCGGTCCGCCGACCAGCTTCGGGCGCAAGGTCTTGTCGACGATGAACAGTTCCACCGCGCCCCAGATGAACAGCGCCAGACCCGCCATCGGCGAGCCGCTGGCGGCGAGGTAGATCGACACGAGCGTAAACGACAGCGGCGCGCCACCGGGGATCAGCGCCATCACGCCGGTCAATGCGCCCAGCGTCACCGGCGACGGCACCCCGGCCAGCCAGTAGGCGATGCCGAGCACCAGCCCCTCGCCGATGGCGATCACGGTCATGCCGGTAACGGTCGAGGAAATGGTCGCCGGCACGACGCGCGAAATCCGCTCCCAGCGCGTCGGCAGGATGCGTTCGCCGAGCCGGTCGATCTGGCTGGCAAAGTGTTCGCCGTCGCGATAGGCGAAGAACAGCGCGATCATCATGAACAGCAGCGTCAGCAACAGGCCGAAGGCGCTGCCGCCGGCAGCCAGCACGCCGCGATAGATGCTGCCGATATTGGCGCCGCTGACCAGCTGGATCAGCTCGCCGATGCCGCCGGGATGGCCGAAATTGTCGATCCACTGTTCGTTCAGCCACTCGCCGACGACAGGCAGCGAGGTGATCCAGTGCGGTGTGACGGCGCCGTGCCTGTTGGTCTCGATCGCCCAGCCGACCCATTCGCGGACCTCGTTGATGGCGTAGGTGCCGGCAAGCGCTATCGGCACCACCAGGAAGGCGAGGATGAACAGGATGGCGAGCGTCGCGGCGACGGTGCGGTTACCGCCGACACCGGCAAGCAGCCGGCGGTAGAGCGGCCAGCTGGCAAAAGCAATGACGAGGGCTGCCAGCACGGGAAACAGGAACCCGTGGAAGAAATAAACGCCGGCGGCGACGATCAGCACCAACAGCCAGCGCGCCGCCGACAGCGGCGGGATGACGGCGGCCCGCAGCGGTGTCGACAGGCCGAACAGGCGCTGCTGACGTTCCGGCTTCTGGATCTTCGCTTCCTTCAAACGGTCAATTCTCCCCAGCCTACACAGCGTTTATGCACTGTTATAGTGCCGCAATCGTGACGATAGTCCAAATGCCTTGGGATCTCCCCCCTTGAGGGGGAGATGGCCGGCAGGCCAGAGGGGGTCGCCGCGCATGAAGCGCCAGCCTTCTCTGCCAGCGAAAGGGTGTCGTGTCAGGACGTACCGACCCCCTCTGTCGCCTTCGGCGACATCTCCCCCTCGAGGGGGGAGATTCCTACCCAAATTTCCCCGTCCGCGGGAATCCCTTCGGCACCATCCGTCCGGCCGACGCTCTCGCGCCGATCCACTCGGCCAGCTCTTCGCGCGACCTGACGAAGGTGCGGTCAGCGGAATCCTGCCAGGACAGGCCGCTCTCCAGCGTGAAAGGTTTCAGGTCGAGCAGACCGCCATCCTTGTATTTCTGCAGGCGAACGCCCTTGCCGCGGCCCATCTCCGGAATTTCGGAGAGCGCAAACACCAGCATCTTGCGGTTCTCGCCGACAATGGCGAGATGATCGCCGGAAACCGGGATGCAGGCCTTGGCCTCGTCGGGCGCCTTGACGTTCATCACCTGCTTGCCCTTGCGGGTGTTGGCGACGACTTCCTCCTCCGGCACGACGAAACCATTGGCGTCGTAGGAAACCAGAAGCAGCTTGCGTTTCGGGTCATGGACGAAGGCGGTGACGATGTCCTGGTCGTTGTCCATGTCGACGATGATGCGGATCGGTTCGCCATGGCCGCGGCCGCCCGGCAGCCGGTCTGCGCCGATGGTGTAGAATTTGCCGCCGGTGGTGAAGACCAGGATCTTGTCGGTGGTCTGGGCATGGAAGGCGAGCTTGAGGCTGTCGCCTTCCTTGAAGGTGAGCGTGGAATGGTCGGCCAAATGGCCTTTCATCGCCCGCAGCCAGCCCTTTTCCGAGACCACCACGGTGACCGGCTCGCGCTCGATCATGGCGTGCGCGATGTCGGTCAGATCGTGCTCCGGCGCGTCGGCGAACTGGGTGCGCCGCTTGCCGAGTTCGGTCTCGGGGCCGAACTTGTCGCGAACTTGCGTGACTTCCCATTTGATCGTCGACCATTGCTTGGCGTCGGATGCGAGCAATGCCTCGATCTGCTTCTTCTCGGTGGTGAGACCGTCAAACTCCTTGCGGATCTCGAACTCTTCCAGCTTGCGCAGGGCCCGCAGCCGCATGTTGAGGATGGCTTCGGCCTGGGTGTCGGTGAGCGACCAACGGGCCATCATCACCTGCTTGGGCTCATCCTCCTCGCGGATGATCCTAATGACCTCGTCGATGTTGAGATAGGCGATCAGGTAGCCGGCAAGGATTTCCAGCCGCTTCTCGATCTCGCCAAGCCGATGCTTCGAGCGGCGGATCAGCACATCGCGCCGATGGTCGAGCCACTCCTTCAGCACGCCCTTCAGCGACAGGACGTTAGGCACCTTGCCCCGCGACAAAACGTTCATGTTGAGGGGAAATCGGCTTTCGAGCTCGGTCAGCTTGAACAGCGATTCCATCAGAATGCCGGGATCGACCGAACGGCTCTTCGGTACGAGCACAATGCGGACGTCCTCGGCGCTTTCATCTCTGACATCCTCGAGCAGCGGCAATTTGCGCGCGATCAACAGCTCGGCGATCTTCTCGATCAGCCTGGCCTTCTGGATGCCGTAGGGGATTTCGGTGACGACGATGCTCCAGGTGCCCCTGCCCTGATCCTCCTGGCCCCATTTGGCGCGCACGCGAAAACCGCCGCGGCCGGTCTCATAGGCCTCCAGGATGGATGCGCGGCTGTCGACGATGATGCCGCCGGTCGGGAAATCCGGCCCCTGGACGAACTCCATCAGCTTTGTCACCGGCGCGTCCGGCTGCTCGATCAACTGCAGCGCTGCGTTGCAAAGCTCGGCGGCATTGTGCGGCGGGATGGACGTGGCCATGCCGACCGCAATGCCGGAGGAACCGTTGGCGAGCAGATTCGGGAAGGCGCCGGGAAGCACTACGGGCTCCTCGTCCTCCTCATTGTAGGTTGGCCGGAAATCGACGGCGTCCTCGGTGATGCCGGCAAGCAAATCGCTCGCCACCTCGGTCATGCGCGCCTCGGTATAGCGCATGGCGGCGGCGTTATCGCCGTCGATATTGCCGAAATTGCCCTGCCCGTCGACGAGGGGATAGCGCATGGAGAAATCCTGCGCCAGGCGCACCAGCGCGTCGTAGATCGACTGGTCGCCATGCGGATGGAACTTGCCCATCACGTCGCCGACGATGCGGGCGCATTTGGCAAAGCCCTGGTCGGGGTTGAGCCTGAGCAGCCGCATCGCATGCATGATGCGGCGATGCACAGGCTTCAGCCCGTCGCGCACGTCAGGCAGCGCCCGGTGCATGATGGTCGAGAGCGCATAGGCAAGATAGCGCTCTTCCAGCGCCTTCTTCAGATCGACCGGTTCGATGTGGTCACCGCCGCCATTTTCAGGCGGCAAAATCCTTTTTCCCATGCGGCTGAACTAGCCGAGCGGGTGATTCGCGGCAAGGCGGGGCTGCGGAAATCCGCACTTTGCAGCCTTTGGGCTTACGAGGGCGGCTCAAGGTCCGACAATGGATGTGACGGACTTCATGTTCCCCCTTGCCGTCCCTGTGCAACAGCAACGGTAGCAGTGCTGTTGCCAACCAACATCAATCTGTTACACGCCCTCTCTAAGGCAGGAGACGGTACGCAGGGGAGCCCGACCTTCATGACATATTCACCGCGTCGGGCGAAGGCTCCCGCTCCGATTTGCCTTTCGCCGTGATTTTCGACAACTCTGCGGGAAAGCGCCTTTTTCCCGTCCAGTTCGTCACGGAATGGTGATGGCGTAGAATTGAGAAAACACTTTTTCAGGACTCTCTCAGGGAACTCGCGATGACAATCCAACGTTCGACACTCAAGAAACTTGCTTTTTCGACCTTTTTGCTGACGCTGCCGCTGAATGCCGCCTTTGCGCAAGACACGGCGGTTGCCGACCGACTGAAGGCCGCACTTGCCGTCCAGGGCGTCGATATCACCTGGACCGGCGTTACCGGCGACAATTCCAGCATGGTGCTACAGGGCGTGTCGGTCAAACCGGCGGCCGAAAAGGAGGCGCTGCCGATCGGCGACGTCAAGCTCGAGGGCGTGACCGAAGCCAATGGCGGCTTCGATGTCGCGACCATCACGACTTCGGCCTTCGAGCACAGCAAGGACGGCGTCACGCTCAACCTCACCCCCTTCGTCATCCACGACGCCAACATCCCGGCTGAGGGCGCTACAGGCCCGCTCGGCTCGATGATGATCTACAAGTCGGCCGAACTCGAAAACCTGACGGTCAAGGTTGCCGACAAGACCGCCTTCTCGGTGGATGGGCTTGCTGTCCAGATCACGCCGCCGGCCGACGGCAAGGCGATGGAGTTTTCCGCCACCACGGAAAAGTTCAACGCCGACCTGACCCTGGTCGACGATGCGAAATCCAAGGAAGCCATCGAGGCCCTCGGCTACCAGAACATCTCGGGCAATATCGAAATCGGCGGCACCTGGCAGCCGAGCGACGGCAAGATGGACCTGTCGAAATACGACATCTCGGTCGAGAATGCCGGCACGCTCGGCATGACCTTCGGCCTCGGCGGCTACACGGTCGACTTCGTCAAGTCGCTGCAGGAGATGCAGAAGAAGATGGCGGCGCAGCCCGAAGGGGCTGACAATTCGGCGCAAGGCATGGCCCTGCTCGGCCTGTTGCAGCAGCTCTCCTTCAACAGCGCATCGATCCGCTTCGATGACGATTCGCTCACCGGCAAAGTGCTTGAGTATGTCGGCAAGCAGCAGGGCATGTCGGGCAAGGACATCGCCAACCAGGCCAAGGCGATCGTGCCGTTCGGCATGGCGCAGCTCAACAATCCCGAACTGACCGCCGAAGTGACGGCCGCGGTGAGCAAGTACCTCGACGATCCGAAGAGCCTCGAGATTTCGGCCGAGCCGCCGGCAGCGGTGCCGTTCGCGCTGATCATGGCCGGCGCCATGTCCAACCCGGCCGACCTGACCAAGACGCTGGGCGTCCACGTCAAGGCCAACGAAGACTGATCGAAGTTCGCTCCCTTCTCCCCGTCACTATACGGGGAGAAGGTGCTGGCAGGCAGATGAGGGGCGGCGCCAACGCCTGCAAATTGTAGTTCGATGCTGAACCGGTTGTCAGAAGGCGCCAACTGCTAAGGCCGTTCGCCAATCGCCTGCATGCGTGCTGCCCCTCATTGTCCTGCCGGACATTTCTCCCCGTATAGAGACGGGGAGAAAGGGCAGCTGCAACGCTGCCGTCAGTCCTTCTTCACTGCCGCGACACGCAGCGACAGATCACGCAACTGCTGCGGCGAGGCTTCCGAAGGCGCGTTCATCAACAAATCGTAGGCCTGCTGGTTCATCGGGAACATGGTGATCTCGCGCAGGTTCTTGGCCCCGACCAGCAGCATGACCACGCGGTCGACACCGGCCGCCATGCCGCCATGCGGCGGCGCGCCATACTGGAAGGCGCGATAGAGGCCGCCGAAGCGCTCCTCGACCGTGGCGCGGTCCAGCCCGACCGTCTCGAACGCCTTGACCATGGTTTCCGGCAAATGGTTGCGGATACCGCCAGAGGCGATCTCGAAGCCGTTGCAGACCATGTCGTACTGGAAGGCCTTGATGCCGAGCAGGTCGTCGCCGTTGAGCGCGTCGATACCGCCTTGCGGCATCGAGAACGGGTTGTGGGCGAAGTCGATCTTCTTTTCCTCCTCGCTCCATTCGAAGAACGGGAAGTCGACGATCCAGCACAATTCGAAGCGCTCGCGGTCGACAAGGTTCAGTTCTTCGCCGGCACGCGTACGCGCGGCACCGGCGAAGGTGACGAACTTCTTCGGATCGCCGGCGACGAAGAAGGCGGCGTCGCCATCGGCAAGGCCGAGCTGCTGGCGGATCGCCTCGGTGCGCTCCTCGCCGATGTTCTTGGCCAGCGGACCGGCGCCTTCAAGCTTGTCGCCTTCCTTGCGCCAGAAGATGTAACCCAGTCCCGGCTGGCCCTCGCCCTGCGCCCACGAGTTCATGCGGTCGCAGAAGGCGCGGCTGCCGCCGGTCTTGGCCGGAATGCCCCACACTTCGGCCTTCGGATCGTTGGCCAGGATGTTGGCGAAGACCTTGAAGCCGGAATCGCGAAAATGGTCGGAGACGGCCTGCATCTCGATCGGGTTGCGCAGGTCCGGCTTGTCGGAGCCATATTTGCGCATCGCGACATCGTAAGGAATGCGCTGGAATGTCTGCGTCACCGGCTTGCCGTTGGCGAAGGTCTCGAAGACGCCGCGCATCACCGGTTCCATGGTCGACAGCACGTCGTCCTGCTCGACGAAGCTCATTTCGAGGTCGAGCTGGTAGAATTCGCCGGGCAGACGGTCGGCGCGCGGGTCCTCGTCGCGGAAGCAGGGCGCGATCTGGAAATAGCGGTCGAAGCCGGAGACCATGATCAGTTGCTTGTACTGCTGCGGCGCCTGCGGCAGCGCGTAAAAGGTGCCGGGATGGATGCGCGACGGCACCAGGAAGTCGCGCGCGCCTTCCGGCGACGAGGCCGTCAGGATCGGCGTCGAGAATTCGGTGAAGCCGACATCGGTCATACGCTTGCGCATCTCGGCGATGATTTTCGTGCGCGCCACGATGTTCCTGTGCAGCGTCTCGCGGCGCAGGTCGAGAAAACGGTACTTCAGGCGGATGTCTTCGGGATAGTCGGGCTCGCCGAACACCGGCAGCGGCAATTCCTTGGCTGCCGACAGCACCTCGATCTCGCGGGCAAAGATCTCGATCTCGCCGGTCGGCAGGTTGGCGTTGGTGGTGTCCGGCAGGCGCGCCTTGACCTCGCCGTCGACGCGGATCACCCATTCGCCACGCAGCGTCTCGGCCACCTTGAAGGCGGGCGAATCCGGATCGACGACGATCTGGGTCAGGCCGTAATGGTCGCGCAGGTCGATGAACAGCAGGCCGCCATGGTCGCGCACGCGATGCACCCAGCCCGACAGGCGAACCGAAGAGCCGACATCGCTCTTTCTCAACTGGGCACAGGTGTGGCTGCGGTAACGATGCATTGTCATGTCAAAATTCCGGGGTGTTCTGGTTGCGGGCCGAAGCATCAAAGCCCGGTCCAAAATTTGCGCGAAAAGCGCATGGGAGGCCCGATTTGTCAAGGCAAGCCGGGTTTGGGTCGTCTCTCTAACCGCTCGTCAGTGTTGAAGTCTTTGCCAGGCTTGGCGCATTGCCGCCAGAAGTGTTTCTCGCGACAGTGCAGTCATCGAATGATCTGGAGATACTTCATGCCAAAACCCACAGTCCCGCCGAGTGTCGGGCCACATAATGGCCGCGAATTGGAGCTGATGCTTCAAATCAATGGCCTTGTTCGCGGCGGAACCGGGTATGGACGCCGACATATTGGCGATGCAGGCTTTGCACCGTTTGTCGACGAAGGCCGCATCCTGAAGTTCACCCAGATTGTTCCTAAAACCTCAGTGGAAGAGCGCTGATACTGCCTGCCGACAGAAGAATGACGCTGCAAACTGAGCTTGTTGATCTCCAGAACGTGCCGCAGCGGAGAGGCCTTTGACATCTTCACATCGAATGATCTGGCGAGGCTTGAAGGAGCCCTTCTCGGCTATTCAAAGGAAGATGTCGAAGTGTTCGTCGCCCATGCTGCGTCCCGGACTGCCCGCGCGCCGAGCTCCGTTTAAGCCAAATGGATTTCGGCGCCCTGGCGTTCGAAATCCGCGAGGATCGCGGCCGGCGCGGTCTTTTCGACCACGAGGTGGCGGATCGCCTCTGGCCTGGCGACCCGGTAGGGTGCGGCTGTGGCTAGCTTGTCGTTGGTTACAGCGATGACGATGCCTGCGCTGTTCTTGGCCATCGCCCGCTTTACCTCGGCCTCAGCCGAATCGAAGGCCGTGACGCCGCGCGACGCATCGAGGCCGCAGGATCCGAGAACAAACAGGTCCGCGCCAAGTTGCGCGACAGCGGCAAGCGTGTCGGCGCCGACGCAGGCGCCGAGGTGGCGGTCGAACCGGCCGCCCAGCACAATCAGTTCGACCAAAGCGTGGTCTGACAGGACGGAGGCGATTTCGAGGGAATTGGTGGCGACGGTCAGTTCGAGGTCGCGCGGAATGGCCCTGGCGATCGCGGCATTGGTCGAGCCGCTGTCGATGAACAGGGTCTGTCCGCGCGAAAGCAATGCCACGGTCGCGCGGGCCAGCCGCGTCTTTTCTTCGACCGCATGGCCGGCGCGCAGGCCGACTGCTGTCGAGGCGAAGGGTGCGGGCGCGACCGCGCCGCCATAGACGCGGCGGCACTGCCCGGCCTTGGCGAGTTCCCTGAGGTCGCGGCGAACCGTGTCCTCCGAAACGCCGAAGCGGCTTGCCAGCTCGCCGGCCAGTACCCGTCCCTCGACGGCGAGGCGATCGCGAATGATTTGATGCCGCTCATCGGTCAGCATTGCATGATCCTGTTTTCTTTGTGCACGTTATTGCACGATTTGCATGTTTGTGCAAGATAAGGGGATATCAACGACAATATCCGGCTCTCTTCCCCGAAAGCATCGTCATGACCTTTGGCCTCCGCCTCGCTCCGCAACACCGGGTCTACGCCGGCTTTGCGATCTATTCGTTCGCCATGGGCCAAATCTTCCCGCGGCTGCCCGACATCAAGCACGCCATGGGCATCGGGGACGGCACGCTCGGGCTCAGCCTGATCGGGACGCCGATCGGCACCTTGACCGCGCTGACGCTGGCGGCGCCGATCCTGGAGCGCATCGGCTTCCGCCGCGCGCTGCTCGGGCTGGTGCCGCTTTTGTCGGTTGTCTTTGCCATTGCCGTGCATGCGCCTGGGCCGCTTGCGCTGTTCCTGATGCTGTTTCCGGTCGGCCTGATGATCGGCAGCGTCGAGATCATTCTCAATGTCGAGGCCGACAGAACCGAATTCCTGCTCAAGCGCCGGATCATGAACCGGGCGCATTCGTTCTGGAGCATCGGCTTTTTCGGCGCCGGCCTGTTCGGCGCCGCGCTTGCGCATCTCGGCATTTCGCCGCAACTGCACCTGGCGATTGTCGTACCGATGGTGGCGACAGGAATCGCGCTGTTTCTCGGCGGTTACGAACCGGCGCCGAGCCGCTTCGCCGGCAATGACGAGACGGCGCCAAGGCTGGCGCGGCCGACGCTGCCTATCCTCGTCCTCGTCGCGGTGACGCTGTCGGCGATGCTGATGGAAGGCGCCAGCATCGACTGGTCGGCAATCTACATGCGCACCGTGTTCGATGCGGGCCCTTTCGTCGCCGGCTTCACGGTGGCGCTGTTTGCATTCTCGCAAGCGGCCACGCGCTTCTTTGCCGACTCCTTTGTCGACCGCCACTCGCCGAGCGTCGTGGCGCGGGTGCTGCTGGCGACGATGGCGGTCGGCGTGCTGCTCGTCTTCTTCTCGCCTGCCCCGCTCGTATCGATGCTGGGCTTTGCGCTGCTTGGCATCGGCAGCAGCGTGCTCTTTCCGTTGGCGATCTCGGCGGCAGCCCAGCGGACGGACCGCTCCGCGACGATCAATGTCGCGGCGCTGTCGCAGATTTCCTTCGTCGCCTTCCTGCTCGGCCCGCCGCTGCTCGGTTTCGTCTCCGACCATTGGGGCATCCGCTCGGCCTTCGGCATCGGCATTCCGTTCATCATCCTCAGCCTGCTGACCGCCGGCTCGCTTGGCCGAAGGGCGTCCCGCCCGGCCGCACAAGCGGATGAAGCTTTGACGAGGGCTCACGAAGCCTGAACGGCCCGACCTGAAAGCCACACACCTGTTGGCGGCGGGATAAGCCACTGGCATTGGCCACACCGATGGTTCAGAACTGTGGAGCCACCTGGACGAGTATGACGTTTCGTCGATCGTCACACTCATCCAACTCTTTCTCGAAGCATGATCTTTTCCGAAAACCGGTTCCCACTTTTCGGGATCATGCTCTAAGCAACGGTTCCGTATGTCCTCCATCCGCCCGCTGATCCCGCTCCTCATCGCCGCCGGCATCCTGCTTGGCGGCAACGGGCTGCAGGGCACGCTGATCGCGTTGCGCGGCGCGCAGGAAGGATTTTCGGCCTCCGACATCGGCCTGATGGGCACGTTCTATTTCGCCGGCTTCCTGTTGGGGTGCTTGGCCGTCACCCGTATCCTCAAGGCAGTCGGCCATGTCCGGACGTTTTCAGCGCTCGCCGCCATCGCCGCTGCCAGTACGCTGCTCCTGGTGCTGGTGATCGATCCGGTGATGTGGTGCGCGGTGCGCTTTGCCGGCGGTTTCTGCTTTGCCGGCCTGTTCACCGTCATGGAAGCCTGGCTGAACTCCGGCGTCGAAAACAAGGATCGTGCGCGGGTGCTCGCCGTCTACCGCATGGTCGATATCGGCTCGGTAACCGGCGCGCAGTTCCTGATCCCGATCTTCGGCCCCGGCGGCTTTGCCATCTTCGCCATCATGTCGATGATGATCACGCTGTCGCTGGTTCCGGTGTCGCTCGGCGACCGCTCCAACCCGACGCCGCCGGAAGACGTCAAGCTCGATCTCGCCCGCGTCTGGCGGATTTCGCCGCTCGGCTGCTTCGGCTGCATCTGCGTCGGCGTCACCAACAGCGCGTTCCGCACGCTGTCGCCAGTCTATGCCGAGCAGATCGGCATGTCGGTGGCCGATGTCGTCACCTTCGTCAGCGTCGGCATCTTCGGCGGCGCCCTCATCCAGTATCCGCTGGGCTACCTCTCCGACCGCTGGGATCGGCGCGCGGTGCTTTTGGCCACGACATGCGGCGCCATGTTCGCCGCGCTGGCGCTGGTCTTCGTCGCTGGCGCCGATCCGACCCTCAATTTGATCATCGTCTTCATCTTCGGCAGCTTCGCCATGCCGCTCTATTCGCTATCGGCGGCGCATTCCAACGACCGCGCCGACAAGGGCGAGTTCGTGCTGATCAACGCCTCCTTGATGCTGTTCTATTCCTTCGGCGCCATTGGTGGCCCCTTCGCGGCGTCCGCAGTGATGCAACATTTCGGACCGGGCGCCCTGTTTGTCTTCAGCGCAGTCGTCTACGCCACCCTCATCGCCGTCATTCTCTACCGCATGCAGGTGCGCGGCAGCGTGCCGGCGGGCAAGCGCAGCCGCTTCACGGCGCTGCTGCGCACATCAACCGCCTTCGCGCGGCTGGCGCGCAGAAATGGCGATTCCGACGGATCGGCCGATACTTGACCGAAGGGCGGCTTGACGAAAGCGCCCATGGCTGAAATTGAAAGAGAACCTTACCCGTTACTAAAAAGCGATTTGATGCACGTCATCACCACCCAAAATGAGCTTGAGTCCGTTCTCGCCGCTTTTGAAAAGTCGGATTTCGTCACCGTCGACACCGAATTCATCCGCGAAACGACATTCTGGCCGATTCTGTGCCTGATCCAGATGGCGGCGCCCGGCGTCACCGCGCTGATCGACCCGCTGGCGCCCGACATCAACCTCGCCCCATTCTTCCGGCTGATGGCCAATGAGGCGGTGGTCAAGGTTTTCCATGCCGCCCGCCAGGACATTGAAATCATCGTCCATCTCGGCGATCTGGTGCCGCATCCGGTGTTCGACACCCAGGTCGCGGCCATGGTCTGCGGCTTCGGCGACAGCGTCTCCTACGATCAGCTGGTGCAGCGCATCACCGGCGCACGGCTCGACAAATCTTCGCGTTTCACCGACTGGCGCCACCGGCCGCTGTCGGACAAGCAGCTCGACTATGCCTTGGCCGACGTCACCCATCTGATCGACGTCTACAAGCATCTCAGCGCCGAACTGGAGCGGGAAAACCGCGCCCATTGGCTAAACGAGGAAATGGAGGTGCTGACTTCGCGCGAGACCTACGATCCGCACCCGGAAGACGCTTGGAAGCGGCTGAAGATGCGGCTGCGCAAGCCGCAGGAGCTGGCGATCGTGCAGACGGTGGCGGCATGGCGCGAACGCGAGGCGCGCGAGCGTGACGTGCCGCGCGGCCGGGTGCTCAAGGACGACGCCATATACGAGGTCGCCCAGCAGGCGCCGCGCGATGCGGCAGCGTTGGGCAAGCTGCGCACGACGCCGAAAGGCTGGGAGCGTTCGTCGACGGCTACCGCATTGCTTGGCGCGGTCAACACGGCGCTCACTTTGCCCCGCGAAGAGATGCCGAAGCTGCCCAAGAGCTTTCAGCCGCCCGAGGGCTCCAATGCCGCCTCCGAGCTGCTGAAAGTTCTGTTGCGGATCGTCGCCGAGAAGGAAGGCGTCGCCTCGAAAGTGCTGGCGTCCAGCGACGACATCGACCGCATCGCCGCCGAGGGCGAGGATGCCGACGTGCCGGCCCTGCAGGGCTGGCGACGCGCCGTGTTCGGCGAAGCCGCACTGAAGCTGGTGCGCGGCGAAATCGGCATCAAGTTCGACAAGCGGAAGATCGCGGTGTTCGATTTGTAGACCCCCACCCCGCTCCGCTGCGCGGAGCGACCCTCCCCACAAGGGGGAGGGTAAACAACTGCCCTACACCGCTCCGAGCAGGTGTAGCGCGAACCAGATCCATGCCAGCAAGAGAATGATCGCGCCGACGTAGAAGGCGCGGCTGCGAAACCGCAGATTGTTGCTGGTGAGGTGGACCCAGGCGTGGCCATAGCGGGAAATCACGAAAATCCACATCAAGGCCAGGGTCAGATAATTGACGCCATTGGTCGCGTGCAGCGCCAGACACAGCACATAGAACAGCACCGGCAGTTCGAACTGGTTGATGAGATTGTTGGCAACCGTGACGCTCGACCCGGGCTCGGTCGTGCGCACCTTGTATTGACCGACCTTGGCCTCGCCCGATTTGACCGCGCCGTAGCGGCGCCGGCCCATCACGACATAGACGATATAGACGAGGAACACCTGCGCCAGCATCGGCCAGAAAATCGCGGTCTGGCTCATGGCGTTGCCCCTGCTCTGTCGTTCATGCCTGTGGACGCCGCTGGGCGGCAAGGATCAAAAACGCGATGACGATGACGGGGATCGCCAGCAGCGCGAATTTGGTGACGATCAGCGACGAGGCGAAAGACAGAGAATCCGGATTGGCCGACAGCGCATCGGACAGAAGCCGCGCCACCGCAATGTTCTGGGCGTAGTCGGCGCACGTGTAGGGCAGCACGATGACCAGCGCGAACAGCGCCTGAAGCTGCACCGGCATGGCACGAAAATTCTTCAGCCGCCGCCCGGTTGCCAGGATCAGGCTGACCATGGTCAGCGACAGCAGCGCCGGGAAGAGAAGGTCGAAAGTCAAATAGTGCCAGACCAGGATGATCTCGCTGCCGCGTCGGCCGAGTGCCGTCAGCCAGGCCATGCCCTCGTCGGGCGTGAACCCGCCAAGGCGCACGTCGAGCGACGGCAGGCCGCCGCTCAGCCGGCGGAAATAGAAGAATTCCAGCAGCGTCATGATGATGAAAACCGCCGCGGCGGCAAAGCACAGCGCGCCGGCATGGCGCGCCAGCCGCAGCACGATCGTCGCCTGGTGGCGCCAGAGCATGTACCGCTCTGGCTGCCGGTCAGGCTCCGCCAGGATAGTTCGGGCTTTCGCGGGTAATCGTGACGTCATGGGCGTGGCTTTCACGAAGTCCGGCGTTGGATATGCGCACAAAGGTGGCGCGTTCGCGAAAATCGGCAAGGTCGCGGCCACCGACATAACCCATAGCGGCTTTTAGCCCGCCCGCAAGCTGGTGCAGCACGCCAGACACAGGTCCCTTGTAGGGCACCTGCCCTTCAATGCCTTCCGGGACCAGTTTCAGCGTGTCGCGAACCTCGGCCTGGAAGTAGCGGTCGGCCGAGCCGCGCGCCATGGCGCCGACAGAGCCCATGCCGCGATAGGCCTTGAAGGAGCGGCCCTGATGCAGATAGACCTCGCCCGGGCTTTCGTCGGTGCCGGCCAGCAGCGAACCGATCATGGCCGCACTGGCGCCGGCGGCAAGCGCCTTGGCCAGATCGCCCGAATATTTGATGCCGCCGTCGGCGATGACCGACACGCCTGATCTATGCGCCGTCTCCACCGCCGACATGATCGCCGAAAGCTGCGGCACGCCGACACCGGCGACGATGCGCGTGGTGCAGATCGAGCCCGGGCCGATGCCGACCTTGACGGCATCGGCGCCGGCGTCGATCAGCGCCTGCGTGCCTTCGGCGGTGGCGACGTTGCCGGCCAGGATGCGCACGGAATTGGAAAGCTTCTTGGCCCGCGTCACCGCATCGAGCACGCGCTGCGAATGGCCATGCGCGGTGTCGATGACCAGGAGGTCGACACCGGCGTCGATCAACCGCTCGGCGCGCTCGAAGCCGTCATCGCCGACGCTGGTGGCGGCCGCCGCCCGCAGGCGCCCCTGCGCATCCTTGGTGGCGTGCGGGTTGAGCTGCGACTTCTCGATGTCCTTGACGGTGATCAGGCCGACGCAATTGCCGGACTTGTCCACGACGACGAGCTTTTCGATGCGGTGCTGGTGCAGCAGCCGCTTGGCCTCGTCCTGGTCGACATTCTCCTTGACCGTGATCAGGTTCTCACGGGTCATCAATTCGTAGACTTTCTGCCCCGGATCGGAGGCGAAGCGCACGTCGCGGTTGGTCAGGATGCCGACCAGGCGGCCGATCTTCTGGCCGCCGCTGCCGCCATTCTCGACCACCGGAATGCCCGAGATGGAATAGGTGCGCATCAGCGCCAGCGCGTCCGCGAGCGTGGCGTCGGGGCCGATGGTGACCGGATTGATGACCATGCCCGATTCGAACTTCTTGACCTGACGCACCTGCTCGGCCTGTTCGGCCGGCGAGAAATTGCGGTGGATGACGCCGATGCCGCCGGCCTGCGCCATGGCGATGGCGAGCCGCGCCTCGGTGACGGTGTCCATGGCGGCCGACAGGATCGGCACGTTGAGGTCGATGTCGGTGGCGATGCGGGTGCGGATGTCGGTCTCACCGGGCATGACCTCGGAATGACCGGGCTGCAACAGCACGTCGTCAAAGGTCAGCGCCAGCGCGCCGGTGGACGTTTCGATGATTTTTGCCATGGCCAGTCCTCGGATACGAAAAGCGCTGGGAGAATACAAAAAAGCGCTGGACCGAAATGGACAGCGCCGACTCGTTTCTTCCCTTTCAGGATTGGCGCTGGCTGGTAACACGTCGCGGCGTGGTTGAAAAGCCGGTCCTGGCCTATTCGGCGGACTTGCCCAACAGGGCATCGAGCAAGACATGGCGCGGTGACGCGAAAGGATTGACGACCGTTACGCCGCCCCAGGTGAAGCCGTCCTGCAGATCTTCCGACAGCAGCAGCCGGCAACCGGTTTGCGAGGCAACAGACAGGATGGTCGCATCCCAGATGCCGAAATGGTGATCGGTCGCAAGATCAGCCGCGACCGTCATCACCTCCGGCGTCGTGCCGACAACCGGAAACGCGTCGCGCCAGCTCAACAGGGCGTCGCGCGCTTGTGCACGTGATCGTCCGGCCTTGCGTGTGAGAACGGTGAACAATTCGCCGAGCACTTGGACTGGAATGACGGCTGCCTCTTGCGCAATGTCGTGCAGCAGGCCGAAAACGATGTCGCGCTTCTCGGCTCCGTTGATCCCCTCGGCATAAACAAGGATGTTGGTATCGAGCGCGACCTTCACCGCTCGTCCTCGTAAAGCTCGTCGCGGCTCCAGCGCCCGGCTTCTACAACAGGCTGGCGTTCGAGGCGCGACAGCAGCGCTGTGCGCGAACGAGACGCCGCAGGGTCGGGCTGCCCTGCAGGCACGATCCGCGCCACGGGGCGCCCATGGCTGGTCACGACATAGCTCTGTCCTTCGCGGACACCGCGCAGGAGGAGCGAGAATTTGCGGTTGGCGTCGGCTGCGGAAACGGCTTCTTCCATAGCATTGTCCATATAGTAGTTATATTCACTACAGCATAGTGAACCAGGTCAATTTTCGCAAGTTCATTCAATGTGGCGAAACGCAGCGACGCCTCTTGTCCGCCCACGGTCGCACAAAAGTGACAGCAAATTAATGCGACATCGCGCCTGAGGCGTGATAACCGCCCGTTTGTATCGGCTTGCCCGCCTTTTCATTGTTTGGATTGGCCGGCAGGCACATTTAGACCAGTTCGGACGCGTTCGTTGAACCGCATCATTCCGCTCATTCTGGCGGTCGCCTTGTTCATGGAAAACATGGATTCGACCGTCATCGCGACATCGCTGCCGGCGATTGCCGTCGACATCCACACCAGCCCGATCGCGCTCAAGCTGGCGCTGACCGCCTATCTGGTGGCGCTGGCGATCTTCATTCCGATCAGCGGCTGGATGGCCGACCGGTTCGGCGCGAAGACCATTTTTCGCGCCGCGATCGGCGTCTTCATCGTCGGCTCGGTCTGCTGCGCCATCTCCAATTCACTGCCGGCCTTTGTCGTCTCGCGCTTCCTGCAAGGCATAGGCGGCGCCATGATGACGCCGGTCGGCCGGCTGGTCCTGGTGCGCGCGACGCCGAAGAGCGAGCTGGTCGCGGCCATGTCGTGGCTGACGGTGCCGGCGCTGGTCGGCCCGCTTGTGGGACCACCGATCGGCGGCTTCATCACCACCTATTTCACCTGGCACTGGATCTTTCTGATCAACGTGCCGATCGGCCTGATCGGCATCTGGCTGGCGACGCGCTTCCTGCCGCAAACCGACTCGATGGAGACGCCGCCGCTCGATTTCGTCGGTTTCGTACTGAGCGGGCTGGCGGCCTCCGGCGTCATCTTCGGCCTGTCGGTGGTCAGCCTGCCCTATCTGCCGCCGGCGACCGGCCTCATCACCGTGGCGGTCGGGCTGATTTCCGGCGTGCTCTATCTCCTGCATGCGCGGCGCGCCAAGAACCCGCTGCTGGCGCTGGAACTGTTCCGCAACCCGGTGTTCCGCTCCTCGGTGCTCGGCGGCTCGCTGTTTCGCATCGGCATCGGGGCGGTGCCGTTCCTGTTGCCCCTCATGTTCCAGATCGGCTTCGGGCTGACGCCGTTCCAGTCGGGCATGATCACCTTCGTCTCGGCTATCGGCGCCATCGGAATGAAATTCGTTACCGCGCTGATCTTCCGGCTTGCGGGGTTCCGCCGGGTGCTGATCTGGGGCTCGCTGATCGCCGCGGCATCGATCGCCATATACGGCCTGTTCACGCCGGAGACGCCTTACGCGCTGATGCTGGCGATATTGCTGGTCGGCGGCTTCATCCGCTCGATGTTCTTCACCGGCGTCAACGCGCTCTCCTATGCCGAGGTGACGGCCGAGGACACCAGCAAGGCAACGCCGATCACGGCGGTGTTCCAGCAACTGTCGATCGCGCTCGGCGTGGCGCTGGCCGGCGGCATCCTGGAAGTCTCGACCTCGATCCATGGCGGACCGCTGGCGCTCGGCGATTTCCACATCGCCTTCTTCATCGTGGCGGCAGTGTCAGCAGCGGCGTCGGTATCGTTCATGCGGCTGGCACCGGATGCCGGCAACGCCGTGTCGGGTCATGGCCGGATGACGATGCCGAAGACACTGGAGCCGGTGAGCACGGCTGGGAAGTAAGGGGCGAGCGCCCCTCATCGCTTCGTTCATCCTAGGGCGAAGCGACTCAAAGCGTCGCGCAGACCCTGGGATCCATGCCGTGATCTTGATCGAAGGATGCAGCGGCACAGAATTCTGCGGCGTTTTCAACGCGTTAACGTCACGGCATGGATCCTAGGGTCTGCGCTGCGTCGCTTCGCTCCTTGCTTCGCCCTAGGATGACGATGCCACTGGTGGCTATCTGCCCTTAAAATCCTTCGCCAGCAAATACAGTTCCACCGACTCATCGCGCGACGCCGGCGGCTTGACGTGGTGCACCGAGCGGAAGTTCTTCTTGAGCATCGACAGCAGCTCGTTTTCGGCGCCACCCTGGAAGGTCTTGGCGAGGAAATGCCCGCCCGGCTTCAGCACCGACAGCGCGAAATCGGCGGCCACCTCGCACAAATGCATGGTGCGGATGTGGTCGGTTCGCTTATGACCCGTCGTCGGCGCGGCCATGTCCGACAACACGACATCGGGGTCGCCGCCCAACGCCTCGGCGAGCTTTTGCGGCGCTTCCGGGTCGAGGAAATCCATCAGCAGCACCGGCGCACCCGGCACCGCATCCATTTCGAGATAGTCGATGCCGATGACATGTGGATTATCAGCCGTCGATTTCGTCCTCGCGGCCGCCACCTGGCACCAGCCGCCGGGGGCCGCACCGAGATCGATGACCTTCATGCCGGGTTTCAGCAGATGATGCTTGTCATCGATCTCGATCAGCTTGTAGGCCGCGCGCGAGCGATAGCCGTCGGCCTTGGAGCGCTGGACATAGGGATCATTGATGTGGCGCTGCAGCCAGCGGCGCGACGATTCCTTCAGGCCGCTCTTCTTCTTGATCCGCGTCTTGAGGACACGAATGCTGGCGGAGCCCGGCTTTTCCGGCTTCTTGGTCATGACGTTATTTCTTGTTTGAGTTTTTGCGCTGGCCGAGTTGCCGCCGTTTTTCGGCGGCTTCGCGTTTCGCGGAGGGCTTCCCCCACTCCGTCGCCGCTTCGCGGCGCCACCTCTCCCCCCTCCGGAGGGAGAGGAAAGGCGCCGGTCTGCATAAGTTCGCGCCTTCCTCTACCCCGTCGATCGGGGGAGAGGTGTGGCGGGAATCTCGGCGGGGTGGGGGTGCGCCCTTCACCAAAGCAATGCGGATCATGCTCGGCCTCGCCCACTGTTGCGCCAGACGCCGTCATCGGCCATCAGCTCGCTCAAAATGCCTTCGCGCAGACCACGGTCGGCGACGCGCAGCCGCTCCGACGGCCACACCGCACGGATGGCTTCCAGGATAGCACAGCCGGCCAGCACCAGGTCGGCGCGGTCCGTACCGATGCACGGGTTGGCGCAGCGCTGCTGGAAATCCCAGCCGACCAGTTTTTCGACCATGCGGTCAACGCTGTCGCGGTCCATCCACAGCCCGTCGACGCGGCGCCGGTCGTAGCGTTCGAGGTCGAGATGGACGCCGGCCAGCGTCGTCACCGTGCCGGATGTGCCCAGCAGATGGAATTTCGGGCTGGTCAGCACGTGGCTCAACCGGTCGCGACCATCAAAGGATTTTAGCCGCACCGCGACGTCGTCGACCATGGCGGCAAAGATCTCGCGCGTCACCGTGCGGCCGCCAAAACGCTCGGCCAGCGAGACAACGCCGACCGGAAGCGACGTCCACGACACGATGTGGTTGGCAAGCCGCGGCGAGCGCTGGCCGGTGAGGTCGATCAGCGCGATTTCGGACGAGCCGCCGCCGATGTCGAACAGCACCACGCCTTGCGTGTCGCGCTCGACCAGCGAGCCGCAGCCGGATACAGCAAGCCGCGCCTCGGTCTGGCGGTCGATGATTTCCAACTTCAACCCCGCCTCTCGTTCGACGCGCTGCAGGAATTCGACGCCATTGTCGGCGGTGCGGCAGGCCTCGGTGGCGATCAGCCGGGCTTTCCTGATCTTGCGGTTGCGCAATTTGTCGCCGCAGATCTTCAGCGCCTCGACGGCGCGGTCCATCGCCGCCTGGCTCAGGTGCCCATTCGCCGTCAGCCCCTCGCCCAGCCTGACGATGCGCGAGAAGGCGTCGATGACGCGGAACTGGCCATGGCGCTGCGGCACCGCGACCAAAAGCCGGCAATTGTTGGTGCCGAGATCGAGCGCGGCAAACACCGGCAGTTCCTGCATCGGCGGACGATGCATTGGCTGTTCCGGTCGGGATTGTGGCGCCGAGGGCAAAGGCACGGGCGCTGGAGCGGCCGGGCCGACGGAGGCCGGCGCACTAACCGCTGCGGCCGTTGCGAGAGGGCTGTCGTCGCGCGCAAAAACCTTGCGCCCACGCCGGCGCTTGCGCCGCTTTCTCGCCTTGCCGCGCTGATGCTGGGCGTCGCCGGCCTGTCCGTTGCCGGACTGGGGTCCCGCCTGGCGGGGCCGCCCGGCGGATGGGCTTGGCCCGCCTGATGGCGGCGAAGCCCTGGACACGCCCACTTCCGGCGCGCCAGCGCCGGTGTCGTGGTCTTCCACTTCAGTTCCTTCCGGCGCCGCGCGAACCGGAAAACCGGACGCACCAGGCGCTTCAATCTTTTAAGTTGCCGCCAGAGTAGCAGCGCCGGACCGGATCACCAAGAGCAAGGACTCAAATTTTGCCGGCTGCGTCCTGCCAGATCCCCGCTGCTTTGCAGCGTCCCGGCGTTCGCTAGCCTTTCATCTTGCCACTGGCACGACGAATTCGCCGTTGGCGAACCGGCTGCTCACCCTTGCCGGTTGAATAGCCGGCTTCAATGAGGCATTTCTGAAATGAGGGGGAATTGGTGAATCGCGGACGTTTTAACGCCCGCCTGGGCGATGGGCAGCAACACATGACGACAACTCCATGAATTGGGGGGCCACGAATTGGAAGCGCTATCTGTGGCCGGTCATCGGTGTCGCGGCGGTCATCGGGTCGCTGTTGTTGCTGTGGCATGAACTGCGCGGCATCTCGATCGACGATGTCTGGGACGGCATATCAGCCATCCCGACGCGCGGCTGGGTGCTGGCGGCGCTGAGCTCGGTGGTCGCCTACGCCTCGCTTGCCGGCTACGACCACATTGCCCTTCTACATATCGGCAAGAAGGTGTCGTGGCTGTTCGTCACCTTCTGCTCCTTCACCACCTATGCGCTGTCGCACAATATCGGCGGCTCGGTGTTTTCGGGCGCCGTGATCCGCTACCGCGCCTACGGCACCAGGGGGCTGACCGGCCAGGATGTCGGCATTCTGGTGGCGATCTGCTGGATCACCTTCGTGCTCTCCAGCATTCTGGTCGGCGGCCTGGTGCTGGTTTTCGAGCCTGCAATCATCGACCGCTTTTCCGGCGCCCCGCACCACGGCCTGGCGATCGCCGCCGGCATCGCTTTGCTGATCCTGGTCGGCGCCTACATCTTCGGCAGTTGGCTGCATCTGAAGCCGCTGAAAATCGCCGGCTTCCAGCTGCACTATCCGGCGCTGCCGATCGTGGCGCGGCAATTGCTGATCGGCCCGATCGAGCTTCTGGCGGCGGCGGCGATCATCTTCTTTGCCCTGCCCGTGGCCGGCAATCCCGGCTATTTCGTCACCCTAGGCGTGTTCCTGGTGTCGTTCTCGGTTGCGCAGATCTCGCACGCGCCGGGCGGGCTCGGCGTGTTCGAGGTCGTGTTCCTCGCCGGACTGTCTGATATGGACCCGGTCGGCGTGCTGGCGGCACTTCTGGTGTTCCGGCTGTTCTACCTGATCATCCCGCTGCTGATCGCGCTCGGCGTGGTGCTGTTCTTCGAGCATTCGCAATACAGCCGGACAGAGAGCTGAGGATCATTGGGTGCGGCGCGCCACCCCGGCGTAATTGCCCCTATGAAACGCTGTGATTGAAACGCAGCTTAGGCTTGACTATTTTCCGGCGGCGGCTACAAGGCACGCGCGGCTGCTTCGGCGGCCCACCAGCGCGACAGCGCCTGCTGGGGAATAGGTTAACGGTAGACCCACGGACTCTGACTCCGTTAGTCCTGGTTCGAATCCAGGTTCCCCAGCCAAGGCACGTCATGCCCACTGACAGCCAGTACATCCTCGAACGCATCCGCCAGGGATGCGTGGAGTTGTCCGACGACGAGTTCGCCATCGACAGGCTGGCAAAATATGTCGGCAACGGGAGAATCCGCTGGCATGTCGAGTTCCGTGGGCATCGCATCGAGCTGACAACCGGCCAGATCAAGAAGCAGCCTACCTTTCGCAGGAAAATCCTCGAACAGGCTGGCGTGCTGCCGCCGCAGCGTACCGGTGCCGACTACCGGCGATGGGCACTCGATCTGAGGCGAAATGCCATCGAGCTTCCCTGGCGCGACAGGCCGGTCGATGCGGGTTTTGCCATCGACCGGCTGACCAGCCATGGGGATGGGCGCTGGACGGTGGAATATCAGGGCAAGGCGATAAAATTCACGACGACGAAACTGCGCCGGCAACTCAGTTTCCGCAAACGCATGCTGGCCAAGGCTAAGGTGCTGCCGCCGGAATTGGCCCCGCCTGCCTATCGCAAGTGGATGGACTCGCTCATGCAAAACGCCACAGAGGCGGTACCGCAGGCCGGCGAAGCTTCGGCGACGGAGAAGAGTTGGCTTGACGACCTGCCGGAGCTGGCCGGCTGGGAAGATGAAGCGCCGCCCGAGAATTGATTGGGTTCCAATGATCATGAATCGGGCGATGCTTCTCCGGAACTGCGCGATTGGGCAGCGGACGTTCTGGGGATACAGACCGATATCCAAATGCCGGCCAAAACCGCCCAGCGATAACCCTCCCGCCAAGCCTCATATTTCCCCGGCAGGAGTTTGGTCGCCGCCCAAGCCAGCGGCCGACGCCGCTCATTCAAGAGATGGCCTGAGGAGGCGCCGGCCAGGCGGGCATTGGGGTACCCGCCGACGCTACATTAGCATTCACGCATAGATATGATATGGCGCGAACGCGGAAGTGCCTGCAGCCACGGGACTACAGCAATTTTTCCCAAGACCTGGGCCCGCAACGCTGCAAGGGTTGTGGCGCCAGCGTTTCAGCGCGGCTTGCCTGGAGACAGTCATGACGACGTTTCTTACCGCTCTCGCATCCGAAGGTCCGCCAGCCGACCGGGCGAAAGACATGGACCTGTATGGATGGTTGATCGGCAGTTGGGACATGGAGACGGTCCACCACCGCAACGACGGCACAAATCAGAAATCGGATGGCGAGTGTCATTTTGGCTGGGTGCTCGAAGGCCGCGCCATTCAGGACATCTGGATCAGGCCCAGGCGCCCTGCCCCGTCCACCATGTATGGCACGACCTTGCGCGTCTTCGATCCCGGGATCGGTGGCTGGCACATCATCTGGAGCGATCCGCTCAACCAGGACTATTCGCGCCAGATCGGGCGGGCCAAAGGCAAGGACATCGTCCAGATCGGCGCTGACTCGCGCGGCCTGCAGGCCCGGTGGCGGTTCACCGAGATCACCGCCGGCAGCTTTCACTGGATCGGCGAGGAAAGGGCGGTCGAGAGCGACCCCTGGCGCGTGACATATGAACATTTCGCTCGCCGGGCGGGTTCCTGAGGGACGCTTGCGCATTCAGCCCCTCGTGCCTACGGGCGAGGTACGACCATAGATTAGCGATAGCTCAATTAACACCAAACGAGTATCTCAAACCCGCCGGTACAAGCGCGCCCAAGAACCTTCATATGTACCGAGCGCGAACAGAGGCTAGACAAGCGAAGATTCCAATAGCATTGTTGGCACTGGGACGGGGCTCGACCGGCAAGCGCAAACGATGCTTGTCGGTGGTTGGCAACTGCTAAACCATACAGCCGTAATTGCCACGGCTGCGAGACCAAGGAGTCCCAAGGATGCCGAACCCAAGCCAAACCAGCGATCAATGGTGGGTCAACGACCAGACGCCGGACAACCCGTACGGCAAAAGCGAAGATTACGGGGCCTTCCTCACCTACCTTGGAGCGCTGGACCGGTCGATAACGCCGGCGATCGCGGCGGGAACGCTGAGGATCAATGTCTCCGAGCTCAATGACCATCCCGAATACAAGGCCGCCGCGATCGGCGCCTTGCAGATGTGGGCCAGTGTCACCCCTTTGAAGTTCGAAATCGTCGACAATGCACCATACAACAGCGCAACGGACTGGATGCAGGTTGTCAGCCCCGAACTGGGCGAAGAGGACGACGGCAGCGCCTATTCCAACGACCGCTATGTCAGCATCGGCCAGCGTTTCCACGACACCGAGGTCAACAAGACGGATATTGGCGGCTATGTCTTCGATTCCTTCATCCATGAATTCGGTCATGAGTTCGGGTTGAACCACCCCGGGCTCTACAATTACAGCGGCCCCGGCGGCGTACAGATCAATTATCTGAACAATGCGACCTGGACCTACGACCGTCAGCAATACAGCGTCATGTCCTATTTCGACGGGATCGATGTCGGTGAAACCAGCCGCTGGTCGGCGTCAACGCCGATGATGGCCGACATCGAGGCAGTCATCCGCCGCTTTTTCTCCACCGTCGACGAGAACGGCGTGCGCACCTATCAGCATATCGACCTCAACACGGGCGACAACGTCTACGGCTTCGGCAGTGCCGTGGACGGCTACCGGCTGACCTCGTCGGGCATGCAGCACGATCTCGGCTTTGTCATCCATGACACCGGCGGAACCGACACGATAGACTTCTCCGGCTCGACGGCCGGCACGATCCTCGATTTGCGCGCCGGACAGTTCTCCAGCGTCAACGGCCACAGCAACAATGTGTCGATCTTTGCCGGGCACAACGCCGACGGCACCGACTATTACATCGAGAACGGCATCGGCAGCAGCTATGACGACGTCCTGATCGGCAATGACGGAGCCAACGTGCTGGATGGCCGCGGCGGCGGCGACCGCATGGCCGGCAATGGCGGCGACGACACCTACTTCGTCGATTCCCTCGACGACATCGTGCGCGAGGAAGCGAATGGCGGGAATGACACGGTCGTTCTGCTGAACCGGAACTTGAATATCCGGAAAATCGCCAACGTCGAACACATCATCTACGCCGACGAGTCGACACTCCAGCCTGGAGACGGCGGCACCGAAACCGCACCGACCATCGGCGACAACACGATGACCAGCGTCATCTTCGGCGACAATGGCAACAATACGCTCGACGGCGGCGCCGGCGACGACACGATCTTCGGCCAGGGCGGCGATGACCTCATCATCGGCGGCCGCGACTCGCTCGCCAGCCGCGACATCAACAACACCATCGATGTCGCCGACCTTCCAGACCAGACCGAGAGCGACGACGGCAATGACACGCTCTATGGCGGCCGCGGCAACGATACGATCCTCGGCGGCCAAGGCAACGACATCCTCGACGGCGGCGACGGCGACGATACGCTGAGCGGCCAGGATGGCGTCGATATATTCAGGGGCGGCGCCGGCGTCGACACGGTAGACTTCAGCAAGGAGAGCCCCTTCCAACTGCTCGTCAACCTCGAGACGAACGTTGCCAATGGCGGCACCGCCACCGGCGACACCTTCTACAGCATCGAAAACCTGATCGGCTCCGATGACCGCATCGACCGTTTCATCGGTACGTCGGCGGCAAATCATTTCTGGGGCCGGGGCGGCGGCGACTATTTCAACGGCGGCGGCGGCAACGACATACTGGATGGCGGCAATGACGGCGACATCCTGTACGGTGAAGCCGGCAACGACACGATCATCGGCGGCGCCGGCCAGGACTATCTGGATGGCGGCGCCGGCATTGATACGGTCGTCTACGAAGGCAGTTCCGCCGGCGTGACGATCGACCTCGCCAATGGCACGGCCAATGGCGGCGACGGCGATGGCCCGGTGCAGATCGTCGGGCGCGGCACCGTTATCCGGCACGACATCCTGGTCGGCTTCGAAAACGCCGTCGGGTCGTTCTTCGACGACCATCTCATCGGCAACGCCCAGGCCAACAAACTTTCCGGCGGCGCCGGCAACGACACGCTGACCGGCGGTGGCGGCGCCGATATATTGAATGGCGGCGCCGGCAGCGACACGGCGGACTACGCCGACGCGGCCAGCGGGCAAAACCTCAAACTGGGTGGCGGCAAATCCGGCGGCGACACCTATATCTCGATCGAAAATCTGGCTGGCTCGGGCTTCAACGATCACCTGACCGGCGATGGCGCGGCCAATGTGCTGACCGGCCAGGGCGGCGCCGACAAGATCGACGGCGGCGGCGGCGATGACACCCTGCTCGGCGATTTCGCCTATCAGGGCGATGCTCCGCCACGCCCGGGCATGGGCACCGGCTACGCCACGCTCGGACCGGACGCGACCAACAATTCGGTCTCGACCGCCTTCGACATCTCGAACAACTTCTCGCTGACCGCCGACCCCGACATCTTCGATTCGACGACCACCCTTCACACCACCGTCAATGCGACCGGAAACGGCTTGGGCGGATATTACAGCATCAACCTGGCGGCCGGCACGATCATCACCATCGACATCGATGGCATTGCCGACCCCAATGTCCATGACAGCATCGTCAGGGTGCTGGACAGCGATGGCAATATCGTCGCCCAGAACGACGATGGCGGCAACGACCCCGGCTCCAACAACGGCCGCGATTCGAGCACCAGCTTCATCGTTCAGGAAACCGGAACCTACTATATTGTGGAGGGCGAATGGTCGGACTCGGCTCCTGGCGATGGCTGGGTCGAATCCGTGCCGGAGGGCTCGACTTACAAGCTGAACGTGTCGGTCGAATTCCCGCCGGCACCAGCTCAGCCGGGCGTTGCGGGCGCCGATACGCTCAATGGCGGCGGCGGCAGCGACCTTTTGGATGGCGGGCTGGCTGCCGATACGCTGACCGGCGGCGCCGGCGACGACTATTTCCGCTTCTCGACAGAACTCGGGAACGGCAATATCGACTGGATCAAGGACTTCAAGGTCGCCGACGATACGATCCTGCTGGACAACCTCATCTTTGCCAGCGTTGGCGGCGACGGCGCCCTCGCTTTGGGCTCATTCTACAAGAGCGCAGCCGGCGCTGCTCATGATGCCGACGACCGCATCATCTACGACACCGACAGTGGAATATTGTCTTACGACGCCGATGGTTCCGGACAGGGAGCAGCCGTTCAGTTTGCACACCTGAACACAAATCTGGATCTTTCGGCTGCAGACTTCATCGTCATCTAACGCGTTGCCGGGGGAGGGGTGCCGTCAGGCTCCCCTCCCGCATACCCCAGCGCAGTGAAAAGGGAGAGGACGCGATGACCGACCGCCGCACAGTGTTAATGGCCGCCGGAGTTGCGGCAGTCGCCGCGGCCACCGGGGCAGCGGCAGCGCAATCGCCAGATATTCGCGCGCCAGATATTCGCGCAACAGATATTCGCGCAACAGATATTCGCGGCGCCGTCACCTTTGTGGGCGGCAAGGCTATCCCGGAAGGTCATCTCGAGATCTATCTTGAGGATCCCGCCATCCACGACAGTGGGCGACGCCGCGCCGCCAAAACCAGCCTCAAGAGCGAGGGCGGCTCAAAGACGATAGAATTTTCCTTGCCCCTGCCCGCAAGCTCGACCGCTTCACCAACGCTGCAGGTCGTAGCGCGCCTGGAGCGTGCGGACGGCTGGCTGGTGGCGCGGGGCAGCGCGCAGTTCCAGGCCGGCCTGCCCGTCCATGTCACACTCAAGGCAGTTATCTATTGAAGGGACGAGATGCCATATCCTGATTGCGAGCCTGCATGCAGCTGACGCCATCGACGCCGCTTACGCTGGTCGGAATCCTGGCGTCCTTTCGACGTGCGTTTTCGGGCATCGTCCTGATGAGCGGGGTCGTCAACGTGCTGACCCTGACCGGCTCGCTCTTCATGTTGCAAGTCTATGACCGCGTCGTTCCGGGTCGCAGCGTGCCGACGCTGGTCGGCCTGGCGGTGCTTGCGGGAACATTGTTCGTGTTTCAGGGAGTGCTGGAGCTGATCCGCTCTCGCCTCATGGTGCGGCTGGGACAGGGGCTGGACGCAAAGCTGAGCCCGTCGGTCTATTCGGCGCTGATGCGCCTGCCGCTGCGCGCCAAGCCTTCCGGCGACGGGCTGCAACCCCTACGGGATCTCGATCAGGTCCGCTCCTTTATCGGCAGTGCCGGACCGACCGCTTTGTTCGACCTGCCATGGATGCCGCTCTATATCGGCATCTGTTTCATTTTTCATTTCTGGATCGGCGTTACCGCGCTTGCCGGCGCCGTTGTCCTGTTTGCACTGACGCTTCTGGCCGAATTCCGGACCCGCGGCCCGACAAGGATCGCCGGACAGCACGCGGCCGTTCGCAGCACGTTGGCCGAGGCGACAAGGCGCAATGCCGAAGCCATGCAGGCCATGGGTTTTGGCGGGCGTATCGCCGAGCGGTGGTCTGCCGTCAATGCCGAGTACCTGAACGCCCATGCGGCGGCCAGCGATGTCGCGGGAACGCTTGGCACGATTTCCAAGATCCTGCGGTTGATGCTGCAATCGGCAATGCTGGCGATCGGCGCTTATCTGGTCATCCAGCAAGAGGCGACCGGCGGCATCATGATCGCAAGCTCGATCATGATGGGCAGGGCGCTGGCTCCGATCGAACTGGCGATAGCGCATTGGAAGGGCTTCATTTCAGCGCGGCAAAGCTGGGCACGCCTGAAGCAGCTTCTGTCCGCGCTGCCGGAAGGCGCAACCGGCGTGACCCTGCCCGCGCCTGTCAGCGCGCTGGCGGTCGAGAATGTCAGTGTCGCCCCGCCGGGCGAACGCACGCCGGTGGTGTGGGATGCAAGTTTTTCACTGGCCAGGGGAGCAGGCCTGGGGGTCATCGGCCCGAGTGCTTCCGGCAAATCATCGCTGGTGCGTACGCTTGCAGGTGTCTGGCTTCCGGCGCGCGGCGCCGTGCGGCTGGACGGCGCGACGCTTGACCAGTGGCCGGCCGACGAGCTGGGTAAACATATCGGCTATCTGCCGCAGGATGTGCAGTTGTTCGACGGCACGATTGCGCAGAACATCGCCCGCTTCGACCCGGATGCGTCGTCCGACATGGTGCTTGCGGCAGCCAAGGCCGCCGGCGTGCATGATCTCGTCGTGCATCTGGCCGACGGTTACGACACAAAGGTTGGCGAAGCCGGCGCCTCGCTGTCGGCGGGGCAACGCCAGCGTGTCGCCCTTGCCCGCTCTCTTTATGGCGATCCCTTCCTGGTCATCCTGGACGAGCCGAATTCCAATCTCGACTCAGAGGGTGAAGTGGCCTTGTCCGCCGCCATCCAGGGCATCAGGGACCGCGGCGGCATCGTTATCGTCGTCGCGCACCGATCCAGTGTGCTGGCCAATGTCGACACCGTGCTGGTGATGGCCAATGGCCATGTGCAGGCCTTCGGTCCGAAGGATGAGGTGCTGAACAAGGTCTTCCGATCGGCGGCACCGCTCAAGGTCGTTGCCGCCACGGAGAGAGGCGTTCCTGCATGAGCGAGGACAGATCCGCTTTGCATCATCGGCAGGTCCGCCGCTATCTCGTGGCTGGCGTTGCTACCTGTCTGCTGCTTGTCGGAGGTGTTGGCGGCCTGGCGGCAGTGACCAAGATGTCGGGTGCGGTGATCGCAGCTGGCCGGCTGGTGGTCGATTCCAATGTAAAGAAAGTTCAGCATCCGACGGGCGGCGTGGTCGGCGAGATCAGGGTGCGTGAAGGCGACCGGGTCAAGGCGGGCGATATTCTGGTGCGGCTGGATGAAACGACAACACGCGCCAATCTGGCGATCGTCTCAAAAGGTCTGGATGAGTTTTATGCACGGTTGGCGCGCCTGGAGGCGGAGCGTGACGGCAAGGACACGATCAGCTTTCCGGACGTTTTGACATCGCGGCGCGACGAAGCCGGTGTCGCCGCATCGATGGCCGGAGAACAATCGCTGTTCGATTTCCGGCACCAGGCGCGGTCTGGCCAGCGATCGCAATTGCGCGAACGGATCGCGCAGTTGAAGCAGGAGAGTGCCGGCCTGACCGAGCAGCTGCAGGCGAAACGCCGCGAGATCGAGCTGATCCAGATCGAGCTGGAAGGTGTGCGGTCGCTCTGGCATCGCAAGCTGATAGGAATCGACCGCATGACGTCGCTGGAACGGGACGCGGTGCGGCTCGAAGGCGAGCATGGCCAGTTGACCGCGGGAATTGCCCAGGTGAAAGGCAAGGCGTCCGAGATCGAACTGCAGATCATCCAGATCGACCAGGACCTTCGCAGCGAGGTCGCGACCGATTTACGCGATACCCAGGGAAAGATCTCCGAGTTCGTCGAACGCAAGGTAGCGGCCGAGGACCAGTTGAAGCGCATCGATCTGCGCAGCCCGCAGGATGGCGTGGTGCTGCAGTTGGCGGTGCATACGATCGGCGGGGTCATCACCCCCGGCGAACAGGTGATGCAGATCGTACCGGTGACGGACGACCTGACCGTTGAAGCGCATATCGCACCGCAGGATATCGACCAGGTGACGATGGGCCAGAACGCGATTTTGCGCCTGTCGGCGTTCAATCGGCAAACCACGCCGGAGCTGACCGGGACGCTGTCGCGGATCTCGGCGGATCTCACCATCGAAGAGCGTACCGGAGCAGCCTTCTATATGGCGCGGGTGACGCTTCCGAAAACCGAGGTCGCCAAGCTGCGCGGGCTGGCGCTGGCGCCGGGCATGCCGGCCGAGGTGTTCTTCCCGACGGGCGACCGGACGATGCTTTCCTATCTGGTGAAGCCGCTGTCGGATCAGATCCAGAAAGCTTTCCGGGAGGAGTGAAGCCGCACCTTTGAGAGCTGAAGCCTCGGGACCGGCTGGTTGCCGGTCCCCAAGGGGTAGCCCCTACTCCGCTGCCTTATACCCCGCGATGCCCTTGATCTCGAGGAAATCCTCCAGCCCGTATTCGGCGTATTCGCGGCCGTTGCCGGATTGCTTGTAGCCGCCGAATGGCAGGCCGGCGTCCCATTGCGGATAGTTGATGTAGACATTGCCGGTGCGCATGCGGGCGGCGACTTCGCGGGCCTTCTCGATATCCTTGGCCTGGATGTAGGACGCCAGCCCATAGACAGTGTCGTTGGCGGTGCCGATCGCCTCTTCCACTGTGTCGTAAGGCATGATCGCCAGCACCGGCCCGAAGATTTCCTCGCGCGCGATGCGCATGTCTGATGTGACGTCGGCGAACACGGTGGGGCGGACATAGTAGCCGCGGTTGAGCTCGGCCGGACGCCCCGGTCCACCCGCGACCAGCGTGGCGCCTTCATCTATGCCGGCCTGGATCAGGTCCTGGATCTTGTCGAACTGGATCTGGCTGACCACCGGGCCGAGCTTGGTGCCGGCCGCATCGGCCGGGCCGACGGTCAATTTTTCGGCCGCCGTCTTGGCGTAGCCGGTCGCCTCGTCATGGCGGTCGCGCGGCACGAACATGCGGGTCGGCGCGTTGCAGGACTGGCCCGAGTTGCTGAAGCAGCCGGCGACGCCCTTGCTGACGGCCTTTTCGAGATCGACATCGGGAAACAGGATGTTGGCCGACTTGCCGCCGAGTTCCTGATGCACGCGCTTGACCGTGTCGGCGGCCGCCTTGGCGACCAGGATGCCGGCGCGGGTCGACCCGGTGAACGACATCATGTCGACATCGGGATGGCTGGACAGCGCCTGGCCGACGCCCGGGCCGTCGCCGTTGACGAGGTTGAAGACGCCCTTGGGAACGCCTGCCTCGTCGATGATCTCGGCAAAGATGATGGCGTCGAGCGGGCGATTTCGGACGGCTTCAGAACCATGGTGCAGCCGGCGGCAAGGGCGGGACCGACCTTGCAGGTGATCTGGTTCAGCGGCCAGTTCCACGGCGTGATCAGGCCGACGACCCCGATCGGCTCCTTGACGATCAGCGACGAGCCCTTGACGTGGCGGAATTCGAACGACTTCAGCACCTCGGCCATCTTCCGCAGATGTGCCAGGCCGATGCCGACCTGGCTGTCGAGTGCCATCTGGCGCGGCGCGCCCATCTCGCGCGATACGGCCAGCGCCAGATCGGCGCTGCGCTTCTTGTAGACCTCGATTATGCGGTTGAGGATATCCAGGCGCTCCTCGACCGAAGTGAAGCCGAATGTCTCGAAGGCGCGCTTGGCGGCCGCAACCGCCTTGTCAACATCGGCCTTTGAGCCGAGCGAAATCTGCGCGAAAACATCTTCGTTTGACGGGTCGATGACGTCGAGTGTGCTGGGCACGACAGGATCGACCCACACGCCGTCGATATAGAACTGCAGATTGTGTGACACGGGCTTCTCCTCGGGGGATTTCTGAATTGATGGGGGGCGATCGCCAGATCGTCGTATCGGTTCAGGGATAACGATGGGGCAAGAGCGATGTCAAACGCAAGGGCGGGCGATTGAGCCTACGGCTTCAGAAGCGTGTGCCCCGCCGCGACCAGAAGCCCCCTTGCCGCGGCTTCATCCTTGGCTTTGACGAGCAGATGGTCACCATCGAAGGTGGATACCAGAAAAATGCCGAGTTCGCTTTCCGACAATGGCTTTATCACCGACAGGACGATGCCGGTTTCGTCGAAGGCAAAGGGACCTTGGAGTTTCAGGGCGACCCAGTCCCTGTCATGCTTCACCCCGTCCGGCACCCGATCCTGCAGGCAGACAACCGAAAGCTCGTCGTCGGTCCTGGTAATGCTGACGAAGCCCGGTCCTTCGGCCCAGCCGGGAATGCTGTCTTTTGCTTCGAGGCGCGAAACCGCATACCGCCCCGTGAGCGGCTTCAACCGGACCCTGACTGCTATCCGATCCTCCCTGTTATCGGCCATCACCCAGTTTCTTGCTCATATAGACCGTCATGCCGTTCATGAACGGCTCCTCCCGGTCGATCGTATAGCCATGCCGTTTGTACAACAACACATTGGCCATGAAGGCGCCGTTGGTCAGCAGGCGCAGCTCGAAGCAGCTGGCCTCCAGCGCCTTCTGCTCCGCCCGTTCCAGCAACAGCCGGCCGATGCCCCTGCCCTGCGCCTGTGGCGCGACGCAGACATTCTCGATCCAGAGATGATCGTCGGCCAGCATGGTCTCGATCATGCCGACGATGCGGCCATTTTCGATGGCGAGATCGAACGGATGTTCGGCGACCGCCTTGTCATAGTCGGCGCGCATCGGCAGCGGCTCGCGGCCGATCAGAGGCACCCATTTGGCATAGGCGGCACGCACAATGTCCTTGATGGCGGCAGCGTCCGCCGGTTGGGCCGGCCGAAACAGGATGGAAGAATTGGACATGGCAAAGGCTCCAGACATGAAAACCCCGCCGGCAGACGTCGCGGGCGGGGCTGGAACGAACGAACCGATTTAGTGTGCCGGTCTTTGTCGTCGCGCCTTGCCGCTCCGCACTGTGCAGAGGCGACGTCGCTGGGCGATGGCGAGCGAGAAAATGGACATGACGCCACGCTGGAGTGCAAGACGCAGAGCGTCAAGCTGCATAACCGAGCCAGTCATTACGTTTGCATGGCACAGGCAAGATTGAAGGCATTGCCGACCGTTCGCAAAAATCGATCATTTCAACAAAAACAATTCGTTGGAAAGATCGATTCTGGAATGACATTCTCCTGAGGTACTTGCGTGGAGAATTGCATTGTCTTCCGCCGCCCAGCGAGCGAACGATATTCCGATCAGCCTGATATCGGCCGACCTGGCCGTGGGCCGGAAGCGGCTCGATTCCGTGTGGAATGGCGTCATCCCCGGGATCGTGCTGGTGGCGATGATCACGGGGGTGGCCTTCTCGGCCCATAATGTCTCCGGCTTCGCGCTGTTCAGCCCGATGATCCTCGCCGTCGTCGCTGGCATGATCTATTCCAACGTGCTCGGCACGCCCGCCCACGCCAAGGCCGGCATTGCCTTCTCGCAGAAGCGCCTGCTGCGCTTTGCCATCGTGCTGCTCGGCTTTCAGCTGACGCTCGGCCAGGTCGTCTCCATCGGCGCCGGCGGCGTCGGCATCGTGGCGCTGACCCTTGGAGCGACCTTCGTCTTCACCATTACGCTTGGCCGGCTGATCGGCGTCGACGCCAAGCTGGCGCAACTGATTGCCGCCGGCACTTCGATCTGCGGCGCTTCGGCCATTGTCGCCACCAACATCGTCACCGATGCGCGCGACGAGGACGTCACCTACGCCGTCGCCTCGATCACGCTGTTCGGCACCGTCGCCATGCTCGGCTTCCCGCTGCTGGCGCCGGTGCTCGGCCTCGACCAGCACGCATTCGGCCTGTGGGCCGGCGCCTCGATCCACGAGGTGGCGCAGGTCATCGGCGCCGGCTTCCAGAACGGCGCCCAGTCCGGCGAGATCGCCACCGTCGCCAAGCTTACCCGCGTCGCCATGCTGGCGCCGATGGTCGTCGCGCTCGGCCTGATGACGCGCCGCAAGAGCAATGGCGATCGCCCAAGCGACCAATCCGGTGCGCGGCCGCCGATGCCGTGGTTCGTCGCCGCTTTCATCGCCGTCGTGGCGCTGAACAGCCTGGTTGCCGTGCCGGCCGAAGTGAAGTCGGCCATGGCGTTCGCCACCACCATCATGCTGACCATGGGGCTCGCCGCCATGGGTCTGCAGGCCAACATTTCGCAGCTGCGCTCGCGCGGCCTTCGCCCGCTGGCGCTCGCCTCCTGCGCCTTCCTGTTCATCGGCTGCTTCAGCCTGATGCTGGTGAAGTTCGCTTAATCCTCGAACGAACTCGCCGCGACATAGATCGCGGCAAGCGCCTCGATGCCGGCCTGGTCGTCCTTGTCGAAGCGGCCGGGCGTCGGGCTGTCGAGGTCGATCAGGCCGAAGACGCCGTCATTGTCCCTCAGCAGCACGACGAGTTCCGAGCGCGAGTCGGCGTCGCAAGCGATGTGGCCGGCAAATTCATGCACATCCTTGACCAGCATCGACATTTCGAGATCGATGGCGGTGCCGCACACGCCCTTGCCGACGGCGATGCGCACGCAGGCCGGCTTGCCCTGGAACGGTCCAAGCACCAGCTCCTCGTCCGACGCCAGGAAATAGAAGCCGGCCCAGTTGAGATCGGGCACCATCTGGAAGATCAGCGCCGATGTGTTGGCGGCGTTGGCGACGGAGTCGCTCTCGCCTTCCAGCAGCGCCTTCAACTGGGTGGCCAGTTCGCGGTAGAAGGCCGGCTTGTCGGTGCTGTCGATGGTCTGGGCCGCAAACATGGCGTCGTCTCCATTGCCGGCGGGCCAAAAAGCCCGCTACATTTCCTGTCTGCCACCAATGACGCTCCCGGGAAATACACAATTGTGAATACCGACCGTGCCAGCCAAACACACGACCGGGCGCAACCCGCAGCGAGCGAAGGTCCCCTCACCTTCGCCGTGCTGGTCTTTCCCGGCTTTCCGATGATGGCGTTCAGTTCGGTGATCGAGCCATTGCGCGCCGCCAACGTGCTGGCCAAACGCGATTGTTACCGCTGGGTGATCGTCGGCGCCGACCAGGGCACGGTCGAGGCGTCCAATGGGGTTGTCATACAACCGGGATTCTCAGCCTCCGGCGCGCCGAAGGTCGACCGCATCGTCGTCTGCTCGGGCGGCAATGCCGATCTCGTCGTCGCCGAGGACGCGGTTGCCTGGATCCGCAGGAGCCTGCGCGCCGGCGCCCATATCGGCGCGGTGGCCGACGCCGCCTTCTTCCTCGCCCGGGCCGGCCTGCTCGACAGTCATGCCTGCACCTTGCACTGGACCAGCCAGGCCGCCTTCACCGAGGCGTTCCCGGACATCGAGCTTCGGCGCGATCTCTATGTCATCGACCGCAAGCGCTTCACCTCGGCCGGTGGCGTCGGCAGCCTCGACATGATGCTGGAGATCATCACCAACGATTATGGCGGCGAGCTCGCGGCCGGCGTCGCGGAATGGTTTGTGCACAGCCCTTTGCGTTCGAGCGTCGACCGCAAGCTGATGCCGCTCAGGCTGCGCACTGGCGTCCAGAACGAACTGGTGCTGTCGGCCATTGCCATCATGGAGGATGCGGTGGAAGAGCGGCTTGGCATGACGGAACTGGCGGCAAGGCTCGGCGTCTCCTCCGACAAGTTGGAGCGCAATTTCCGCACTGAGCTCAGCATTTCGCCCAACGGCTACTACCGTCGCCTCAGGCTGCGGCGCGCCGCCGACCTTCTGGCGCATTCGACGCTGATGGTGCGAGACGTGGCGCTGGCCTGCGGCTTCGCGTCGATGTCGAGTTTTGCAAGGGCTTTTCGCGAAGAGCATGGCCACGCCCCGAAGGCGATGCGGCGGCATTAGAGGGCGCTGCGCGCTAACGCGGTGAGATGCTGGCGGGACAGCGCCCCCCTCTGTCCTGCCGGACATCTCCCCCACACGGGGGGAGATCAGATGTCGCCTCGGCTTTCGCCAATCACCAAAGTTGCAGGGCGAGCGGGACGCGAAAGCTGCTAATCTCCCTCCTTGTGGGGGAGATGTCCGGCAGGACAGAGGGGGCGCGAAGGATCGCTACATTGCCCTTTGTATCCATGCCCTCTTGCGGCATTTCGCACGACATCTGCGGATTCTCGCACAGACATTTTTCGGCGCATGGCTATGGTCTAGCCCTTCAGGAGGCGCACCCAATGAGCATCGTCGTTTTCGACCCCGACAGCACCGAAGACGTGGACTTCAAAGACCGCATGCGCCACCCGGTCGCGGCTGACTCCGCCGGCGGCATGTGGCTGTCGGACACCGAGCCGTCCTTCATCGATGCCGACGCCTTGCGCAAGGGGCGGCTGGCGAAACTGCGCGGCTGGATGCGCGAGGCGGGCTATGGGGGCGTCGTTTTGTTCGACCCCTACAACCAGCGCTATGCCACCGGCTCGCGCAACATGTTCGGCTATTTCCTGCGCAACTCGACGCGGTATTTCTTCATCCCGACCGACGGGCCGATCGTTCTGTTCGAATACCCGCAGAGCTACCATGTCTCGATGGTGCTCGACACGATCGACGAGGCGCGCCCGTCCAAGCTGGTATGGTCTTCGGTGTCGGGCCGCGACGACGAAACCGCCGGCCCCTTCGCCGACGAGATCGCCGAGCTTTTGAAGAAACATGGCGGCGGCTCGATGAAGCTCGGGCTCGACCGCTGCAGCCATTTGCAGGCGCTGGCGCTGGAAAAGCGCGGCTGCGACGTCAGGGATTGTCAGGGCGAAATCCTGGCGGTGCGCGCGGTGAAAACACCCGAGGAAGTCAAATGCCTGCAGGTATCGATGGCTGGCGCGGAAGCCGCTGTTTATGCCGTGCGCGAGGCGATCAAGCCCGGCGTCTCCGAAAATGAGCTGTTCGCCATCATGTATGGCGAGGTGATCCGCCAGGGCGGCGAGTTCATCGAGACGCGGCTCCTCACCTCGGGACAGCGCACCAATCCGTGGTTCAACGAGGCCAGCGGCCGCAAGATCCGGCCGGGCGAGCTTCTGGCGCTCGATACCGATACGATCGGCTGCTATGGCTATTATTCCGATTTTTCGCGCACCTTCCGCTGCGGGCCGGGCAAGCCGACCGGCTATCAGAAATCGCTCTACCGCATGGCGCACGACCAGGTTCAGCACAACATTTCGATCGTCAGGCCGGGCATGGCTTTTCGCGAGATCGCCGAAAAGGCGTGGAAAATCCCGGACCGTTTCGTCGACCAGCGCTATACCTCGGTGATGCACGGCGTCGGCATGCATGGCGAGACGCCGTTCATAGCGCACGCCATGGACTATGAAACCTACGGCCGCGACGGTGTTATCGTGCCCGGCATGGTGGTGAGCGTGGAAAGCTATATCGGCGAGAAAGGCGGCCGCGAGGGCGTCAAGCTGGAGGACGAGATCCTGATCACCGACACCGGCACCGAACTTCTGTCGCGCTTTCCCTACGAGGATGAGTTTCTGGAGAAGCAGGTTTGATGGTCGTTTCGCATCCCTTGGCAACCAGCGCGAACGCCAATCCCGTCGTCATCCTAGGGCGAAGCAAGGAGCGCAGCGACGCGGCGCAGACCCTAGGATCCATGCCGGGACTCATCCGCGCCGCAACGGTGCAAGTTCTGCTCCGCTGCATTCCTTGGCCAATGTCACGGCATGGACTCCAGAGCGCCGCAACGGTGCAGATCCTGCACAGTTGCACTGCACGGTCGACGTCACGGAATGGATCCCAGGGTCTCCGCGACGCCGCTGCGCGGCTGCTTCGCCCTGGGATGACGAAGTTCGGAGGACGACGACCAATCTCCATCGCTTGCGCTGCCCTTGCGAGAAGAACGGCGGCGGCGGTCGCGAACCCAGGCCCGTCCACATGAAAAGCCCCATCTCGATCAAACGCGGCACGGTCGCCGCGGCGTTCATCGACCTCCAGGAAGAGCATCGGCAGGACAAGCGCTATCTGGTCGAAGGTTTTGGCGAGGTGCTTGCCAACGTCCAGCGCCTGCAGGCGGCGGCGCGGCGCAACTTCGTGCCGCTGTATCACTGGGCCTATATCGTCGATACCGCCAAGGCGCGTCCGTTCCATCCGCTCGACGCCGACGGCAAGTCCGCCTTTTCCGACAAGACCGATCCGCTGACGGAGATTTGCCATGAGGTGGCGCCCGCGGCCGGCGAGACGATGCTGGTCAAGACGCAGGCCAGCGCCTTCGGCGCCGGACCTGGCGCAACCGAACTCAAGGCGCGCGGCATCGAATGGCTGATCGTCGCCGGCGTCTGGACCGAGGCCTGCATCGACGCCACCGTGAAGGACGCGGTGGCATCCGGCTTTCGCGTGCTTCTGGTCAAGGATGCCTGCGGCAGCGGCAGTGCCGCCATGCACCAGACCGCCATCCTCAACCTTGCCAACCGGCTCTATGGCGGCGCCGTCACCAACACGATAGACGCGTGCCGGCTGATGGCGGGCGACACCATCGATGCATGGCAGGTCGAAGGCTCGGTACCGCTGCGCTTCACGTTTGAAAACGCCGAACGGCTCTACGGCGAGCTCTGAGAGATGGGCACGGTCCACAAGCTCAAGACCGCCAGGCGGGGGAAATACGCCACCCTGCTCGATCCGGCGCTGTGGGAGTATATCGACCTGGTCAATGACTGGTTCCCGCCAGAAATCGCCGAACTTCCGATCGCCGAGCAAAGGTCGGTCTATGATGCGATGTGCCGCGCCTTCCATCAGGGTTATCCCAAAGGGGTTTCGGCCAGCGGCGGCATCATCGCCGCCGATGCAGGGCACGCCATCCCGATCCGCTACTATCGGATGGCGGGCAAGCCCGTGCGCGCCGTCATCGTCTACTATCATGGCGGCGGCTTTGTGCTTGGCGGGCTCGACAGCCATGACGACATCTGCGCCGAGATCTGCGCCGGCACCGGTTTCGACGTTGTCTCGGCCGACTACCGGTTGGCGCCGGAACATCCCCACCCGGCCGCCTTCGACGACGCGCTGACCGTGTTCGAATGGGCGGCGGTGACAACGGACCTGCCGATCGTGCTCGTCGGCGAAAGCGCCGGCGGCAACCTTGCCGCCGCGGTCGCACACGCGTCTCGCCGCCACCTGCGCCGGGCGGTCGGCCAGGTGCTGATCTATCCCGGTCTCGGCGGCGACGAGAGTGCCGGTTCCTATGTCGAACATGACGACGCACCGCTGCTGACGCTGCGCGACATCGCGTTCTACCGCACCATTCGCGCTGCCCCGGCACAGTCGCCCGACGACCCGACTTTTTCTCCGCTGAGCGACAATGACTTCTCCGGCCTGCCGCCGACTGTCATCATCACCGCCCAGTGCGATCCGCTGTCATCGGACGGCGAGACCTATCGCGACCGCATCGTTGCCGCCGGCGGCCGCGCCTGGTGGTATGAGGAGAACCGCCTCGTGCACAGTTTTCTGCGCGCCCGCAAAAATGTTCCGCGCGCCGGCGAGGCGTTCGTGTGCACGCTTGCAGCCATCGCCGCCGTCGCCGTGCTCGGCAAGAACGACTGGCCATATTGAGGCGGCGAAGCGCTGATCTCCCCCTCATGGGGGTTGAGGAGTGGTCCGCGTAGCGGATGGAAAGCCAATTGCTTGGCTTTCCGAACGACGAAAGCCGGCAGGCCAGAGGGGGGTGCGAAGGATCGCGGCCCTTCAATATCCTGAGTTAACGCAACGATTGTCTGCAAGGACACTCCAGTCAACTGAAGGGCAGGCAGGACAGCGCCCCCTCTGTCCTGCCGGACATCTCCCCCACAACAAGGGGAGAGATTGGCTAACGCGACTGCGGAGCAGCGCACAAGAATTGCGGAAAAGCGAACATTTCCCGGTGTCGGCCCGCTTTATGATTGCCTGCTCAGGTAACAGCGCCTCGGCGATCGCATTCGCGCCCAGCGGGGCGGACCATCGAGGCGCCCACAAAAGAGGGAACGACGATGAAATTCATGCTGACCGACCGTAATTTGCACCCGCAGGCCAAACCCGTTGCCGATGGTTTCAGGAAAGGCGGCGTCAACCGGCGCGAATATCTCGCCATCATGGCCGGCTTTGGCGTCAGTGCTGCCGGCGCGCTGGCGCTGGGCGGCCTCAGCGCGTCACCTGCCCGGGCCGAAGAGCCGAAGCGCGGCGGCACCTTGCGCGTCGCCATGAACGTCAAGGGTTTCAAGGATCCGCGCACCTTCGACGGCGTCGAAATGTCCAATGTAGCGCGCCACTGCAACGAATATCTGGTGCGCTGGAACCGCGACTTCACCTTCGAGCCGTGGCTGCTCGAAAGCTGGGAAACCAGCGACGACGCCAAGACGCTGACGCTTCATGTGCGCAAGGGCATCGCCTGGTCGAATGGCGACGCCTTCAACGCCGATGACGTCATCCACAATCTCAGCCGCTGGTGCGATGCTTCCGTCGCCGGCAACTCGGTCGCCGCACGCATGGGCGCGCTGGTCAATGCCGACACCAAGAAGCCGGTCGATGGCGGCATCGAGAAGGTCGACGACTTCACCGTAAAGCTCAATCTGCCGAAACCCGACATTTCGCTGATCGCCGGCATGGCCGACTATCCCGCGCTGATCATGCATCGCTCCTATGAGGGCGGCGACGACCCGATGAAGGCGCTGGCGATCACCACCGGCCCTTGCGAACTGGTCAGCTGGAATGCCGAGACCAGTGCGGAGGTGAAGCGCAAGGACAAGCCCTGGTGGAAGGGCGACTTCTACCTCGACGGCATCAAATGGGTCGATTACGGCTCCGACCCCAACGCCATGCTGTCGGCGTTCGAATCCGGCGAAATCGACACCGACCACGAGACCGCGTCCGACGCCGTGTCGCAGACCGAGCAGATGGGCTTGTTGAATTCCGAGATCGCCACCGGCTCGACCATCGTTGCCCGCTTCAATGTCGGCAACGCGCCCTATGACGACGTCAACGTGCGCCGCGCCGCCCAGCTTGCGGTCGACAATTCGGCCGTGCTGGCGCTCGGCCTCGGCGGCCGCGGGAAGCCTGCCGACAACCACCATGTCGGTCCGATGCATCCTGAGTTTGCCGATATCGGTCCGGCCAAGCGAGATATGGATCAGGCGAAGAAACTGCTCACTGAAGCCGGCAAGACGGACCACGAATTCGAGCTGATCTCGGTCGACATCGAATGGCAAAAGAGCACCGGCGACGCGATCGCCGCGCAGATGCGCGAGGCCGGCCTGAAGATCAAGCGCACCGTGCTGCCGGCGGCGACCTTCTGGAACGACTGGAGCAAATACCCCTTCTCCACCACCGAATGGCTGGGCCGCCCGCTCGGCGTCCAGGTGCTGGCGCTCGCCTATAAATCGGGCGCCGCCTGGAACGAAAGCGCTTACGCCAACAAAGAGTTCGACGAACTCCTCGACAAGGCGCTGGCAACGCCGGATGCTGCCCAGCGCAAGGAGATCATGGCCAAGATCGAACAGAATCTGCGGGATGCCGGCATCATCATCCAGCCCTACTGGCGCTCGGTCTACCGCACCTACCGCAAGGGCGTGCAAGGCTGCGAACAGCACCAGTCGCTGGAACAGCATTTTGAGAAGGTGTGGCTGGAGGGGTGATCCTTCGGGGACGCCGCATACCGGCTGGCACCTGAGCGGTATGTCGCTCAGGTAGATACCTGCAGCGCACTCCGAGCATTTACGACGGTGTCTGTCTTGACGCGGCGACCGTGGATCGGTCTGGTGTGTCGACGAGGCGCCGCTGTGGGCTCGCGTCATTCCGGAGAATACACATGCGCGCCCGTTGGGCTTTCATTCTTGCACCCATTATTCCGGCGATCCTGCCCGGCTACAATTGGCATGCGAACCACCCTGAGACGGGGCCGTTGTCGGGCTTCATCTTCGTAACCCTTGTTTTCTATGTTGTGGAGGCGGTGGTAGGAATTCCGGCCTTCTATGTCCTGACCCGACGGCGCTGGCAGTTTTTTTGGGTATACGTCGTCGTTGGCTTTCTGGCAGTTTTTGTTCCAGCGTTTGTCTTCGGCCTCAGTAAGTGGAGTCCTCCATTGGGAATCGGCGGAGTTCTCTATGCATGCTCCTTCATAGGGATACTCGGTGGCGCTACAGGGCTGATCTTCTGGCTTTTGGTGCGCCCAGACAAGGACCCTGTCGAACAGATTGCTTCGCACTTTACCTAGGTCAGCACCCCAAGATTGAGTTCAAGGCCTGATACACTTTGGCCGCGATATTTTGCACGAGAACGCATGGACCACTTCGACCTCGGCACCTATCGCCGTCCAATCTCCACCGCCTCGGTCGAGACGCAGCGCTGGTTCGATATCGGGCTGAACTGGTGCTACGGCTTCAACCATGAGGAAGGCATAAAGTGCTTCGAGAAGGCGCTGGAGACAGATCCTGATTGCGCCTTCGTGCATTGGGGCATCGCCTATGCCGCCGGGCCTTTTTACAACCTCACCTGGAACGAGCACGGCAAGGACGAGGCAGACCGTGCGGCCAAACGCTGCTTCGACCATGTCCAGCTCGCGCGGGATGTGGCGATCACCTCGTCGTGCCTGTGTCGGACGAGCGCGGAGGCGGGGCCAAGCTGTTGTCACTGAAATCCCCGCCGCCCGACCAGCCGAGTTGGCTTCGCCTTCTAAGAGAAAATCTCCGCCAGTTCGTCTACGCTGGTGCCTTCCCTAACCTGGCGCAGTTCAACATAGGCGACCGCAATGGCCACCGATGCCACCGTGGACACGACCGTCGCGATAAGGACGCTTCCGATAGCGCCGAAAATCAGGGCAACCGTCGAGAGGCCGCTGAAGAAAGCGAAAATCAGGCCGATCAGCAAGGCAAACATCATCTGGAAGGCAAGCGCCGCCAAAAACAGGATCAGAAAGACACCGAACATCGGCCAGCGGCTGCCCTTTGTCAGAGCACGGCTGCGCGACATCGCGCCAAACATGCCAAGCCGCTCCTGCATCAGCACCGGCACGGAAACCGATATGCCGAGCAGCCACCTGATGCCGGCAACGAGCAACACCACGAAGGCAATGATCGCTCCGAAGATCGGCACCAACATTCCGGCGATGCCCATCACGATGAGGCCAAGGATCATGGCCAAAAAGACAATCAGCCCCACCCCCAGCGTCGGGAATATGCTGCGCAAGGCTATCTGGATGCAGTCGCCGATCGCCGGGCGCTTGCCGTTCAGGTCCTCTATCGTCGCTTGCACCAGCGAGGACTGGAACAACAGCGCGCAAACGAAATAGATCAGGCTTAAAACGAGCGATAAGAACGAGCTGCTCATAATGACCCACTTCGCGCCGAGTGGAGGTGCGGCGATGTAGCCGTTGGGGCCGCCATTCCAGTGGTTCGACAGATTGAGCGCAACTGCTGGGAGGACCAGGAAAAGCGCCGCCAAAGCAATCATCAGACCGGGATTGCGGTCGATCACGGCGAAGGTGTTGTTGAAAACCCTGCCGATCTGGAACTTCTCAAGCCGCGCCGACGCCGTCGATGCCACGATTACCCCTTCCGGCCCGAGCTAGATCCCGGCCAATCGCGCCAACATGACTGGCTGTTCTCGGGCCAAAACCTTCGTTACGAGAAGATCTCCGCCAGTTCGTCGACGCTGGTGCCTTCCCTGACCTGGCGCAGCTCGACATAGGTGACGGCAATCGCCACCGAAATCACCGCCGAAACGATTGTCGACAGCAGGCTGCTTCCGATGGCAGCGGCAATGAGACCGGTCGTGCTGATCCCGCCGCTCGCAATAGCAGCCTGAAACAGCAAGGTGAAAACCACTTGTAGCCCTATCGCAACAATGCCGAGGACCAGAAACAGCGCGAATATCCGCCAGCGGCTTCCCTTCGTCAGCGCCCTGCTTCGCGAAATCGAGGCGAAGACGCCAGGCCTTTCCTGAACTGCGACAGGCACAGCCACCGATATGCTGATCAGCCACATGGCTATGGGGATGAGCGACAGAAGTGCAATCACACCGCCGACGATGGGGATGGCCATGGTGATGACCGTTAATATCATCGCCACCAGAAACATTGCCACGATGATCACAAGACCAATTCCGAGCGTGGGGAGGAAGCTGCGCAGGGCTATCTGAATGCAATCGCCAATCGACGGGCGCTTGCCGTTCAAATCTTCGATTGTCGCTCGTACCAGCGCCGCCTGCGCCAGAAAGGCCAAGATCAGGAGCACCAGGCCGGCAATCATCGAAACGGCACCATAGCCCGCCATAGCCGATTGCTCGAAGCTCGCCCCAGGTACTGCTATCTTTGCAATCTGTCTAAAGCTCCAGATGTTGTACAGCAGCGCAGGCAGCGTCGAAAAAAGGCCGACGATGGCGGCAAGTGGGACGAAGCTTCGTCCGATTACCGAAAACGTATTGCTGAAAGCCCTGCCGATGCTGAACCGTTCCGGCCGCTCGCTCGCGATTGACGTCATGTTACATTCCCCCCGACTAATGGATACCCGAAATCAGAAAGTATAAATCACCGATATTGATACTTGCGGTTGCCGCCGCTTGCAATTGCCTTGGCGTATTGTCAGTGTCGGCCCGCGAACCGCAGGTTGCAGGGGGGGCGAAAAGGTGACTGCTGCACAGCCGGACGCTGCGCAAGCCGAATGGCTGGCCAAACTGCACAAGCAGTTGCTGTCGGACGATTCGATCCAGTTCGACCTGCCGGCCTACGTACAGCCCAAGACGCCCGAGTGGCTAAAGCCGCTGGCCGAATTCCTGGCACAGCTCGGCCCTTACATGATCTATCTGTTCTGGGGGGCCGTGATCACAGGTGCCGCAATCATTCTGCTGCTGATTTTCCTTGAGGTGAAAGGCGTCGCCTGGCGCCTGCCCTGGTGGCGCAAAAAGAGCGTGACCGAGGCGGAAGCGACATGGCGCCCCGACATTGGCGCGGCGCAGGTCCTGCTGTCGGAAGCCGATGCGCTGGCCGCCCGGGGCGAGTATGAGGAGGCGGTGCATCTCCTGCTGCGCCGCAGCGTTGCCGACATTGCCGGCCGCCTGCCCGACTTCCTGCGCCCGTCGCTGACCGCGCGCGATATCGCGGGAGCGGCGTCGCTGCCAACGCGGGCGCGTGGCGCCTTTACCCAGATCGCGCGCATCGTCGAGGCGGCGTTGTTCGCGCGCCGGCCGGTCGGGCCCGAGGGCTGGCAGGAGGCGCGCAGCGCCTATGAGCGATTCGTCTTCAGGGATGCCTGGACGTGAGTGACGCGACAGCCGACATCGCCCAGCAGGAACCGTTCAGCCGCAGGACGGTGTTCTGGGGCATTTTCGCCAGCCTGCTCGCGGCGGCGGGCTTCTTCCTTTTGTCCACCTATGCCCCCGATTTTCGCCAGCCGAGCGTCGGTGGCGCAACGCCGCTCTCGAAGAGCGGCATCGGCTATGCCGGCTTGGCGGAATGGCTGGAGCTGACCGGCGAAGCGCCCGACATGGCGCGGTCCGACAGCGATCTCCAGATCGACACGAACCTCCTGATCGTCACGATTTCGCCCGACAGCGACCCGGATGCGCTTGCCAACATCGTCAAGCTTCGCAAGGGCCTGGATACGCTCTTCGTGCTGCCCAAATGGGCGACCTTGCCGCTGTTCGAGCACGAGGGGTGGGAGATGAAGATCCAGCGGCTGCCGGACGTCGTGGTCAACGACTGGCTCGCCCGGATCGCCAAGGCCAAGCTCGGCGAAGGTGAGACCACGGTCAAGCAACTCGACGTCTCAGGGCAAATGGTCAGCGTTCCCGACCAGCTGCAATGGGTGGCCGACGAACACCCGCTGATTGCCGCCGGCAACGGTAAGGCCGTGCTGACCGAGGTCGAAGACGAGCGGTTCTACATTCTGACGGACCCCGATCTCATCAATAACGCCGGCTTGAAAGATCCCGACAAGGCGGCGGCGGCGCTCAAGCTGATCGAGCTCCTGCAGCCCGAAGAGGGTGCCGTCATGTTCGACCTGACGCTGCATGGCGTCGGGCGAAAATACGATCTCGCCAAGCTTCTGGTCGAGCCGCCCTTCCTGGCGCTGACGCTGACCATCCTGGCGGCGGCGGCACTTGCCTTCCTGCATGGCCTTGGCCGGTTCGGGCCGCCACGGGCCGATCAGCGCGCCATCGCCTTCGGCAAACGCGCGCTGGTCGACACCACGGCGATGCTGTTGCGCCGCGCCGGCCGGCTGGAGGAACTGGGCGACCGCTATGGAGCACTGGCACGCGTGCGCGCCGGCGCGCTGCTCGGCGCGCCGCACGGTTTGCAGGGCGAAGCGCTCGACCGCTGGCTCGATTCCCGCGACAAGGACGAAGCCGGCGGTTTCACGACCCGCCTGCAAGCTGCGAACGCGGCAAAGACCCTGACACAAATGCATGATGCAGCCGAAAAGCTGCACGACTGGACGGCAAGGAGGCTCGGTGAACGTCGATGATGTGAAGGCCCTGGCGACACAGATCAGGGAAGAGGTGGCCAAGGCCATCACCGGGCAACACGATACGGTCGATCTGATGCTGACGGCATTGTTCGCCGGCGGGCATATATTGCTCGAAGGACCGCCGGGTACGGCCAAGACGATGACGGCGCGCTGCTTTGCCCAGGCGCTGGGGGTCGCCTATGGCCGCATCCAGTTCACGCCCGACCTGATGCCCGGCGATATCGTCGGTTCCAACATCTACAATTTCCAGACCGGGCAATTCACGCTGACGCGCGGCCCGATCTTCTGCGACCTTTTGCTCGCCGACGAAATCAACCGCACGCCGCCCAAGACCCAGGCTGCCCTTTTGGAGGCGATGCAGGAGCACGCCGTCACCTTCGACGGCACCACCCATGCGCTCGGCCAGAATTTCATGGTGGTGGCGACGCAGAACCCGATCGAGCATCAGGGCGTCTATCCCCTGCCCGAGGCCCAGCTCGACCGTTTCCTGTTCAAGCACCGGGTGAGCTACCCCGGCGCGCAAGAGGAAAAGGCGATCATCATCCACCATGGCGGCGGCACCGCCTCGCACGATATCAAGCAATACGGCATCACCGCCCAGGCCGACCGCAAGACGCTGGAAAAGGCGTTGGCGACCGTCGGCGAGGTTACGCTGGTCGATGATGTCGTCGACTATATCGCCAGGCTGGTGCGCGCCACGCGCGAAAGCCCCGACCTCGAGGTCGGCGCCAGCCCGCGCGCGGGCGCCATGCTGGCGAGAGCTGCACGGGCTCGGGCAGCGCTCGACGGGCGTGCCTATGTCATCCCCGACGACGTCAAGGCGCTTGCCGTGCCGGCGCTGCGCCATCGCGTTATCCTGTCGCCGGCGGCGCAGATCGACGGCCGCCTGGTCGAACAGATCGTGACCGACCTTGTAGACCAGACGGAAGCGCCACGTTGATTTATCCGAGCGGCCGGGCAGTCTGGGCAGGTGCGGCCGGTGCAATACCGGCCTTCCTGATCGCGCTCGCGCTGCCGTCGATGTGGTATCTCGGCCTGTTGTGGATCTGCGCGCTGCTTGCTTTCCTGGCCGTGGACGCGGCCGCTGGGCGCGGACGGGCTTCTCTGAACGCCAGCATCCACGCCCCGCCGCAAGTCAGCGTCGGCGGCCAGCTCACCGTCAATGTCACCGCCAGGCTCGGCGGACGGCCGCGCGCCGTGCAGGCGCGTCTTGGCCATGACGAGCGGCTGCAACCGCTGGGCGGCACCGGCGGCGCATCGACCGCCGAGGCCGGCAGCGCATCGCTCGATCTCAGATTTCAGGCGCTGCGGCGCGGCATTGCCAGGTTCGATCGCCTGTGGGTGCGCTGGCGCGGGCCGTTCGGGCTGGTCTGGAACCAGGTGGTGCTGCCGATGGACGGCAAGGTGGTGGTGCTGCCCAACGTCAGCAGCGCCCGCGACGAGGCGATCACGCTTCTGCAGCGCCAGGCGCTGCCCGACGGACATGCGCAGCGCCGCGCCGGCCAGGGCCGCGAATTCGAGGCGCTCAAGGACTACCAGCCCGGCATGGGCCGGCGCATGATCGACTGGAAGCGCAGCGCCCGCCACGGCAGGCTTCTGGCGCGCGAATTCCGTATCGAGGAGAACAACAACATCGTGCTGGCCATCGATAGCGGCCGGCTGATGTGCGAGCCCGTCGACGGCGTGCCGAAGGTCGACCGCGCCGTCACCGCAGCCTTGCTGTCGGCGTTCATTGCGCTGAAGGGCGGCGACATGGTCTCCCTGTTCGGCTTCGATGCGCGGCCGCGCGTCTCCAGCGGCGCCGTGCGCGGCTCCGCCAGCTTCGCCATGATCCAGAAGCGGGCGGCGGAGATCGACTATTCCACCGAAGAGACCAATTTCACCCTGGCGCTGACGACCCTTGCAGCAAAGCTCGACCGGCGTTCGCTGGTGATCATCTTCACCGACTTCGTCGATCCGATCAGCGCCGAACTGATGCTGCGCACCGTCGGCCGGCTCACCGAACGGCATCTGGTGCTGTTCATGATGATGAAGGATGTCGAACTGGAGACACTGGCCGACATGCCGCCGGACGCTCCAGAGAATGTGGCGCGCTCGGTCGTCGCCGGCGGGCTGCTGCGCGAAAGGCAGGTCGTCATCGGCAGGCTCAGGCTGCTCGGCGCGCACGTCATCGAAGCCGATCATCAAAGGCTCGGACCAGCACTGGTCGAGCGCTATCTCGAGCTCAAGCGGGAGGATCTGTTGTGAACGCGCTGGTCGGCAAGGATGCCGTGCGCCAGTCGCTGGCGAGCTTCCGTTCGGAGCGCGAGGCCGACTGGAAGGCGTTCGAGGCGCTGCTTGCCCGGGTCGAGAAACGTGCGCCGCGCACGCTGTCGGAAGACGAGCTTTTGTCGCTGCCGCTGCTCTACCGCTCGGCGCTGTCCTCGCTTTCGGTGGCGCGGGCGACGTCGCTCGACAATGCGCTGGTCAGCTATCTCGAAGCGCTGTGCCTGCGCGGCTACTTCTACCTCTATGGCGCGCGTCGCGGCTTGCGGCAGCGCATCGGCGATTTCTGTCTGCATGACTGGCCGCATGCCATTCGCGATTTGTGGCGCGAGACCTTGCTGTCGGTCGTCCTGACCTTTGTCGGCGCCGGCGCCGGCTACTGGCTGGTGGCCAAAGACAAGGGCTGGTTCGACGCCATCATTCCGCCGAGCCTGGCCGGCGGGCGCAACCCGGATGCCTCAGTCGAAGTCCTGCGACAGGTGCTTTATGACGGCGCCGACAGCAATTTCCTGTCGGGCTTCGCCGCCTATCTGTTCACGCACAATGTCCAGGTGGCGATCCTTGCCTTCGCGCTCGGCTTTGCTTTCGCGGTGCCGAGCGTGCTCCTGATCCTGATGAATGGCTGCCTGCTTGGCGCGATGTTCCAGATCTACATCGCCAAGGGGCTCGGGCTGGAGCTGGGCGGCTGGCTGTCCATCCACGGCACCACCGAGATGTTCGCGATCGCCTTGGCGGGCGCCGCCGGCATGCGCATCGGCACGCGCATCGCCTTCCCCGGCGAACTGACGCGGATGACGGCTGCTGCCTATGCCGGGCGCGTGGCCGCCACCACCATGGTCGGGGTGACGATCATGCTTTTGTTTGCCGGCCTGCTCGAAGGCATCGGCAGGCAGGTGATCACCAGCGACGTGACACGCTATGCCATTGGCGGCGTCATGCTGACGCTGTGGCTTTGCTATTTCTATGTGTTCAGGGTGGTGCGGCATGGCAACCGCTAGGCGTGCTGCCGTCTCGACAATACGGCCGCTGGTCACGCCGGAAGGCGTCGATCTCCGGATCAAGCTCGCCGATGCCGGCACCCGCGCCGCCGCTTTCCTGCTCGACTTTGTCATCATCATCGTCACGGCGATCGTGATCTCGATCGTTGCACTGTTCGGGCTGGCCGGCCTCAAAGGCGAAGGCGCGCAGCCGCTGTTCATCGTCTGGATCATCCTGATCTTCTTCCTGCGCAACGCCTATTTCATCGTCTTCGAAGCCGGCCGCCGCGCCGCCACACCCGGCAAACGGATGCTCGGCATCCGGGTGGCATCGCGCAGCGGCGCCGGCCTGTCGATCGATCAGGTCATTGCCCGCAACCTGATGCGCGAGATCGAGATCTTCCTGCCGCTGTCGATCATCCTAGGCCGCAGCCAGATGGGGCTCGCCGACACGCTGTCGACGATCTTCGGGCTGGTGTGGACGCTGCTGTTTGCGCTCTTCCCGCTGTTCAACCGCGACCGCATGCGCATCGGCGACCTGCTGGCCGGAACCTGGGTGGTGGAGGCACCCAAGCTGGCGCTGGTCGAAGACCTGTCGCAACGCCAGGATACCACCACCCGCGCCTTCCGCTTCACCCAGGCGCAGCTCGATGCCTATGGCATCGCCGAACTGCACAAGCTGGAAGAGGTGCTGCGCCGCGACGACTATTTCGCGCTGAAAGCCGTGGCCGAAACGATCGGGCGCAAGATCGGCATGACGATCGAGCCGGTCGATTCCAGGGCCTTCCTCACCGCCTATTATGGCGAGCTGCGGGCACAGCTTGAGCGCAAGCTTTTGCTGGGGACGCGTAAGGCGGATAAGTACCAGCGGTAGATCGGAGTTCGGATGCCGGCTCAAGTTAGCGAAGCGGAAAAAGCCAGAATAGAACGCGCCATTCAGGCGGCAGTCTCCGGATCCTGGAAGGAATTTGCAGAACTCACCGACGAACCGTTTCCAAACGATGCATCGATGAGGGAGCAATTCGGAGATACTTCTTCCCGACTTCAGCAAGCCGACGGAAATTGGGAAATGACCTCAGGCATAGGTATCGTGCCTGAAGGCAGCGCGCGCCTGATCACAGTCTTGATCAAGGCGCCGCCCACCGTGGATATTGTCCTGACGCTGCACAGCACGAGCGATCGGGATGACAGCACGATCAGCATCTGGACGTTCTTTCAGCAGGTGAATTGGGGCGATTAGGCCTCGCCTACCCCACCCACTTCTCATAGTCGGACACCAGCAGGTGCACCGGCGCGACATCCTCGTCGATGTTGGAGAAGCGGCCGATCGGCTCGCGGAAGACGTTGTCGGTGAGATCGTCATTGACGGTGGAGACCTCACCGATCAGCACATCCTTGCCCTCGGCCCAGAAGGCGTGCCAGACGCCGGGCAGCAGCGTCACGCTCTGGCCCGGGTCGAGCTTCAGGAGCCCGCCTGCCGGCAGCCTGTGGATGGTGCCGTCGACCGGCACCGTCACTTCGGCCTTCGGATCGATGCCGCCGTCGCGATCGTGCATGAACAGTTCCAGCACGAGCTTACCGCCGCCGCGGTTGATGATGTCCTCGGCCTTGATGTTGTGGCGGTGCATCGGCGACAGCTGATCCTTGCGCGAGATCATGATCTTCTCGGCATAAAGCATGCCCATGCCCTTCTTCATGTCGGCATAGACGCCGTTGCGAACGGTGAACAGGAACAGGCCGAGTTCGTCGAATTTTTCCTGGCCGTAATCGGTGATGTCCCAACCGAGCCGCGAGGTGAAAATGGCGGCGGAGTCGGCCTTGCGCGCCTTCATCTCTTCCGGGCTCCAGTAGGCGAAGGGCGGCATGATGTAGCCGAACGAGCGGATGAAGGCGTCTGCATCGCGGATGATGTCGTTGACGGTGGAGCGTTTCATGATCGTGATCCCTTCGCGTCGCGTTCCCTGGAGTTATCTGAAGCGCATAGCCGAACAGCGCTGCGGTGTCGACGCAAACTGCGTGCTGGCCCCATGACATCCGTGCGGATCGGGGTCATAAGTCCAGCCAGATTTCCCAGGGTGATATTTCATGCAAGGCATAGACGACCTCGACACGCCGGCGATCCTCATCGACGCAGCCCGCGCCGAAGCCAACATCACACGAGCGCAGGCGCATGCCGACCGCCGGGGGCTGAAACTCAGGCCGCACATCAAGACGCACAAGCTGCCTTATTGGGCGAAGAAGCAGCTGGCGGCCGGCGCGGTCGGCATCACCTGCCAGAAGATCGGCGAAGCCGAGGTGATGGCCGATGCCGGGCTGACCGATATTTTCCTGCCCTACAACATCCTTGGCCGCGCCAAGCTGGAGCGGCTCAAGGCCCTGCATGGCCGTGTGACACTGTCAGTGACGGCCGACAGCCTCGAAACGCTGGAGGGGCTCGCCGCCACCTTCACCGATGCAGGGCACCCCCTGCCCGTCCTGGTCGAATGCGACACCGGCATGGGCCGTTGTGGTGTGCAAAGCGCCGCCGAGGCGCTGGCACTGGCGAAGTTGATCGACCAAGCCAAGGGGCTCACCTTCGGCGGGCTGATGACCTACCCCGCGGCCGGCCGCGCCGCCGAGGCTGAATCGTGGCTGGCCGGCGCCAAACAAACGCTCGCGGCCTCGGGCCTCGCCTGTGAACGCATCTCCAGCGGCGGCACGCCTGACATGTGGCGCTCGGGCGAGGACAGCGTGGTGACCGAATACCGCCCCGGCACCTACATCTACCTCGACCGCTACCAGGTCGCCAAAGGCGTCGGCACGCTCGACGATTGTGCGCTGACGGTGCTCGCCACCGTGGTCAGCCATCCGACGCCGGCCCGCGCCATCCTGGACAGCGGCAGCAAGGCGCTGTCCAGCGACACGCTGGGGCTCGCCGATTTTGGCGAGCTGCTCGGCATGCCCGGCGCCCGCGTCACCAGCTTGAGCGAGGAACATGGCACGGTCACGCTTGGAAATGGTGCGAAGCTTCGCATTGGCGAGCGCGTGCGCGTGGTGCCTGATCATTGCTGCGTCGTGACCAACCTGTTCGACCAGGTGCATCTGATCGACGGTGACAAGGTGCTGGAAACGCTGAAGGTGGAAGCGCGTGGGCGGATGGGGTGAGGCTTTTCGTTTTGGAGGCTCGCCCTATTTCGACATTGACGAATTGTAATTTATAACTTACTAGCCCCCATGGCAATCCTGAAGCAGACAGCCACCTTTCGGAGGTGGCACCAAAAGCTGAAAGACGGAAGAGCCAAGGCGGCAATTGCCGTTCGGCTGCAATGTTTGATTGTAGGAAATCCCGGCGACGTGGCCCCAGTGGGTGAAGGCATCAGTGAATTGCGCATTCACTATGGGCCCGGCTATCGCGTTTATTTCACAAGCGCGGTGAAACGGTCATCCTGCTCCTGTGCGGCGGGGATAAAAGTTCACAAGAAACCGACATACGGACAGCAAAGCGCCTGGCCGTAGAATGGAGTGACGACAATGGTTGAAAAAATCTATGATTTCGATCCCGCCGAAATGCTCGATTCCGATACGGCAATCGAGGCGTTTCTGGCAGAGGCAATGGAAACCGGAGACGCCAAATTCGTCGCGTCCGCCCTCGGTGTCGTTGCCCGCGCCAAGGGGATGAGCAACATTGCCAGAAAGACCGGCTTGGCTCGCGAGCATCTTTATACCTCGCTCAGCGAAAACGGTAATCCTACGCTGGAAACCACAGTGGCGGTCATGAAAGCATTCGGCTTTCATTTGGCCCCAAAGCACGATGCAACTCAGGTCTAATCTACGCCAGCGCGCGTCGAGCGCGAGGTTGTTCGGGCCAACTGAAATCAGGACGGATAAACCGGACCCAGCGCCGCCTTCAGCGGATCCAGCGCGTCGCCATACAGCTTCCAGCGCTCGACCGAGGATGAATAGATCGGCTGGCGCACCTGCCAGCGGCTCGGCGTCCGCACGGTGCGCTCGGTCTCGTTGAAACGCAGGCAGGCATCGTCCCACTCGATGCCGAGGAATCCGATCAATCCACGGGCGCGATTTTCGAAATCGGCGACCGTTTCTTCGTAGGGCATGTCGTGGATATTCAGCGGGATGACCTTGGTCCAATGGCGCATCAGGCGGTCATACTGCCGGTAATACTGCCCAAGCTTGGTAAGATCGGCATTATAGCCGTGCGCCTCGGAAAAATTATGCATGAAACAGGACGCGCAATTGTCCATCGGGTCACGCCGGCAATGGATGATGCGGGCATTCGGCAAGATCAGGCTGATGAAGGCCAGCAGCTCGAAATTATGCGGCATCTTGTCGACGACAAGCCGCGCCGTGTTGTTGCGCTTTTTGAGATCGTCGAGATATTTCGATCCAAGCTCCTTGGCCTTGGCCGCAGTGAGCGCCGCCATGGCCTTGGTGAAAATGGCTGGGTCGAGCTTGTCGAACCCAAGTTCGCCGGCAAGTGAACGAATGGTCGACAACTCGCCGGCGCCATGGATATCGCGATGACTGGCGCATATCTGCTCGGTCAGCGTCGTTCCCGACCGTGGCATGCCGACGATGAAGACCGGGCGTCTGGATGGATTTCCCAAATTGGCTCGCGCCTCGAAGAAGCCGGCGTCGAAGGTGTCGATGAAGCTGTCGTAAAGCTGGGTGTGCCGGTCGATGTCGAAATCATTGCCGGAAATCGCCTTTGCCCTCGCGAAATGGCGGATTGCCGGGCCATAATCGCGCTGATCATTGAGCATCTTGCCGGCGGCGTGGTGCAGCACTACCCGCTCGCGATCGGTGGTCGTCGGCAATTCCAGGCGTTTCAGCACCAAAGGCAACGTCGGATCGTCCTTGACCGCCCGGCGCGCAAGCGCCATTCCAGCCAGCGCCTCGACATGGCCCGGGTCGATGGCAAGGGCCTTGCTGAAGCATTCGACCGCCTCGGCCGGCCGGCCAATGTCGGTGAGCAAATCGCCCATACCGGCAAGTGCCATCACCGACTGGCCGTCGATAGCCAGCGCCTGGCGATAGAACCCTTCGGCAATGTCGCCCTCGAGCTGGCTGCGGTAGGAGCGGCCGAGATTGCACAGCGCTTCGATGAGCCCTCCGTCGAGCTCGATCGCCTTTCTCAGATGTCTGCGCGCCTTGTCGACGTTGCCGGTGACATTGTAGGCATTGCCGAGATTGTTGCGGAAGATGGCGTTGTCCGGTTCGAGCTTGACCGCCCTTTCCATATAGGCAATGGCGGCGTCATGATGCTCGGCCTCGATGGCGAGCGTGCCCATCAGGTTCAGCGCCATGGCATTTTTGGGCTGCGTGCGAAGCACCGTCTGGTAGCAGAACTCGGCCTCGCGAAAACGCTTGCGCCGTTGCAGGTCGATGCCGCGCTGCAATGTCTTTTCCGCCGGCTCACCGGCGGTCGGCAGCGAGGCTGGGATCATTGCCGGCAGGCCCAGGGGTTGCCGGCGTGGCAAGAGCGGCATCCGTCAAATCCCGGTCGCGGCCTGCGACGAACCAATCAGAACTTCAGGGTAACGCCAAGCTGGAGATTGTGGGAGTACAATTTGGCGTTCTCGTATGTGCCGCCGCCATCATTGTCGTCTAGATCCACGCTTGTCACGGCCTTAAAGCGGTAACCGAAATCGAGGTCGACATTCTGCGTTACCGCGTAGGTAACACCGGCGCCCACCTGGCCGGCGAAACCCCAGCCGCCAGGCCCGTATCCAAAGGCGTGGCCATCAAAGTGAGTATCGGCGGTAACATAGGCCGCGCCGAGACCGCCGCCGACATAGAGTTTGGCATCACCAAAATGCGCAACATCGGCCCAGACGTTGGCGAGAAGATAGGTGGCCGACAGATTGCCGGAAGCCGGATAGTTGCCGACGCCCGTGTAGCTGTATTCGCTTGCCTTGTAGCGCGCGTAGGACAGTTCGCCTTCGACACGAAACACATCGTTGATGCGCCGACCGACAGCGCCGCCGATTACGAACCCGGTATCAAGATCGACTGAATACCCAGTACCATTGTAGTCCGTTTTCACATGGTTCGGGAAACTGGCGCCGCCGAAGAGCGTGACGTACCAGAGATCCTCTGCCCTCGGAACGTCGACGATCGCGTCGGCGGCGTACGCCGAACTCCAGCCAAGCGCCAATGCAAATGTCGAGACGCCAGCCAACAAGCGCAGTTTCATCGCCGATTCCCTCGCTACAACTAGTGACTGGTATCACTCTTGCTTCGCGGCCGAGCTGTCAAGAAAGCAAACGAGATCAAGGAGCCAAGCGAAGTCGGGAACAATCTTTTGAGAATTCTTGTTGCTGCACCGCAACATAGCAGCACATGCTAATGTTTGGCGGCAGGCGTATGGCTTCGGTTTTGAAAATCGCGCTAGTCGGCCTGCCGTGCTGCCACCCTGCGCATGGCGATCACCCGCCGGCGGCGGATTTCGGTGCGCATCGCCGTCAAATGCAGCGCGAAGAACAGCACGGTGAAGCCGAGCGCCATCACCAGCAGCGGCCATAGCAGGCTGGGATCGATCGTCGGTCCGCCGAGCCGGAACACCGACGCCGGCTGGTGCAGCGTGTTCCACCAGTCGACCGAGAATTTGATGATCGGGATGTTGATGAAGCCGACGAGCGTGATGATGGCGGCGGCCCAGGCGGCGCGGCTGGCGTCATCCAGCGCACGCGTCAGCGCGATGATGCCGAGATACATCAGGAACAGGATGAAGACCGAGGTCAGGCGGGCGTCCCAGACCCACCAGGTGCCCCACATCGGCTTGCCCCAGATCGAGCCGGTGACCAGCGCAAGTGCGGTGAAGGTGGCGCCGATCGGGGCTGCCGACTTCAGCGCGACATCGGCCAAGGGATGGCGCCAGACCAGCGTGCCGAGCGCGGCGACGGCCATCACCGTGTAGCACATCATGGCGAGCCAGGCGAAAGGCACGTGGATATACATGATGCGCACCGTGATGCCCTGCTGGAAATCCTCAGGCGCGGCAAAGCTCATATAGAGACCGATGGCGAGCAGGATCGCGGCGATCGACGCCAGCCACGGCACCAGCCTATCGGCCAGCCCGACAAAGCGCGTGGGGTTGGCGAGGTCGGTCCAGCCGGCGAGGCGTGAGGAGGTATCGCTCATAAGGTCTAGATAGACCGGCGGCGCGTTCGGGGCAATCGAGGGAGTGTCGCAGTCTTATTTACCCTCCCCCTCGTGGGGAGGGTCGCTGCAAAGCAGCGGGGTGGGGTGGCGGGCACTACCCCACCCGGACCTTCGGTCCGACCTCCCCACAAGGGGGAGGTAAAAAAGCTTACGCAGCTTCGATATTCACCGTGCGGCTGAGACGGCGGACTTCCTCGTCGTTGAGCAGGCCGCCGGCGCGCAGCAGGCTGGCGAAACGGCCATTGCGCAGCGACAGTTCGGCGAAGCCGCCCATCTCGACCACCTTGCCCTTGTCCATGAACACGACCAGGTCGGCGTCGCGGACGGTGGTCAGGCGGTGGGCGATGATGAAGGTGGTGCGGTTGCGCCTCAGTTCGTCGATGGCTTCCTTGACGCGGTCCTCGGTCTCGACATCGAGCGCGCTCGTTGCCTCGTCGAGCACCAGGATCGGTGCGTCCTTGAGCACGGCGCGGGCAATGGCGATGCGCTGACGCTCGCCGCCTGAAAGCTGGCCGCCGCGCTCGCCGACGACGGTGTCATAGCCGGCGCTCTTGGCAAGGATGAAATCCTGCGCGGCAGCCGCATTGGCGGCGGCGTGAACCTCGTCATAAGTCGCCTCGGCACGACCGACGCGGATGTTGTCCTCGATCGAGCGGTTGAGCAGGCCGGCATCCTGGAAGACGGTGGCGATCGAATGACGCAGCGACTTGCGGGTCACCGTGCGGGTGTCGATGCCGTCGATCAGGATACGGCCATGAGACGGCGAGAAGACGCGCTGCAAGAGGTTGATCAGCGTCGTCTTGCCGGCGCCGGTCGGGCCGACGATGGCAACCGTCTGCCCGGCCTGGACCTCGAAGGAGACGTCGTCGACGCCCTGCCGCGAATTGGCAAACTCGAAGCCGACATTCTCGAAGCGGACATGGCCGGTGACGTTGGTGAGGTCGCGCAAGCCGTCCGGCTCGGCGGAGTCGGCGGCCGAATCCTCGAGGTGATAGAAGTCCTCGAGCTTGGCGCGGGCTTCGGAAATCTGGTTGGCGAAAGCCGACATCTGGTCGAGGCGGGCAATCAGCAGCGTGGCAAAGCCGGTGAAGGCGATGACGTCGCCGATCTTGAGCTGGCCATGGGTGACCAGATAGGCGCCGATCAAAAGCACAACCATCATCGAAATGGTCGACGACAGGCGGTGCAGCGCATTGGCCATCGCCCACCAGTCGAGCACCGGGTTCTGCGCGTCGAGCAGGTTCTTGACATAGCGGCGCAGCGTATCGGCCTCGTGGCCGAGACGGTTGTAGCTCTGCAGCACGGCGACATTGCTGACCGAGTCGGTCACATGCGCGAACACCTGATGGTAGTGGCGCTCGACCGCGGCCTGGCCCGCCTTGGTGCGCTTCATCACAAGCCGGCCGATGCCGACATAGAGAACGCCCAGCGCCATCAGCACCAGCGACATGCGAAGATCCATGCTTATAGCGGTCGGAATCAGCAGAGCCAGCGCAACAGCCGTCGACAGATGCTGGCGCATGAATTCAAGCCACAGGCTGAACAGCGTCTCGACGGCGCGCAGCAGCGTGTGCAGCGCGTTGGAGGTGCCGCGCTGGTGGTGCCAGGCGAGCGGCATGGTGATCACGCGCTCGAACGACTGGCACAGCACCTCGCTGCGCCGCTTGTGGGCAAAACGGTCGGCGCCGCGCGCCACCAGCACGAAGGCGACGATGTTAAAGGCGCCGAGACCGGCCCACAGCGCCAGCGTCGAAAACACCGAACCCTTATCGGAGATGGCGTCGATTACCCGGCCGAACATGATCGGCTCGAGGATGGCGATAATGGCGAGCGCGACATTCGCACCGCAGATAAACGCAACGCGCTTCCTGTCGGCTGCGAGATAACCCAGCGCTCTCCAGTAGATTTGCAGAAGTGACACTTCAGCTACTCCGCCCAAAACATTATTGTGCACCGCACCATTTCTTGACACGTACCGGTTAACGGGTCGCAAAACAATGCCCGTCTACCTCTTCCGTTCCCATTCTGCGAACAAAAGATGACGACGTTGCGAAATCTGCCGTGATCACCTAACGGTTTGAGATAAAAGGTGAAATGTCAGTCTTGCGGCAAAATCATGGCAACAGCTGGCCCTGCCACATTTTTAGTCACTGCACGCTTGGACCGCCGTTATCGGGAAGGCACGCCGTTCTGCGCCAGGAGCATGTCGAAGTAGAAAACGCGCGCCTCGAAAGGCGCGCGTCAATAACCTGAAGCCTTTGATTTTACGAGGGTATCTTGACGACCACCTCGGTCTTGTCGCCGGCTTTCGGCTGAAAACCGGAAGATTTTGTCTTGGTTCCATTGACTTCGAGCGAGATTGATTTGGCCTTTTTGTCGCGGATGACGCGAACCTTGATCTCCGACCCCAGCATCTTCAGCGTGGCAGAATAGCCGTCCCAATGGCTGGGCAGTTTCGGCCGGAACGTGATCTGCTTGCCCCGCCGCTCAATGCCCAGAATGCCTTCGACCGCAGCACGGTAGAGCCATCCCGCTGAGCCCGTATACCAGGTCCAGCCGCCGCGACCGCCCTTGTCCTCACCGGAATAGATGTCGGCGGCAACGACGTACGGCTCGACGCGATAATGCTCGGCCGATGCATCGTCGAGCGCATGGTTGACCGGGTTCAGCATCGAGAAGCAGCGATAGGCATCGTCGGTGCGGCCCATTTCGGCGAGCGCGATCACGAACCAGGTCGCCGCATGGGTGTACTGGCCGCCGTTCTCGCGCACGCCCGGCGGATAACTCTTGATGTAACCAGGGTCCTTTCTCGTGTTCTGGAAGGCCGGGGTAAACAGTTTGACGATCTTGAGCTTGTCGTCGACCAGCAGGTTCGTCGCCTGCTGCATCGCCGTGGTCGAGCGCGCGGGGTCGCCCTCGCCGGAGAGCACGCTCCACGACTGCGCGATGGAGTCGATCTTGCACTCGTCCGAATTGTGCGAGCCAAGCGGCGTGCCGTCATCGTAGCTGCCGCGGCGATACCACTGGCCGTCCCAGGCGGTGCTTTCCAGCGCCCGCTTCAGCACATCGGCGTGTTTTGTCCAGGCCTGCGCCCGCTTGGTGTCGCCCTGCCCCTTGGCCACGGTGGTAAAGTCGCCCAGCGTCTTCAAAAGGAACCAGCCGAGCCAGACACTCTCCCCCTTGCCGGCTTCGCCGACGCGGTTCATGCCGTCGTTCCAGTCGCCGCCGAGGATCAGCGGCAGCCCGGCCGGGCTGCTGCGCTTGACCGCAAGGTCGAGCGCGCGCGCGCAATGGTCGTAAAGCGAAGCGCTCGTCTTGGAGATTTCCGGCGTGAAGAAGGCGTCGTGCTCGCCCTCGCCCAACACCTGCCCGTCGATGAAAGGCAGCTGCTCCTTCAGGATCCCTGTATCGCCGGTCACCTCGATGTAGCGATTGGTGGCATGCGCCAGCCAGACCACATCGTCGGAGATCATAGTGCGCACGCCGGCGTCGGTGCGCGGCAACCACCAATGCTGGACGTCGCCTTCGGGGAACTGCCGGCGCGCCGCATTGAGGATCTGGTTGCGCGCCAGTTTCGGATCATGCGCAAGCAGGGCCAGCGTGTCCTGTAGCTGGTCGCGGAAGCCGAAGGCGCCGCTTGCCTGATAAAAGGCCGAGCGGGCGCGGATGCGGCAGGCCAGGCTCTGATAGGGCAGCCAGTGATTGACCATGGCGTCGAGCGCCTTGTCGGGCGTCTCGACCTGGATGGTGTCGAGGAAGCCGCGCCAGACGCGTTCATTATCGGCCAGCCGCTGGTCGAAATCCTTGCCCGAATGGGTCTGCACCAACGCGCTCGCTTCGGCTGATGTAGCGGCGTCGCCAAGCAGCCAGACCAGCGTGACGTCGCCGCCGGCAGGGATGTCGATGTCGCTGGCGACAGCTGCGCACGGATCGTCGCCGGCCTCGACGCGGCCCGACAGGCCGGCGCCGCTGACGACAGTGTGCGGGAAGGCGCTGGTGCCCTGCCTGCCGATGAACTCGCCACGATCGGCTGTCACCGAATGCACCGGACCGGTGGCGGCCAGGAAGGCCACCCGGTCGCCGAAATCGAGACCGTAGGGGTTTTGCGCCAGAAGCGCGCCGGTCGCTGGATCCCTGGACGGGATGATGGTCGCAGCCGTGCTCGAGCGATGGCTGCCGAGAACCCATTCGGCATAGGCATAGATGCGCAGCCGCGCCGGCGCCGAGCCCGAGTTCTGGATGCGCAGCCGCGTGATCTTCACTGGATCGACGGGATCGACGACGTGCGTCAGATCCATTGACAGCGGGCCGCGTTTGGATCGGAAGGTCGAGAAGCCCTGGCCGTGCCATGTCTCATAGGTCATCGAGGGATCGCGGACCACGGCAGCCAGCGGCGAGAATGCCTTGCCGCTGGCCTGATCGTAGATGTAGATGCCCTCGCCCGGCCGGTTGGTGACCGGATCGTTCGACCATGGCGTCAGTTGGTAATCGCGGCTGTTGCGGCTCCAGGTGAAGGCAGCGCCTTCGGCCGAGACATGGAATCCGAACGAGGTGTTCGAGACGACGTTGATCCAGGGCTGCGGAGTCGTGCGCCGGCCGGTGAGACGCGTGACATAGTGACGGCCATCGCCTTCGAAACCGCCGAAGCCGTTCCACTGGCTGAGGCCGCTGCCGTCGGCGCTGCTGTCGGACGCGGCATGGTATGCAGGCGCCGCCGGCACCGGCAGAGACGGCTCGCGCAGTGACGCGGGGGCCGCCGGCTGCAGGCCATCGCGTGCTTGCAAGGCTGCCGCCTCGGCGCGTTCGATCTGGTCGAAGATGGTGCCGTTGCGCGTGTGCAGAACCACGCGGGCAACCGCCAGCAGCGTCTTGTACGTCGCCTCGTCCATCAGGTCGCGGCGCACGGCGAAGATGTGCTGGCGCGGCCCGAGTTCCTTGCCGCGCAGGCGGCTGTTTTCGCATAGCGTTTCGACCGCGCGCTGCAGGTCCTGGACATAGGACGATGCCTGCTCGTTGACGACCACGAAGTCGATCATCATGCCGCGGGCGCGCATATACTCCTGGAAGCGCAGCGCCTGGGCGACAATTTCGAGGTCGGCCACGTCGCCGATGCGGACCAGGAAGATCGGGAAATCGCCCGAAATGCTGGTCGGCCACAGGCTGGACTGCTTGCCCAGCCCCGAAGCGATGGATTCGCCGGGCAGGCGCAGGAACGGATCGGGATAGATCAGGAAGCGCGCCAGCTTCTGCACGTTGGCGGCGTCGGTCAGGCTGAGACCAAGATGGCGGGTCTGCACCTGCGAACGCGTCCAGGCAAGCATCGCCTGGCGAGCAAAACTTTCGGGATGGTCGAGCCTGGCGATGGCCTCGTCCAGTTCGGCGCGGTTGGCGCCGACGGCGGTCCAGAAGGTCAGCGATATCTTCTTGTTGGCCGGCACCCGCACCTGGCGGCGCAGGGCCGCTACCGGATCGAGGGTGAAGCCGTGGTGACCGCCAAGCTTGGCGCCGGGATCGAAGGCCGCCGCTTCCGCGATGGTACGGCCACGGCCGATGAAGGCACGGCGGTCGGTTTCGGCCTCGGCATCGCGCGCCGACCCGGACGGATCGGTGACGAAATGCACCATGGTGACGTCAGGCTCGTGCTTGTCGCGCGTGCGCCTGGTGGCAAAGATGGCACCGTTGTTGGCAGCGATCTCGGTCTCGATAAACATTTTCGAGAACGCAGGATGGGCATTGTCGGAGGCTTCGTTGCCCAGCACCAGCTCGGCAAAGGAGGTCACCTCGATATGCCGGTCAGTGGCGCCGTCGTTGTAGAGCGTGACGCGCCGTCCCTCGCCATTGCCTTCCGAGATGACGATGCATTCGACCTCCGAACGCAGCGAGCCCACTGTTTTGACGAAGCTCGCCTTGTCGTCGGAAAACAGCGTTTGCACTCTCTCGCCGGTCGCCTGCTTCGGCTCCGCGGTGGCCGACCACCAGTCGCCGCTGCCGGCGTCGCGCAGGAAGATGTAGGAGCCGAGCCGGTCTTCGGTCGGGTCGGGCTGCCAACGGGTGACGGCGAGTTCGCCCCAGCGGCTGTAACCGGAACCGGTGGCCGAGACCATGACGGAGTAGCGGCCATTGGACATGACGCTGGTGGCGCGCAACGCCCTCAGCGGGTCGAGGACGATGCGCGAATCCGGGCTCTCGACCTCGGTCTCGTCCTTCGAGCGCTCGTCGGCTTCGGTCCTGACCGTGGCGGTCGGGATGTCGCGCGGCGCCCTCTCCTGAAGCAGGAGTTCGGCAGACTCGATCACCGGATCGCTGTGGAAGCGGTCGCGCAGCCTGCCCTCGAAGATGGCGTCGGCAACGGCGGCGATCGACATGCCGGAGTGATGCGCCATGTAGTTCAGGACAACGGCATGGTCGGTGCCTTCCGGCACGCGCTGCGGCGTGAAGTCGACGGCGTCATAAAAGCCATGCCGGCCGAGAGCGCCGATGGAGCGCAGCCTGGCCAGATTCTGGACGGATTCGCGCGGTGTGAACTGCGCCGCGAGGATCGTGGCGTAAGGCGCGATCACCGTGTTCTGGCCAAGGCCGCGCTTGAGACCAAGTCCGGGCACGCCGAAATTGGTATACTGGTAGGTCAGTTCGCGGTCGCGGGCGTTGTAGGCCGCTTCCGAAATGCCCCAGGGCACGTTCTTCGAACGCGCGTACTGGATCTGGCGCTTGATGATCAGCTTGCTGGTCTGGTTGAGGATCGACCCCTGCGGCTCCTTCATTACCAAAGGCGGCATCAGATACTCGAACATCGAGCCCGACCAGGACATCAGCGCACCCTGGAAGCCGATCTCGACAATCGGCCTTCCAAGCCGGAACCAATGCTCCGTGGGCAGGTCACCCTTGGCGATGGCGAACAGGCTGGTCAGCCGCGCCTCGGAGGCGAGAAGATCGTAGCAGCTCTCGTCGAGCTGATGCTCCTCCACCCGGTAGCCGATCGACAGCAGTTTGCGCTCCTGACGCATCAGGAAAGAGAAATCCATCTCGAAGGCATAGCGGCGGCAGCGTTCGCGCAGCGCCAGCAGCTTGGCGCGCAAGGCTTCGACGGCGTTTTCGTCGCTGTGCGAGTCATGCACATGCGCCTCGCAGGTCGCTTCCAGCCGTGCCGCCCAGTCGGCGATAATGTCGCTGCGCTGCGATCCGGCCTCGGTGTGGATGGCGGTGGCGAGCTTGCGGATCTCGCCGGCAAGCACGGCCAGGTTAATGGTGCGGATCGAGGCCATCTCCGGCTGCGCCTTGATGGTCATGACGGCGCGCCGCATGCCGTCGAGGCGGTCGGCCAGACGCTGGCGCAACGGCCGCAGTTGCCGGCGGTCGTCAGGCAATTCCTCGAGGCTCTCGTCGAGGATGCTCACCGTGTCGAGGACGCCTTCGAAATCGCCCTGCAGGTGAACGGACGGGGCTTCCGCCCACTCGGCACAGGCCGCCGCCACCGCGACCAGATGTCCGGCCAGATTGCCGCTGTCGACGGCCGAGATGTAGAGCGGATAGAGCGGCTTGAGCGTCGTGGTGTCGTACCAGTTGAAGAGGTGGCCGCGGTTGCGCGGCATGCTCTCGATGGTCGTCATCGTGGCGTCGATGCGAGTGATGGCGTCGGAGAGCGCGATCCAGCCGAAATCGCGTGCCGACACCACCGACAGCAGGTAGACGCCGATATTGGTCGGCGACGTCCGCGGCGCCACAACTGGCGCCGGGCTTTCCTGGAAATTGTCGGGCGGCAGATTGTGGTGCTCGGCCGTGACGAAGGTTTCGAAATAATGCCAGGTGCGGCGCGCCACGGTGCGCAGCGCGTGGATGTCGGCCTGCGATATGCGCAGGCGGTCCTCGGTCTCGGCCGAGCGGCTGATCCAGCAGGCAACCGCCGGCGAACCGATCCAGAACAGAGCGAAGAAGAAGGCGACGAAGGCACCGGTGGAATCGGCCAGTACGGGAATAGCGAGACCGACGACGCCGATGATCACGGCGCCATACATCATGCTGTAATAGGAGCCGAGATCGTTGTCGCCGCCCTTGTGCGCCTGCGACGCGGTGCGCCATTCCAGCAGATTCTGGCGGCTGACGAACAGGCGGTCGAGCGTGCGCACGATGGCGTCGCCCATCATCCAGGCATTGTGCGCCATCAACAGCACTTTCAGCGCCACAAGGGCCGTGCCGAAGACGGTGTCGTGCGCCAGCGCGGAGAAATGGCCGCGCGGCGTCTGGTCGCCGCTCTTGGGCAGGATGGCGTTGACGACATCGAAGGTCGGCGCCATGAACAGCGACAGGATCAGCAGCGCCTGCCACTGCGCGGCCTGCGTGAAGGGCAGCAGCGTCCAGCCGGCAATCGCCGCCATCACCCAGAAGATCGGGGTCAGCGAGCGGCGCAGATTGTCGACCATCTTCCAGCGCGACAGCGCCGGCACGCCGGAACGCGGCGAGACGATGAAGCGCAGCAGCTGCCAGTCGCCGCGCGCCCAGCGGTGGTGGCGCGAGGCGTCGACCGAGTAGCGGGTAGGATAGTCCTCGACCAGTTCGACATCGGTGACAAGTGCTGCGCGCGCCAGCGCACCTTCGAGCAGATCGTGGCTGAGGACGGTGTTTTCCTCGATGCGGCCCTGCAGCGCCGCCTCGAAAGCGTCGACGTGATAAAGGCCCTTGCCGGTGAAGGAGCCGTCGCTGAAGACGTCCTGGTAGAGATCCGAGACGGCAAAGACGTAAGGATCGAGACCGCTGTTGGACGAGAAGACGCGCTGGAAGAAAGAAGCGTCGTCGCCGCTGGTGAGCGAGGCTGTGATGCGCGGCTGCAGAATGGTGTAGCCGGCGGTAACGACGCGCTTTGTCGCGTCAAAATGCGGGCGGTTGAGCGGATGGGCGAGCTTGCCGACCAGTGACGACACGGCGTCGCGCGTGGTGCGCGTGTCGGCGTCGAGCGTCATGACATAGACGACCTTTTCCGGCAGCGGCACGTCGAGCGGCAGGAAGGTGGTGTCGCTATCGCCGCGCAAGAGAAGGTTCAGCTCATGCAGCTTGCCGCGCTTGCGCTCCCAGCCCATCCAGGCGCCCTGCGCCTGGTTGTAGAGCCGGCGGCGATGCAGGATATAGAAACGCGGCGCGCCTTCCGAGGGATAACGGGCATTGAGCCTGGCGATCTCGTCGCGCGCATATTGCAGGATCTCGATGTCGGCGGCGTCGATCTCGGTCTTGGAATCCGGCCAGTCGGACAGCAGCGCGAAATGGATTTCTTCGGCCGTGTTGGCGAGGTGATGCACCTCGATGTTGCGGATGTTTTCCTCGACATCATCGCGCGAGCCGATCAGCGACGGCACCACGACCAAGGTGCGTGATGCCGCCGGAATGCCGTGCTTGTAGTCATAGCCGACGAGCCGCGTCGGCTTCAGGAACAGTGAAACAACGGTGTTGAAGAAGGCGAGCGCGCCTTCGCTGGCAGGCACCGCAAACAGCGCCAGCATCAGCGTGATGGATTCCACCGACAGGCCAAGATGGGCAAGCGCATTGCCGGAGACAACCAGCAGTAGCACCGTAAGCAGGAAGACCGGCACAACGATGCCGAGCCAGCCCGTGGCGGTGAAGGCGCGCTTGAAGGTCACATGGAAGGGCGGCCGGTAGCCGATCGCCTCTTCCAGATCCGGCCGGCGCGGGCCGACCAGGAAGAAGCCGACATCGGTATGCATGGCCGGATCGGCTGATGCATCCGGCACGCCGGAGGCATCGGTGACGCCGGGGACATGGCTGGCCAGCTCGATGGCCTTTTCGGCGACACGGAATTCGGACAGGTCGGAGCGGCGCGCCAGTTGCTCGATCGACGTGCGGTACTGGTCGCGCGAAAAGAAATCGAGCGCGGCGAAATCGGTGCGCTCGCGCAAGAGCGTGTCGATGCGGCTGACGCCCTCGAACCACACCGTCCAGTCGACGTCGTTGATGAGGCGCAGGCCGCGGATGATGTTGCCGGTGGTGACATTGCCGCTGGACAGCGTGCGATGCTCGGAAATGATGATTTCCTCGGCGTCGGAGCCGGTTTTCTCGAGCTCGACCTCCAGCCATTCCAGCGCCCTGCCGGCATTCTGCGAGCCGTCGCGCAGGCGGTAGAGCAACTGGGTGGCGAAGGTGGTGTCCTGCGCATGCGCGCCGTAGCCCGACAGGATCTTCCGGCGGTCTGCATTGTCGTCGGTCGCCAGCACGCGGTCGGCGACCTCGTTGGCGATATGGCGCATCTGCCTGGTGCGGTCGACGCGCACGGCGATGCGGCGCAGATTCTCGATTAAAACGAAGCGCAGCAGCGACGGCAGCGCCCACAATTCGCCGATCTTGAGCGGCTCGACCGACTGAAAACCCTCGACGATGGATTTGAACATGGTCGCCGAAACCGAACTGTCGGAATGGGCAACATAGCTCCAGGCCAAGGCCAGCGCGCGCGGCACCGCGGCGCGATCGGCAACTTCCAGGGTCGGCAACTGCCGGTAGAAACGGCGCGGCAAGTCGCGCTTCACCTGAAAAATGGTCTCCTCGACGAGATAATTGTTGTCGAGCAGCCATTGCGCGGCAGGCGTGATGGTTTCGCCCTTGGCCTGGGCGGCATTGGTCGAGCGGTAGACTTCGAGGATTTTCTTGGCGCTGTCGCGGATGCGGGCCTGGAAATCGAACGGCGTCAGGCCGAACAGGTCCTTGATGTCGCCGTTGGCGAGGCTTTCGCCCAGCGCGCGCAGCCGCTCTTCGGGCAGGAAATTGGAGCGTATCGGCTCTTCGGTGATGACCGGGAAGCCGGCGCTGGACTTTTCGATTTGGGCAGGATTTGTCTGGATATTCATTGAAAATTCCGCATGGGGGACGCGATGCGGCGCCACCGCCACGGCAATGTCCCTAAAACCGATTCAAATGCAATTGGTTGCATGATTACACTGGCCGAAAGTTTTGCTTCGCACCACGCCAGAGGCGTTATCCCTTCGACATTTTAAGTGGGGCTTTCGACAACTCAAGGACGAGCACCCCTGCCCTCCCGTCCGCCTTGGAACGACGGAAGGATTCGGGCTTTTTCGTGATCCAGACAACAGCTTACGCCAGATTTCTCCGGCGTGCGATCATGTTTGGCAACAGGCGTTAATCGTTGTGCTGGCGGTGCGGCTGGCCCAGCCTGGCTATCCGGATGACGAACACGGTCGTCGGCCGTACCGGTTCAACCCGTAGTTTCGCCTGCGGACCGAGCAACAGCGTGTCGAGGGGTCCAAGACGAGACGATGTCGGGCCGCTGAGGCCGACCTCGCCGTCGAACGGCAGGATCAGGGTCATAGCGCTGGTCGGCCGGATATCGGTCGGAACCGAGAACACCAGGCGCTCGACCGTGTGCGTGGCCCGCGCGCGGCGGGTCATGACGTTGAGGTCGGTGATCGGACCGGAGATCAGCGCGGCCGTGGTCGGCACATCGGCCGGGAAGGACAGCGGGGCGGAAGCCGCCGTCACTTCGGCCGGCGGACGGCCGGCAATATCAAGCACGATACCCTCGCCTTCCAGCACGGCAAGCGTGCGGTCGACGCCGGCAAAGCCCGAGAACGGGCCGCTGCCCTCGACTCGCGCCATCGAAACGCGCCAGTCGAAATCGTCCAGCCCGGCGCCGTCCGGCGAGACGGCGATCTCGGTGGTCGTGCCGCCGCCATTCTTCCACGGCATGACGCGGTAGTCGGCGGCCCGTAGGATGCGCATCATTTAAGCCAATCAGCCTAAAATACCGGGCAGATTGAGCTGGTGCTCCTTCGCGCACTCGATGGCGATGTCGTAGCCGGCATCGGCGTGGCGCATGACGCCTGTCGCCGGATCGTTCCACAACACGCGCTGCAGGCGCCTTGCGGCGTCCGGCGTGCCGTCGGCGACGATGACCATGCCGGCATGCTGCGAGAAGCCCATGCCGACGCCACCGCCATGATGCAGCGACACCCAGGTTGCGCCCGACGCGGTGTTGAGCAACGCATTGAGCAGCGGCCAGTCGGAGACGGCGTCGGAGCCGTCCTTCATCGCTTCCGTCTCGCGGTTGGGCGAAGCCACCGAGCCGGAATCGAGGTGGTCGCGGCCGATGACGACGGGCGCCTTGAGTTCGCCCCTGGCCACCATCTCGTTGAAGGCGAGCCCCAGCCTGTGGCGGTCGCCGAGGCCGACCCAGCAGATGCGCGCCGGCAGGCCCTGGAAGGCGATGCGCTCACGTGCCATGTCCAGCCAGTTGTGCAGATGGGTGTTGCCGGGGGTGAGTTCGCGCACCTTGGCGTCCGTCTTGTAGATATCCTCGGGATCGCCTGAAAGAGCAGCCCAGCGGAACGGGCCGATGCCACGGCAGAACAGCGGCCTTATATAGGCCGGCACGAAACCCGGGAAAGCAAAGGCGTTCTCGAAGCCTTCGTCCTTGGCGACCTGGCGGATGTTGTTGCCATAGTCGAGCGTCGGCACGCCGGCATTCCAGAACGCGACCATCGCCTCGACATGCTGGCGCATTGAGGCGCGGGCGGCCTTCTCGACAGCCTTGGGATCGGAGACGCGCTTCTCGCGCCACTCAGCCATCGTCCAGCCCTTGGGCAGATAGCCGTTGATCGGGTCATGCGCCGAGGTCTGGTCGGTGACCATGTCGGGGCGGATGCCCCGCTTGAACATTTCCGGCACGATGTCGGCCGAATTGCCGAGCAGGCCGACCGACTTCGCCTCGCCGGCCTTGGTCCAGCGCTCGATCATTTCCATCGCTTCGTCGAGCGTCTCGGCCTTCTCGTCGACATAGCGGGTGCGCAGCCGGAAATCGATCGAGTCCGGATTGCATTCGATGGCGAGGCAGCAGGCGCCGGCCATGACGGCGGCAAGCGGCTGGGCGCCGCCCATGCCGCCGAGGCCGCCGGTCAGGATCCATTTGCCCGTAAGGTTGCCATTGTAGTGCTGGCGGCCGGCCTCGACGAAGGTCTCGTAGGTGCCCTGCACGATGCCTTGCGTGCCGATATAGATCCAGGAGCCGGCCGTCATCTGGCCGTACATCATCAGGCCTTTTTTATCGAGCTCGTTGAATTTGTCCCAGGTCGCCCAATGCGGCACGATGTTGGAGTTGGCGATCAGCACGCGCGGCGCATCGGTGTGCGTCCGGAAGACGCCGACCGGCTTGCCGGACTGGACCAGCAGCGTCTCGTCTTCATTGAGGGTCTTCAACGAGGCGACGATGCTGTCGAAATCGTTCCAGGTGCGCGCGGCCCGGCCGATGCCGCCATAGACGACGAGCTCATTGGGGTTTTCGGCGACATCGGGATCGAGGTTGTTCATCAGCATGCGCAGCGGCGCTTCGGTCGTCCAGTATTTGGCGTTGAGCTTGTCGCCGCGGGGCGCGCGCACTTCGCGGATGTTGTGGCGAGGATTGTTCATCATTGTCCCTTTGGAGTAAGGCGGCGTCTCAGCGCCCGGCCCAGTCAATGGCGGATTGGAGGATTTTCGTCAGTGTGGCGCGCATCGGCGCGGCGAACTCGGCATCATAAGGCACCGGCCAATTGTCCGGTTCGCCCTTGCCCTCGGGCTCGCGCAAATAGCCGCGATCGGCAAGTTCCATCTGCAGCGCATGGTAGCCGCCTTGCGGATTGCCGAAATAGCGGGTGATCCAGCCGCCCTTGAAACGACCGTTGATGACATTGCTTTCACCGCTCTCGGCCATGATCTGACCAACCAGCGCCTGCAGCGTAGGATCCGCGGTCTGGCCGTCATTGGTGCCGAGATTGAATACCGGCAGCGTGCCGTAGAACAGGCGCGGCAGCACCGACCGGATCGAGTGGCAATCGTAAATGACGACCTTCTCATGCAGGCCGCGCAGCCTGACGGCCTGGGCCGCCAGCATTTCATGGTAAGGCACGAAATACGCTATGCGGCGCTGGTCTATCTCCGACGGCGTCGGTTCCGCGCCGGGCAGATACAGCGGATCGCCGTCGAAGGTCTCGGTCGGGCATAGCGTCGTTGTCGTCTGCCCGGGATAGAGCGAGGCGCCGGAAGGATCGCGGTTGACGTCGATAACGGTGCGCGAGATCGACGTATGCACAATCGTCGCGCCAAGGCCGGCGGCGAAATCGTAGAGATTGTCGATCCACCAGTCGCAATCGCGGCGGCCGAGCCAGGGCGAGACCAGCCGATTGTCGATGCCGGCGAGATCGATACCCGTGTGCGGGATCGACACCAACAGGGGTGCCGTGCCTTCGGTCACTGTCAGCCAGTCGGTCATGTCAGACTCCCGAGATCGAAGGCAATGTCACCGCGCTCGCAGCCTTGATGGCTGCGCCGCTGCGCACCATGGCGATGGCTTTTTCCATGTCAGGGTGGAAATGCCGGTCATTGTCGAGATGCGGCACTTCTGCGCGGACCAGCTTGCGAACCGCTTCCAGAGCTGCACTCGACGCCAGCGGCGCATGGAAATCGCAGCCTTGCGCGGCGGCCAAGAGTTCGATGCCGATGACGGCCGTGGCGTTTTCGATCATGCCGATCAGCCGGCGAGCGCCGTGTGCGGCCATCGATACATGGTCTTCCTGGTTGGCCGAGGTCGGGATGGAATCGACACTTGCCGGATAGGCCTTCTGCTTGTTCTCAGAGACGAGCGCCGCCGCCGTCACCTGCGGGATCATGAAGCCGGAGTTCAGGCCGGGCTTCGGCGTCAGGAAGGCCGGCATGCCGGACAGCGCGGGGTCTACCAGCATGGCGATGCGGCGCTCCGACAGCGAGCCGATCTCGCAGACGGCAAGCGCGATCATGTCGGCAGCGAAAGCCACCGGCTCGGCGTGGAAATTGCCGCCTGAAAGCGCAGTATCGTCCTCGGCGAAGATCAGCGGATTGTCGGTGACGCCATTGGCCTCGGTGCCGAGCGTATCGGCAGCCTGGCGCAGCACGCTGAGTGCAGCACCCATCACCTGCGGCTGGCATCGCAGGCAGTACGGATCCTGCACGCGCTCATCGCCGACGCGGTGCGATTCACGGATGGCGCTGCCGGACATCAGATTGCGCAGCGCTGCCGCCGTCTCGATCTGGCCCGGGTGTTTTCTGAGGAGATGGATGCGCGGATCGAAGGGTGCATCCGAGCCCTTGGCAGCGTCGGTCGACAGCGCCCCGGCGACCAGCGCCGACTGATATAGCACTTCGGCCTCGAACAGAGCGGCCAGCGCGTAGGCGGTGGAAAACTGCGTGCCGTTGAGCAGCGCCAGACCTTCCTTGGCGCCCAGCGTCACCGGCTCCAGGCCGTGCGAGACGAAAGCGACCTTGGCCGGGAAGCGGCCATGCGGGGTAAAGCATTCGCCAACGCCGATCATCACTGCCGTCATGTGCGACAGCGGCGCGAGATCTCCGGAGGCGCCGACCGAGCCCTGCGCCGGCACGACGGGGATGACGTCGTTGGCCAGCATCGCTTCCAGCAATTCGATGGTTTGCGGCCGCACGCCCGACGCGCCCTGCGCCAGGCTGGCCAGCTTCAGCGCCATCATCAACCGAACCACAGCGACCGGCATCGGCTCGCCGACGCCGGCGGCATGCGACAAAACGATGTTGCGTTGCAGGGTCTCTAGATCCTCGGCCGGAATGCGGACGCTGGCCAGTTTGCCGAAGCCGGTGTTGATGCCGTAGACCGGCTCACCCTTGGCGACGATGCGGGCGACAGCCTCGGCGCTGGCCTTGATCTTCGGACGGCAGGCAGCGTCGAGCTTCGGCACGGCGCCACGATAGATAGCGCGCCAGTCGGCCAGCGTCGCATTGCCGGGCTTCAGGTTAAGTTCGGTCATTGTCCTCTCCAGATGCGGGCATGGAGCGGGTTGAAGCCCATGCGGTAGACGAGTTCGGCCGGACGCTCGATGTCCCAGATCGCCAGGTCGGCGGATTTCCCTGCTTCAAGCGTGCCGGTCTGGCCGAGCAATCCCAGCGCGCGGGCAGCCTCGCGAGTGGTGCCGGCCAGGCACTCCTCGACGGTCAGGCCGAAAAGCGTCGCGGCCATGTTCATGGTCAGAAGCAGCGAGGTCAGCGGCGACGTCCCGGGATTGTTGTCGGTGGCGACCGCCATCTTGACGCCGTGCTGGCGAAACAGGCCGATCGGCGGCTTCCTGGTTTCGCGGATGAAATAGTAGGCGCCGGGTAGGATCGTCGCCACGGTGCCGGCCTTGGCCATGGCTGCGGCACCTGCTTCATCGGTGTATTCGAGATGGTCGGCCGACAGCGCGCCATAGCGGGCGGCGAGTTCGGCGCCATGCAAATTGGACAGCTGGTCGGCATGGAGTTTGACCGGCAGGCCAAGCGCCTTAGCCTTGTCGAAGACGCGGGCAATCTGTTCCGGCGAAAAGGCAATGCCCTCGCAAAAGCCGTCTACGGCGTCAGCCAGGCCCTCGGCGGCGATTGCGGGCAGGATCGTGTTGGCGACGAGATCGACAAAAGCGTCCTTGTCGCCTTTTGCTTCCGGCGGCAGCGCATGCGCGCCGAGGAAGGTGGTGCGGACCGTGACCGGGCGTTGCTTGTCCAGCTGCCGCGCGGCGCGAAGCGACTTCTGTTCATTTTCGAGATCGAGCCCGTAACCCGACTTTACCTCTACCGTGGTGACGCCCTCGGCCATCAGCGCATCGAGGCGTGGCAGCGTCTGCGCAACCAGTTCGTCTTCGCTCGCGGCACGCAGGGATTCGACCGAGGAGACGATGCCGCCGCCGGCACGGGCGACTTCTTCATAGGTGGCGCCGGCCAGCCGCATCTCGAACTCGTTGGCACGGTTGCCGGCATGGATGAGATGGGTGTGGCAGTCGATGAGACCGGGCGTGATCCAGCGGCCTTCGCAATCGGTAGTCTCGCCGCCCTGAGCCAACGCTGACGGCATGTCGGCTTCCGGACCGGCATAGACGATGAGACCGTCCCGGGCGGCAATCGCGCCCTTGTCGACAATGCCCAGTCCGGCGTCGCCTTCGGCCATGGTTGCCAGGCGCGCATTGCGCCAAAGGTGAAGGCCCCCTGCCCGGCTTTTGTTCTGTGCCGCCATCATCTTTTTCCGTTTGATTGGATGGCGATTATGTATATACATATTGAAAAGCACTGCAAGTGCAATTGTTCAGGGAATGCGGAGAAAAACGTGACGGCGATCTTTGCGGAACAGGCGCTGCTGCCCAATGGCTGGCATGACAAGGTGCGGATCGTCGTCACGGACGGTCGCATCGCAACCGTCGAAGTCGACACGTCGCCGCGGAGCGGTGACGAACGCCACGCCATTGTGGTCCCCGGCATGCCGAACCTGCACAGCCACGCCTTCCAGCGCGGCATGGCCGGGCTTGCCGAACTGCGCGGTCCCTCCGCCGACAGCTTCTGGAGCTGGCGCGAGGTGATGTACCGCTTCGCGCTGTCGATGACGCCGGATCAGGTCGAGGCGGTCGCCGCCCAGCTTTATGTCGAAATGCTGGAGGCCGGGTTCTCACGCGTTGGCGAGTTCCACTATCTCCATCACGATCGTGACGGAAAACCCTACGCCAACCTTGCCGAGATGGCCGAGCGCATTGCCGCCGCGGCTGGCGAGACCGGTATCGGCCTGACGCTGCTGCCGGTGTTTTATGCCCATTCTTCCTTCGGCGGCGCTGCGCCCAACGAAGGCCAGCGGCGATTCATCAACGATGTGAATCGGTTCGAGCGCTTGCTTGAGAAAAGCCGCGAATCGGTTCGTGCGTTGAATCAGGCTGTCGTCGGCGTCGCCCCGCACAGCCTGCGCGCCGCGGCGCCGGAGGAACTCAGCGCTGTTGCCGCCATTGCGCCGGACGGACCGATCCACATCCATGTCGCCGAGCAGGTGAAGGAGGTCGAGGATTGCCTGGCGTGGTCGGGTGCGCGACCGGTCGAATGGCTGCTCGCCAATGCCGGGATCGACAAGCGTTGGTGCCTGATTCACGCCACCCACACGACCGAGGCTGAGACAACCGGCATGGCCAGAAGCGGCGCCATTGCCGGGCTTTGCCCGATCACCGAGGCCAATCTCGGCGACGGCACCTTTTCAGCACCTCTGTTCATCGAACATGGCGGCCGCTTCGGCGTCGGCTCGGATTCCAACGTGCTGATCGGCCTGCCGGATGAATTGCGCCAGCTCGAATATTCGCAGCGCCTCGCACACCGCGCCCGCAATGTGCTGGCGGTGGCCGGCGGCTCGACCGGGCGGGCTCTGTTCGACGCCGCCCTCGATGGCGGCAGCACCGCACTCGGCGCCGGCCCGTCGCGGATCGCCGCCGGCGCCGCGGCTGATTTCGTCTCCCTCGACGAAAACCATCCTTCGCTGGCCGGAAAAAGTGGCGATGCGATCCTCGACGCCTGGATCTTTGCCAATGGCGGCAAGGTCGATTGCGTCTGGGTGCACGGAAAAAAACAGGTCAGCGGCGGCCGGCATGCAGCGCGTGAGACGATCGCCGAGCGCTTTCGCCATGTGATGACGGCGCTTTCGGCATGAGCATATCAGAGACAGCGGCGGTGGAAGGCGGCGGTTCGCTGCACCAGCGCATCCTGTCCGACATCAGCGAGAAAATAATGTCCGGCGCCTGGGCGCCGGGTCACCGCATCCCGTTCGAGCACGAGTTGACGGGCGAATACAATTGCTCGCGCATGACGGTGAACAAGGCGCTGTCGCAACTGGCCAAGGCCGGGCTGATAGAGCGCCGCCGCCGTTCGGGCAGCTTTGTCCGCCAGCCGCAGTCGCAGGCCGCGGTGCTGGAAATTCACGACATCAGGATCGAGGTCGAAGCGCTTGGGCTGGCCTATCGCTATGAGCGCATGGCGCGGCAGAAAAGGCGCAGCAGCGCCGAGGATCGCGCCTTGCTGGAATTGGGAGCGGCTGGACAGGTGCTGGCGCTGGAATGCCGGCATTTTGCCGGCAAGCGGCCGTTCGCGCACGAACAGCGGCTGATCAATCTGGCCGCCGTCGCGGAAGCCGCCGAGGAGGAGTTTCTCGACATTGCCCCCGGCCCTTGGCTGATCGGGCGCGTGCCGTGGAGCGAGGCAGAGCACCGTATCCGCGCGGTCGCGGCCGACAGGCACATTGCCGAATCGCTCGACATCGCCGCCGGCGCGCCCTGCCTGGTGGTCGAGCGCCGGACCTGGGGCGCCGAGCACCCGGTGACGCAGGTGAGGTTCACCTACGCCGCGGAGAGCCACACGCTGGTGGCGCGGTTCAGGCCTTCGCAGGGGTGATTACCCTCCCCCTCGAGGGGAGGGTCGCGGAGCAAGTGCCGCAAGGCGGCACTGGTGACGCGGGGTGGGGTCGGTGCAGCCTCGCCGACCCCCCCCCCACACCCCCAAAAAACACACAATAGAAAAAAAAAACACCCAACCCCCGAACTGGGGAAGATACAAACCGCACCAAAAAAACG